>DASQSS010000313.1:0-14385 GCA_035642255.1 Ktedonobacterales bacterium | reverse complement strand
TCCCACGAATCGTCGTCAACGGCGCGCGCAGCTCGTGCGAGGCGTCGCTGACGAAGCGACGCTGCGCATTGGCGACCTGTTCAAGTGAGGCAAGCATCTCATTGAATGTGCCGACAAGCTCGCCCACCTCATCTTTCGCCCCCCGATAGCGCACACGCGTGCCGAGTCCCGCTGCGCTGGCGTCGCGTGCGATGGCTTTGGCGGTACGCGTGATCGTGGTGATTGGGCGCAGACTGCTCTCGGCGATGAGCCAGCCGCCGAGCAGCGCACAGATGATCGCCACCAGATCGCCAATCAACAGGATGCGCCCCAGCGTGTTGAGCGCGCCATTCACGTCCTCCTGCGACTTTGCCACCAGCACGATCCCCGCCACCTGTTCGCGGTTCGGTGCGCTGACGGCGCTGGGTGTAGCGGTCGCCGTGGCGACGGCTCCAGGCGCGCGACCCGTCGTGCGCGGCGCGATGATGATCGGCTGCGCATAGATCGCCAGCAGCGCGCCATCCACGCGGGCGGAGTACGTGCCAGCGACGCCACGCAGGGCGCCATTGACAACCGTATAGTTGACAGGCAGCGAGTGGCCATTTAGTGACGGCGCCAGGTATTTGAGTCTTCCATTGGAATCGAGCACCTCGAAACCCAGATCAAGCCGTCCCAGCACAGCGGGCACAGTCACGGTGAGCTGCTTTTGGATGGCCGCGTTGGTCGCTGGGTCAGGTGTGGTGACCGGTGTAGGGCCAATAGTTGGCGTTGTCGACGTTCCAGCGAGCGCGCCACCCGCAGGTGTCGCTGTGACGCTCGGCGTGAGGCTCGGCGTGACACCTGATGTGACGCTCGGAGTCGGCAACACGTTTGACCCGCCACCCGACGAATACTGCTCGTGTTGCAGCGCGTTGGCGATGGCGATGCCACGCAGCCGGATGTCTGAGTTCAGGTTGTTCTGGATCTGGTTCTGCGCCACCGTAAACGTGACAGCGGAGAGCAGCGTCAGCAGCGCGGTCAGCAGCAGCGCATACCACAGCGTGAGTCGCTGGCGAATGGATAAGCGCTCGGCCAGCCAGATGCGCAACCGCCAGAGGCGCGTCGTATTGCGGGTCCGACTCCGTGGAGCCCCCGAGCGTCCGTCGGGCGCGCCCGCAGGGGGCGTCTCACTTACCATGTCGTCCTCCGCATTGTCGGTAGCCGGGTCTCGCGCCATCTGTTTCGCGCCATCTGTTTCGCGCCGCCGCGCTAGCTCTTCGATTGATCGCCTTCACTCTTCTCGCGCAGCACATAGCCCGCGCCGCGGACGGTGTAGAGCAGGCGCGGCTCGCCCGCGGCCTCCAGCTTGCTGCGCAGATAGCCGACGTAGACTTCCAGCACGTTGGATTCGCCGCCGAAGTCGTAGCCCCAGACACGCTCCATGATGATGTCGCGCGTCAATACCTGGCGTGGGCGGCGCATGAAGAGCTGGAGCAATTCGTATTCCGTCGTCGACAGCTCGATCTCGCGCTGCCCACGATGCGCAACGCGAGTGCCAGTGTCCAACTCCAGGTCGGAGAAGCGCAGCACCTCGTTCTGCTCGGGATTGCGACGCCGCAGCAGCGCCCGCACCCGCGCCAGCAACTCAGCCAGCTGCGCGGGCTTCACCAGATAGTCGTCCGCGCCAATATCCAGCCCCTTCACACGATCAGTCACCGCATCTCGCGCGGTGACCATCAGAATGGGCGTCTGGTCGCCAGAGTGCCGCAGGCGCTCGCAAATCTCGAATCCGGTCATGCCAGGCAGCATCAGGTCGAGGATGTAGAGATCTGGCGGACGCTCCAGCGCCTTCTGGAGGGCCTCCGGACCTGTGCGCGCCACATCAACGCTGTAGCCCTCATAGGCC
Organism: Ktedonobacterales bacterium; assembly: GCA_035642255.1. GTDB lineage: Bacteria > Chloroflexota > Ktedonobacteria > Ktedonobacterales > JADMIN01 > JAKAIY01. The sequence continues at coordinate 12,521 of DASQSS010000313.1, read as the reverse complement.
AGCGCGCGTCGCCACGTCTCCGTGATGCGCCTGTCGTCATCCACAACTAATATATGCGCTTTCATTGCCGCTCTGTTGTCCTTTCGGGCAGTCGCACACTGCGCCTTCTCTCATTGTACGCCACGCGAAGACCGTGAGATGGGCAGTGGAGCCAATTGCATTCTCCACTATCCCTCCTCCGGCCCCCTGCGGAAATGACATTCAGACGACACAGAGTCCGTTCTTATGTACATCTTAGGTTTGTATCACATATGTCTCATTCCATTGTGGCAAGGTACCTTGTGGAATTATCAGCCAGCGAATGAAGGAGGGATGCATGACCTGGAAGTCCGGTCAGGGAAGTCGCCTGTCGGCCACGACACATTCGACACATTCGACAGACGGCATACGCAAGGAGATAGCAGATCGATCCGCGGGAACGATTGGGCGCCAGGGAGCTGAAGGACAACGGCTCATCATTGTCAGCAATCGCGGACCGGTCAGCTTCAGTGTGAACCCGAATTCGGGCACGTTCGAGAGTCAGCCCGGCGCTGGCGGCGTGGTGAGTGGCCTACTCAGCGCCACACAGCACCGCCCTGTGACGTGGATCGCCCTGGCCATGAGCGACGCCGACCGCGCCATTGCGCGAGCGCACGAGGGCGGCGAGGGGCATATCGTGCGCGATTTCCCCAATATCTCACTGCGCCTGGTCGAGACCTCGGCAGACGCCTACAAGCGCTACTATGATGGCGTAAGCAACAAGGCGCTCTGGTTCATCCAGCATTATTTGCTGCAGCCGACGACGCACCCGCTCTCCGCCAAAGTGGCGCACGACTGGGACGAGGGCTATCGCGTGGTCAATGAAGCGGTCGCGCGCACCGTTTTGGATGAACTCGAAGCCAGCGGCTACGACACGCCCGTGATGTTCCAGGATTACCACCTCTACCTCGCGCCGGGATTGGTGCGCGAGCGGTTACCTTGGGCGCGGCTGTCCCACTTCGTGCATATCCCCTGGCCCGAGGCGCGCTACTGGGAGCTGGCGCCCGAGAAGATGACCCGCGGCATCTTCGCTGGGCTGGCGGCCAATGACATCGTTGGCTTCCAGACAGAGCGAGACGCGCGCAACTTCCTCGATGGCGCGCTGCGGTTCCTGCCAGATGTCAGCGAGACAGATGAGGTAGATGGCGAGGTGGGCGCGCTGCTGGTCGAAGGCCGGCGTATCAGCGCACGGGTCTACCCCATCGCCGTGACACCTGCCGAAGTCTACACCCAGGCGCGCGCGGAGCTGGACGACGAGACGGCGGAGCTGCTCGCGCGGGCGCGGCCAACAACTGATCACAAACTGCTCTTGCGTGTGGATCGGGTCGAGCCGACAAAGAACATCGTAGCTGGCTTCCAGGCCTACGAGCGCATGCTCCAGGAGCATAAGCGTCTGCGGGAGCGCGTGACGTTCCTGGCGCTGCTGGTGCCATCTCGCGAAGGACTGGCCGAATACCGAGCCGTCATGCGCGAGACCAAGCGCGCCATCGAGCGCATCAACAAACGCTACGGCACGGCGACCTGGCAGCCGATCATCGCGGTATTTGGCAACGACCGCACGCGAGCGCTCGCCTGCATGCGTCAGTTCGACGCGCTGCTGGTCAATCCCTTGATAGATGGCATGAATCTGGTCGTGAAAGAAGGCGCGCTGGTCAATGACCGAGCGGGCGTAATCGTGCTCTCGCGCACGGCGGGCGCCTATGAGCGCCTCGGACAATATACGCTTGGTGTGCCACCGACCGACATCGAGGCGATGAGCGACGCGCTCTATCAGGCGCTGACGATGGCGCCACGCGATCGCCGCGCCCGCGCGACGGGACTGCTCAACACGCTGCTGCAGGAGAGCGCGGTGACCTGGCTTCAGGCGCAGCTACTCGACCTCGCGACGCAGACGGGTCGCCCGCAGGTGGTCTACCGTCCTGACGTTGTGGAGGCTACCGCGGTGAAGCGCCTGGAGCAACGGACCGCCGCCATTTCAGCGGCCTCAGCGGCGCCCGTGCTGCCCGCCATGCGCAGCGCGACCGATGCGCGCAGTCGCGAGACGGTGTTAGCGGCGCATCAAACCGTGCTGGCCCCCGCCGCGCTGGGTGACGTATAAGCCTTCAGCGCGCAGGTCTTAGCAGCCCTGAGCCTATGCGCTCAACGGCAACGAACGCAGATCAGCCCCGGTGTTGGCTCCCTGTTCTGAGGAGAGCCGCGCCGGGGCCAAACTTTTCTTGCGTTCCGCCTGATCGCCTATTCGCCTATTCGTGGATGATCTCGCCGTTGTTGGTGATCGCGGGGTCGGGCGTATAGTCAGGGTATTCGATCTCCCAGATGCGCCCAGGCTCCTCGCGCGACTCCCAGCGGCGCAGCGCATCGAGCAGCACCGCGTGCTGGATGTCTGGTCGGTTCGGCAGCCCCAGCGGATCACCCAGCGTAAAGCCAACCGGGTGGATGGCGCGCGGAGGTCCCATCTCCGCTGAGTTTTTGGGGATCAGTGTGATGAGCACCGTAGGCAAGCCCAGCATCTCGATTTCGCGTTGAATCGACACGACCGTGCGATGGCAGAGTGGTCAGCCAGCCGTCAGCAGCACCGCGTCGGCGCGCGACCGCTCGATGATCTTCGCCATGTCGGGCGCGGCGCGCTCATAGAGGTCGCGCAGCTTCTGGGAATAGCCCATGAAGCCGAGATGTTTGTCGCCTACGCCACCAATGACGCCCTCAGCCGCCAACTCTCGTAGCCGATCGATCGGGAAGACGCAGTTGATATCCTGGTCGGCGTGGCGGTGATCGTAGTGCTCGTGGGTGACCATGAGCTGTGCGCTCGACACATCACCCGGGATCAGCCGCCAGGAGTTGTCGCCCGCCAGATCATACGGCTCCTGATCGCGCAGGTGGACGCCCGCGGTAGTGACAAGCGCGAATGTCGTCTCGCGCAGCTCGCTTCGACGTGGCGTGTAGGGGATGCAGCGTCGCGACATGGGCATATGCGGCAGCCTCGATTCTGCTGGGTTCCGCTGTGGATTCCGCTGGAGGTGCGCGACCTCACTCCTCGGACCCCTCTCTCGCGAGGAGAGAGGGGAGTATTCCGCTAGCCCCATCCCGTTGGGTCATGAGCTAGGAGCGTGGTCTGACGCCGCTGGACGGCGTTAGCTGAGCTTGCGCAGGACCGCGAACAACTCTTCGTTGTCGGGTACCTCGCCTGTGGGGCGATGGACATGAATCCATGCGACTTTGCCACTCTTGTCCACCACGATGAGCGCGCGCTCCGCCATGCCCGCCGGATGCCGAACGCCGTAGAGGTCAACGACCTTGCCCTGGGGGTAGAAGTCCGAGAGCAGCGGGAAGGTGACACCAATCTGTTTGGCCCATGCGGCCAGCGAATGCTTGGCGTCTTCGCTGATGCCGATCACCTCAGTGTCATACGAGCGGAAGCGATCGAGCTCGGCCTCATAGGAAGGCATCTGGGCCGAGCAGGTTCCGCTAAACGCGAAGGGAAAGAACGCCAGCACGACATTCTTGTTCCCACGGAATGAACTCAACGTGACGGATCCATTCGTCGTCGCGGAGTCCAGGGTAAAATCAGGAGCCTCATCGCCGACTTTGAGAGTCGTTGTCTCAGGTGCGCTTACGTCTGCCATGTGTGTTGTATGTCTCCTATCCCTGCACATGAACGATGGTACACGAAGGTGAACACAGTCGCGCCACATTCCCAGGCGCGCCGCTCGGATTGTAGCGTGAGGCTTCTCGCAGCGTCAAACCAGAGCCCAGAGCGTCGCGTGACACGTCGCCTGGCGCGTAGTGGAACCTGGTGATCTCCACGCGCTTAGCTGCAAGCGGCCTGGGGCAGCGTGAACCAGAGGATCGCGCCCTGATCGCCCTGATCAGGCGGCGGCTCCACGCCCATCGCGCCGCCCTGCCGTTCGATGATGCGTTGCGCGATGTAGAGACCCAGGCCCAGACCAGCGCCCTCATGAACGTGTGATAGCGCGGGCGCTTCTCCCCGATAGAATGGCTCGAAGAGATACGGCAGATCGCGCGCGGTGATTCCTGGGCCTCGGTCGCGCACATCCACGCGGATGCGCCCGTTGACTCGCCGCGCCGCCAGCGTAATGTCTCCCTGCGGCGGGGTGTAATTCACCGCGTTGGCGAGCAGATAGCCGAGCGCCTGGCGAACGCGGCTCTCATCCGCCTGCGCCAGGAGCTGACCGTCAGGCAGGTCTGTCATGATGGGACGCTGATATGCGTCGGTCGCTTCCGTCGCAGCGCGTTGCACGAGCGCCGTCATATTGACGGGCTTGAGCGTCAGCGCAAGGTGGCCGCTATCGGCGCGTACCGCATCGCTCAGCTCATTGGCGATGCGCTCCAACTGGTTGACCGCCTGTGTCAACAGCGCCGCCGACTCTGGGCGCGGCATTCGGCCACGCTCGATCGCCCGCGTCGCCATCTGCGCATTGAGCTTGAGACTTGCCAGCGGATTCTTGATCTCATGCGAGATGGCCGAAAGCATCTGATTCATCTGGCTCATCTGATCCATCTGGTGGTATGCGGCGTTCTGGCCGATCCCGCCAGATGGCTGGCGTGGTGGCGTTCGCGCTCCGTCGCCACCTCCGTCATGCGCTGCGGTGTCACCTGCCATCATTTGGCTCCCTCCATCGCTCGATATCGGCGCAACGTTTTCAGACATATCAGGCATCCCCTCATATCTGTCGTTGCGACATCTCTCAATGATCAGCGGAGAGTATCCGTCCGCACATCAAATACCACTCATGAGCTGCTATCGCGTACCCCTTCAGCATACGCCATGCGTGCGGTTTGCGCGCGGCCCAGGCCACGCAAGACGAGATTTTGCGGTGTTTTGCAATGGACGATTGACCGCTACCGGACGCCCATGATAGGTTTCCGCTAGAACGGGTAAGGTGACGGGAAGTCATCGCCCCAGAAGGGGGGCTCGGCCATGCGACAGAGACCGCGAGGAGTGTGCTTTTCGCTGCTGACGCTCTCGCTGGCGCTGCTGATGGGAGCGATGCTGAGTGGCTGCGCGCCGCTCGCTGGCCCGGTATCACGCGCCACCACTGCCACTACCGCTACGCCAACCAGCGCCGCCATTGTGACGCCAGCCGCCACGGCGCCAGCCGCCACACCTATGTCACCTATCGAGGCGGACCTCGCGGCGCGGGCGCGGCGCGCGATCGGCAGCCTCGGGCAGCGGGTCCAGGCGTCGTATGATCCTGAGAAGAAGGCCGCGACCATCACAGTGACAGTGGCTGGCGGCATACCCTTCACAGATCAACAGATCGCGGCGGCGCACAATCGCGTCGAGCTCATCACCTACTGGGTGATGGAGGCGGCCTGGTCGAGTGGGGAGCCACTTAGCGCGGTGACGGCCATCGTGCTCGGCCCCATCCAGGATGAATACGCCGATATCGTGCCTGACTGGTATGGCGTCGCCGTCGTGAAGGTCGCCACCGCACGCGGCATCACATGGCCCAGCGCCAATCCCTATGAAGTCTGGAGCCGCTATGACCAGGCGATGCTTCGAGCGAGCTTCGATGTATTCGACTGATTCGACTGATGCGATACTGAGCGGATATCAGCGCGATCATATGAGCCAGAGGAAAGCATGATCATTCGCGTCTTTCGGGCGCGACTCAAGCCCAATGCGCGCTCGGCATATGAGCGACTCTGCCGCACGTCCAGCATGCCGCTGATGCGCGCTCAACCGGGATGCCTCGCGGTGTCCATCGGCGAGCCCGCGCCAACGCGACCAGAGGAGTTTGTCATCGTGTCCGTCTGGCGAGACCTGGATCGCCTGAAGGCGTTCACGGGTGAGCGCTGGCGCGAGGCGACTATTCTGCCGGGTGAGGCCGACCTGATGGAGGTCGCAAGCGTCGCGCACTATGACGACTCCTATCGCAGCCTGATCGAACTGTGGACGGCGACCGCGGATGTCGTCAAGCGGCGTGAGGCGACGGCGCTGGCAGTCACGCTGACCGACGCCCAGTGGGAGGCCATCCGACCGCTGCTGCCCCCGCCCGCGCGCACTGGCCGACCCCGCGCGCACGACCGCCGCACGCTCGAAGGCATTCTCTATGTGCTGCGTAATGGCTGCCGCTGGCACGATCTGCCACCAAGCTACGGCGACCCCGTCACCTGCTGGCGGCGCTTCGTGCGTTGGCAGGCGGCCGGAGACTGGGAGCGCATCTGGAGCGCATTGCTGCGCACAATGGACCCCGTGGCGCGGCAAGTCTGGGCGCTGGCGTTCCTCGATCTGCGCCAGGTTCCCACAAAAGCGGGCCGCACGCATGACGTTCTGACTCCGCCGCACTCCACGGCGCACGCGGGTGAGCCCAGCCAGGATCGGCTAGCACGTTCCTGAATAATAGGTGCGGACGGAGCCGTTGGAGCCGTTCGCGTGGCCTGCCGCTCTCTGCCCTCGCGTCTGCTGAAGCGCGCTTGCCGCAGCAGCTTGTGCCACAGCCGCCTGCCAGTGTTCCTCTTGCGTTGGCGTCCCGAATGGTGTTAGCATGCGTCGTTGGGGTAACGACCGTTACCCTGTGTCACGTCGTGACACGTCGTGACACGTCTGCGTCGCACGCGCGTATGGGCCGCGTGAGCAGAGCGCCACTATCGAGGCGAGACAGCATGCGACTCGAAGATTTGGGCGAATTCCCGCTCATCGCGCGGCTAACCGCCGGACTGGAGTCGCGGGCGGATGTCGCGCTGGGAGTGGGTGATGACGCCGCCGCGCTCGACCTCGGCGCCGATCACCTCTTGCTGGCGACCTGCGATGCGCAGGTGGAGGGGACGCACTTCCTGCCAAGTGTGGCCTCGCCCGAGGAGATTGGCCACAAGGCGCTGGCCGTCAATCTGAGCGACATCGCCGCGATGGGTGGCGAGCCACTCTGGGCGCTCGTCTCGCTCATCGCGCCACCGACGCTCGATGTCGCCACGCTCGATGGCGTCTACGCGGGAATGCGGGCATTGGCCCGGCGCTTCAACGTGGCGCTGGTAGGCGGCAATGTTTCGTCCACACCCGGACCGCTCACGCTGGATGTCACTGCGCTGGGTCGTGTCACGCGCGAGCGCATGCTCACACGAGCGGGCGCGCGCGCCGGCGATCGGCTGCTCGTGACGGGGCGTCTGGGCGCGGCGGTGGCCGCCTTGCTGGCCTTCACTGATGCGCCGGAGGAGGCCGACCTGCCCGCGGAGGCGCTGAGCGAGGCGCGCCATGCGATGGTGACGCCGCAGCCGCGTGTGCGTGAGGGCATGGCGCTCGCCGCGACCGGTCAGGTCAGCGCCATGCTCGACATCAGCGATGGCCTGGCAGGCGACCTGGGCCACATGTGTGAGCGCAGTCAGGTGGGCGCGATTGTCGAGCTGGCCGCGCTGCCCGTGGATGCCCCGACACGCGCGCTCGCGCTCGCGCTGGGTCGTGATCCAGTGCGGCTCGCGCTGACAAGCGGAGACGACTACGAGCTGCTCTTCGCGGTCCGTCCCGAGGGTGTGGCGGATGCGCTGGAGGCCGTGCGCGCCGTGGGCGGTGTGGCGACGGTCATCGGCGAGATCACCACGGCGAACGAGGGGCTGCGCGTGCGTGAACCCGATGGAGCGCTGCGCCCCCTCGATGCGCGTGGCTGGGACCACCTGCGACATGCGGAGCTGCCCGGCAAGGGCGCCGACGACGCGCGCGACGACGCGCGCGACACTACCAACGACAACGATTCCCACGATTCGCAATAATCCGCGCCAAACGGATTGGGCGCAAATTCGTTTATAAAGCAGGCATACTGGCACGCAGCATGCTTGCCCAGCGCACATAACGACACGAGGCGCGCAGGGCGTGGATGTCCTGGCGGCGTGTCCACATGAAAGCTCCGGGGTGATGAGGCAATGAGTATGGCGCAGACGGTAGGGCCAAGCGATCAACTTCCTGACGCGATTGGCAGGCTCGCGAGTGATACCACAGAAGTGGGAATCGTCGTCGGCGACATGTTCCGCTATGCGTGCGCGGGCCTGTTCATGCAGGAGCCAGAGTCGGCGCGCTTCGCCATGGAGTCGCGCGTGTGGGTGACGCGAGCAGCCGCCGCCCTCGATCTGCGCGTGCGCTCGATCATCCAGCAATATGCGCCCACAGGTGATGAGATGCGCCGCATCGTCGAGCTGCGCCACGCCGTCGGCGAATATAGCCGCATCGCTGACCACTCAAGCCACATCGCCGACGCCGCGCTCATCCTCGGCGGCACAGGTGAATTGCTCCTACAACGCTGTGCGCCAGACGCGCCCGAGGTCCTCTACACGCTCATTTCGATGGTCTACGAACAGATGCGCGGCGCCTTTCTGGTGACAGCTGCCCGCGACCTGAATCAGGCTCGCACACTGGTGAGCCGCGACGCTGAGGTGGGAGACTTCTGCAAGGCGCTGCAGGTCCGACTGCGCAGCGCCATCAGAACGGAGCCGCTCGAGGCCGCATTGCCACTCCAGCGGCTCATCTCGGTCGCGACATACATGCGCGAGGTAGACACCTCGGTCGTCGCCATCTGCAAAGCGGTGCTGTAGCCCGATAACACGGCGCCGCTGACGCCTGCCTTCCACCCACTTCCCTCCGCATCCCTCAGCATCCCTCCGCATCCCTCAGCTTGCCAGCGCCGCTGCGGGCGGCCGGCAGACGTTGCAGGGACGGTAGCCCGCCGCGTGGGCCTGCGCCTCGCTAGCGAAGGTGACAAGGCGCCTGGAGGTGATGCGCTGAGCGTGGTGGCATGAGGGGTAGCAATAGGCCTCGCCCTCAGCGCTGCCTACGTAGCGAACGCCCGACTCCGCCAGCGACTCGATCTGGCTGACATCCAGCCCCTCAGCCTCCAGGATGATGCGCTTCGACTCCGGACCACCCATGCTATAGGCGCCGATATGACCATCGGCGCGCACGACCCGATGACACGGGATGAACAGCGGCACAGGATTGCGCGCCATCGCCGTGCCAACCGCCCGCACAGCGCCAGGCCGACCGATCTCGCGGGCGATCCAGCTATATGGGCGCACCTCACCATGCGGAATCTCGCGCGCTTTGAGCAGCGCCGCCCGCACGAACGGCGTCTGCCCGCGCAGATCGAAGTTGAGTGGAGCGCGCTTGTCGCCCGCCAGCCATGCCTTCAGGGCGCGAGTGAGCCGCTGGGGCGCCGTAGTGTGGTAAACGCGCCGTCCCAGCAGATGCAGCGCCCACTGCTCGAAGGCCGTGGCGGACTCCGCGCGTGTCACGGCGGAAAGTCCGCGCTCATTCCACGCGACGTAGACCAGCCCAAGCGGCGACTCGATTGTCGTGTACGAGTCGGCCAGTCCCACGCGGGTCAGCGCGCCCGCGACGACCGCCTCGGGCGCTCGCGCCTCGCCCAGCGCGCGGAGGTCGGCCAACAGGTCGCGCGCAGCCGTCAGGCCACTCGCGATAGCTCGGTTCTCGTTCATCTCACTACCTCCTGCGCCTCAGCGACATGCTCACGTTCGACCGCTCGTCGCAGGCGAGCTACGCCACGGCTGGCGTGCGACTTGACTGTGCCGATTGGCTCGCCGAGTGACTCCGCGATGGCCGCGAAGCTGAGGCCCTCCACATGCCGCAGAATGACGACAACGCGCTGTGACTCTGGCAACGTCAGCAGCAGCGCCGCGAGGTCAGCAAGCCGCTGCGAGCGCGCCAGCGCCTCCTCCGGCGCCCCCAGCGGATCATCATCCACGAGGCGCTCGGCGACATTCGCGATGGACGGCTCATCTGCGCTGGCGTCGCTGGTCGCATCGAGCGAGAGAGCGTCGTGGCGCCGGAGAGAACGCGCACGGTTGCGCGCCAGATTGGCGGCGATCTGAAAGAGCCAGGGCCGCAGACGCAACGCGCGCCGACGCTCCACTGGATAGCTCAGCAGGGCGCGCCACGCCTGCACCAGCGTCTCTTCCGCCAGGTCCTCGGCGTCGCGCGGGCTGCCTGTCATGCGCAGGGCAAAGGCGTAGAGCCGATGCCCCCAGTCTTGGGCCAATGTCTCAAACGCGGTGTCGAGATCATCCGCGAGTGCGGCGGCAAGCGCCACATCGCTCGTCATCTTCTCCTCCTGTCGCGACATCTGTCGTGGCTCCTGTCGCGGCGGAGCATGGCAGACGCCGCCACTCGGCGTCATCCGCCGGGCATGCGTTGGGTAAGGCGCGCTCATCAGACGCCCTCCATCTCTTCGGCCCGCTCTTCGCCCCGCTCTTCGCCCCGCTCGCTGGCGGCGCCGCTCATCACGATGACGCGCGCCCGGCGCGGCAGACGCATCCCCATCACCAGCAGCACACCCGCAAAGATAATCACCATGCCGCTGAACATTCCCAGCGTAATGCGTTCGCTGAGGAACAAGGCGGCCCAGAACAGCGCAAAGACGGGCGAGAGAAAGGTGACGCTGAGCGTCGAGACGGCGCCAACGCTGGTGATCAGATAGAAATAGAACAGAAAGGCGATCGAGGTGCAGCCAATCGCCAGCGCCACAATGGCCCACGCCACCAGCGGCGAGAGATGCGCCCACGGCGCGGTCGTTGCGGCGATGGGCGCCGCGAACGGCAGCAGCAGGACAGCCGCGCCGAGCTGTTGTCCGGTGGAGGATGCCAGCGGCGGCACGCCAGCGAGCGCGCGCCGGGCGAAGTTCCCCGCGATGCCATACGAGAACGCCGCGAGCAGCGACGCGCCAATCGCGAGCGCCGTCGTCAAGGTCCAGGGCAACGCGCTCCAGCCCGTCACCACAACGACCCCGAGTAGACCCAACACCAGGCCCACGCCCTTCGCGACGGTCAGCCGCTCACGCATCCAGACAGCGGCGACCAACGCGCCAAAGAGTGGCGTGGTCGCGTTGAGGATGGCGGCCAATCCAGCGCTGAGATGCAACTCGGCTGTGCTGATCAGCGAGTAGGGGATTGCGGCTTGCAGCGCGCCCATGATCAGATAGCTCTTCCAGCGGCGGCGCAACCCCAGGTCAGCGCGCAGCGCGACGGCGTAGACCAGCAGCGCCGCGCCGGCCAGCGCCACGCGGGCCTCGGCCAGCGGCACAGGGCCAACCGCGGGTGCGGCGATGCGGATGAACAGGAATGCGCCGCCCCACAGAGCGGCGAGCGCAAAGAGCGCTCCAAGGTCGCGCGCCTTCAACGGGTTTCCTCGCTTCCCTTGTGGGCGTCTCCACCAAAGCCCACGGGCGCGCGGGCGCGCCTACGGGTGAAACACCGGTCCCGCGCCAACAGTTGCAGCGGCGCTGGATGTCTGGCTGGATGTCTTACCCGTCTCATCCACCTCCTCGGGCCCAATTGGGCGCACGGTGACGAGATTGCTGTGAAAGGTGCTCTGGCCAGCGAGATCAGCCAGCGCATCGGAGGTGGTCGAGTTGATGTTGCGGCCATCGGCGTTGAGGCTGGGCCAGCGTCCCTTGGGCGAGACTGCCACGCCGCGCTGGGTCGTGGTGGTCACGACAGCGCGCAGATAGCACGAGCCGCGCGCGCTGCTGACCTCCACCAGATCACCTGGCGCGATGCCACGCGCCAGCGCATCCTGAGGGTTCAGCTCGATGAATGGCTCGCCCTCGCGCTTGAGCAGGCTCGGCACGTTCGCGAGGCTGCTGCTGACAAAGTGGTGCGCCGCGCCAGAGATCAGCGCCAACCGGTCATCCTGTCCCGCCGCGCGCCGCTCGGCCCAGCCCGCATACTCAGCGGGCGGGGTGTAGTCGGGCAGTGGGTCCAGTCCCTCCGCGGCCATGCGCTCAGAGCGTAGCTCCACCTTGCCTGATGGCGTGGGGAAGCGCAGATCGGCGAAGGGAACCTCCTGACCGGGCGCGAAGGCGAGCGGTATCGCGGTCTCTGCCTTCAGTCGCTCCAGTGTGACACCCGCCAGCAGCGGATTCGTCGCACGGGTGGCGTCGAGGATCTCGGCGATTACTTCGTCGGCCTCCTGCCGCAGCCACGGCTCGTCGTAGCCCATCCCCGCGGCGAGCAGGCGCATGACATCCCAGTTGCTCTTCGCCTCACCCAGTGGCGCGATGGCCGGAGCGTTGTATGTCAGGAAAGTCTGACCATAGGCTTTGTGCAGGTCGGTGTGTTCGAGCTGACTTGTCGCGGGCAGCACGATGTCAGCCTCACGCGCGCTGTCGGTCAGGAAGAGGTCGTGGACGACGGTGAAGAGGTCGTCGCGGCGCAGCCCTTGCAGCACGCGCTGCGTGTTGGGGGTCGACGCGGCGGGATTGGCGCAATAGACATAGAGCGACATGATCGGCGGGTTGGCGACCTCGCCGCTGAGCGCCGCGCCCAACCGATTGATATTCACGATGCGCGGCTCCGGCGGACAATCGCTCGCATGGCCCAGCGCCTCGGCATCCCAGCGCACATAGCCGCTCGTGCTATAGGACAGGCCGCCACCACGCTGGCCAATCTGCCCGGTGATGGCGCTCAGGCAGGCGAGCGCCCGCGCCGTCTGCCCGCCATTGCCATGACGCTGCACGCCATCAGCGAACTTGAGCAGCGAGGGC
>DASQSS010000312.1:0-6580 GCA_035642255.1 Ktedonobacterales bacterium | reverse complement strand
CTGAGCCGCCGCTGTGGATGCGGGCGCCGCGCCAGTGGATTCCGGCTTGCTGCTGGTCCCAGTCTCGCTGCCCGTCTTGTGCGTTTCCGTAGATGCGGGCGCGGTGGCGTCGGTCGGGGGGATGCTGGAGTGCGACTTACTGTCTGTGCTGTAGAATCCCGACCCCTTGAACATGATGCCTGCGGCGTGAATCACGCGCTGCGCGGGGCCAGAGCAGGTGGGGCAGACCGAGATGGGGTCGTCCGTGAACTTCTGCCAGGCCTCGAAGCGCGCGCCACAGGCCTTGCAGCGATAGTCATACATGGGCATGTGCGCGCTTCCTCCTATCAGTCATAGGTCGTCGATGCGAACCAAATGCGCGAGCGAAACGATCAGCGTGTCGCCTGGTAGATCAATAGGTCCAGACGCCGCCTGATACTATGTTTAGTATAGCATGACCGCCCGCGAACGGCACTATTTCTGACATAACGCTAACACTCTGTCAGGTCTGGGATGCTGGCATCAGAGCGTGTTTGAGCGCGTGTTTGGTGAGGCGACTGATGCGGTATGGGTGATAGATTGAGGTGACCGCGACGCTCGGCGAGGGGCCACGACGCTTTCCCCAACCAAAAAGCATTCTTGAAAGGCGCTCCCGATGGATAACGTCTCAAAGTCTGCGCCGATCCCAAGCGAATCGGCAGTGGCGCCATCTGGCCTGGGGGATGGCTTGATGCCACCGCTCACGCTGGGATTGGTGAGTTGTGGAGGAATCGGCGCGCTCCTCTTTACGGCCGTTTATCTGATCGAAGGCGCCACGCGACCAGGCTATGATGCATTGCGACAACCCATCAGCGCCCTGAGCCTTGGTCCCGGCGGCTGGGTCCAGCAGGTCAATTTTGTCGTCTACGGCGTGCTGCTGGTTGTCGCGGCTGTTGGCTGGTATCGATTCCTGTCGCCAGCGCGCGGCGCGATCTGGTTTCCACTGCTCCAGGGCATCAGCGGCCTGTGTCTGATTGGCGCTGGCGTGTTTTCTATGGACCCCTTTCCCGGCTACCCACCGGGCGTCGCTCTGGCCACCTCGACAGCGCATGGAACACTGCACAGCGTCTTTGCGTGGGCGCTCATTCTGAGTCTGGCGCAGGGCTGCTTTACCCTGGCTATCTTCTTTGTCCGTTCCCCGCCCTGGCGGGGATGGGCCGTGTATTCGTGGGTGACTGGCGCGCTCATCTTGATCTTTTGGGGGGCATTTGTCCAGGACGCGACTGGGCCGCTAGCCGGACTGGTTGAGCGCCTGTCAGCCGGAAGCCACGACCTCTGGATGTGTTTACTCATAGCGACGCTCGTGGTCCAGTACAGGAGAAGCGGCAGCGCATCCGGAACTGGCGCGACCGCGACAGGCGCCCTGAGATAACAGTCGCGCGCACACGCCCGCGGATCAACAGCGCATCAACAGCGTATCAACGGACATGAATAGGTCCAAAGGCGTACGGCGTGGCGTGCCCGGCAAGGAGCTGGGGCCAGGGCCAGTGGGCGAAAAATCGCCGACTGACCCCAGCCTCATGCCGTCCGTTCACAGTTCTTGGCCCACGCGCTTCCACCGGGCGTGCCCAATCACGCTCTCGGAGAGCGTTCCACCTCAGACACGAGGACTCTCGCCCGCCTCGCTGGTGGAGACGCTGAGACGCATCTCGGGCGGGTTGCGTAGCGTCTGGAAGACGACGCAGTAGCGCTCGGTCAGACGCATGAGCGTCGCAAGCTGCTCCTTACTGGCGTCAGTATCAAGCTCGAACGAGAGTGCGATGCTCTGGAATCCCACTGGAGCCTCTTTGTCGACGCCGAGCGTGCCGCGAAAATCCAGTTCACCCTCGGCGCGCACTGTGCCGTCGCGTACCTCGATGCCAAGGGCCGTCGCGACCGAAGAGACGGTGACGCCCGCGCACGCGACCAGCGCTTCGAGCAGCATATCGCCCGAACAGACGGCCAGTCCATCGCCACCTGTCGCGGGGTGCAGTCCAGCTTCGACGAGCGCGCGACCAGTGGCGACGCTGCAGGTAATGCCTTCACCAAGCTTGCCTTGCGCTTTGAGCGTGATGCGCGCCGCCTCAGGCTGCTCACGATAACGCTGCTTGATGGGCGCCTGGAGCGCGCGTAGTTCATCCGATTTCATGGTCCAATATCTCCCCCTGGAATTGCCGTCGCGGGTCGCGCGGCGTTGCGCCGACGACTCACATACATCGAGTCGCGCATGGTGGCTGCATCATACGTCAGTTGGGACAGTGGTCGCGCCCGCGAAAATGCCTTTAGGGCCGGTCTGACGCATACCTCATGACGTGCTACGACAGCCATAAAGCGACTGGAATGGAGGATCTTCTGCGACAGGGCGAGCAAGAGAATCGCAGCGGCGGGAACAGGCAATCGTCCGCCGAAACCGGCGGACGATTGGTTAAGTTCAGGATGTTGCTTGAGTGTGCTCGTTCAGGAACATGCTGAAGTCAAAGTCGCCCGGCGACTGGCCGTAGCTGGTCAGCAGCACGGCTGCCTCGCTGCGATGCTGCGTGGCATGGTTGATGGTATCCAGCAGGATGTGCCACACGACGTGCTTCCGCACCGCACCGGGGATGACATAGCGAATCTCGCCGTTCAGCGTCTCCTCGGTCAGCGTGTCGATATACGCCCACATCTCCCGTTGTTCCGTCAGCCAGCGCTCTTGCAGCGCAGCGAGCGTCGGGAAGGCGTCTTCGTGAAGCTCAGTCGCGTCATAGGCCGCCTCGTCTGCCAGGGGTTTCTCGTAGTACCCCTGGAGGGCGATCCGCGACTGCCAGGTGCTGTCCAGCAGGTGTGCCATCGTGGCGCGCAGCCCTCCACGCCCAGTCCCGATGGTAGCTGGCGCGGCGTACTGCTCCGGGCTGACTCTAGCGCAGGCCGCCAGGATGCGCGCATCGGCCCAGTCATTGAACTCATACAGTAGCTTGATCTCTTCGATTTTCATCTTCGTATCTCCGCCTGATCAGTCGTCGCGGCGCCCGCGATGGTCATCGGCAAGCGCGATGCAAACGAGAGACCTGGTTTCAGATGGAGGAATCCGCTCAACGTGGCGCAGCCAGTCTGCAGGCGTAGAAACACCAGCGATCCGCTCCAAAGCATCCTGGGGAGGTTCTCACGCTATGCCAATGATGAGCTGATTCGTCTATGAACCTGAACAAACCAACCGGATGGACAGGCGCCAGCTGGCGCTGCGCCTGTGCACATCGATCGGAGATACTAGAAAATCGGCATGACAGTCCCCCCGTCGAGACCATTTCCGGTGGTCTCGGACATCAACACAACGGACCGACAGACTATACGCGTATCCCGTTCATCCCGCAATCTGCGAGCCTGCGCACACCTGGCATGTACGAAGTGCAGCGCTTCACCAGACAGACCCGCGGCGCCTCCGCTGCTGACGCCATACCGTCTACGCTACGCCGATGGACTCCTCGCTCGAAGGGTCCGCTGGCACGGAGACACGCGTTGAAGCGCTCTGGCCAATCATGTCCGCCACGATCTTGCCGGAACTCATCACGCCTGGCAGACCTGCGCCGGGATGTGTGCCAGCGCCAGCGAAGTAGAGATTGGGGATGTCTTCGCTGAGGTTGTGTGGCCGAAACCATGCCGACTGCGTGAGTGTCGGCTCGACGGAGAACGCGCTGCCGAGGTAGCTGCCGAGCGTGTTCTGGAAGTGCAATGGATCGATGTATGTCTCTGTGACGATGTGCCGCGAGAGATTGGGCAGGTAGCGCTCTTCAAGGTAGCGCATGATGAGATCGCGATAGGGGCGCGCCATGACCGTCCAGTCAATATGCGCGCCGAGATGCGGCACAGGTGAGAGGACGTAGAAAGCGTCGCAGCCATCAGGCGCGAGCGATGGGTCAGTCGCGGTGGGACGGTGCAGGTAGAGCGAGAAGTCCTGCGCGAGCGTCTTGTTAGTGAAGATGTCATCGAGCAGGCCGAAGTAGCGCGGTCCCATCAGAATCTCATGGTGGGCGATGTTGTCGTAGGTGCGATCTGTGCCGAAATAGACGACGAAGAGCGACATCGAGTAGTTGAAGTTGCGGATGCGCGCGTCTGTGTTCTTGCGTCGGAAGCGCGTCGGCACGAGGTTCAGGTAGGTCGATGCGACGTCGCTGTTGCTGACGATAGTATCGGCAGCGAAGTAGCCGCCATCGGCCAGACGCACGCCGGTTGCGCGGCGAGTGCGGTCATCCACGGCGATTTCGATGACTTTGCTGTTCAGCCTGATCTCGCCACCGATCTCCTCGAAGAGCTGGACCATCCCGCGCACCAGCGCTCCTGTGCCACCCATCGCGAACCAAACGCCCCATTGCTGCTCCAGCGGATGAATCAGCGCATAGAGCGATGACGCCTGAAACGGGTTGCCGCCAATCAGCAGCGGGTGGAAGCTGAAGACCTGCCGCAGCCGCTCGTCTTTGAGGTGGCTCGCCGCGAAGGCATACACCGACTGATAGGCTTTGAGGCGCAGCAGGTCAGGGGCGACGCGCGCCATGTCGCTGACATGTGTGAACGGCTTGTCGATCAGACCCATTCCTGCCTTCAGGATCTCATCGGCCTTCACGCGCAGACGCTCGTAGCCCGCGACATCCTGAGCGTTGAAGCGGGCGATCTCCGTGCGGAGCCGCTGCGGATCGTTATTGTAGTGGAAGACGGAGCCATCCTCGAAGCGAATGTTGTAGAACGGGTCGATCTGCGTGAGCCGCACGTAGTCCGCTGTGCGCTTGCCAGCGGAGGCGAAGATGTCATCGATCAGCCAGGGCGCCGTGATGATGGTCGGGCCGCCGTCGAAAGTGAAGCCGTCCTGCTCGTACACATACGCGCGACCACCCGGCTTGTCGCGCTGCTCTAACATCGTCACCTGATGCCCTGCCGCTTGCAGGCGAATCGCGGCGCTGAGGCCTCCGAAGCCGCTGCCGATGACCACAATCTTCATGTGCCGCTCTACCCTCTCGCACAGCATGACCGCGCCTCTACACAGCGCGCCGCTCAGAATTGTACGAGTCAGCGCGCCGCGAATTCAATCTGTTACACACGATCTTCGACGCTCACTCGATTGCCGTTCTCCAACGACGCCGCTAGAATGATGCGGAAAGTAGGCGTCGTAGCGTCGTAGCGCTGGAGGGCAATGACATGGAGCGGAATCGTGATGGCGCGCTCTACGATGCGCTGGGTAAGCGGCTACGCGCGAATGGCCTCGCGCGCGTGGTGGATGGTGTACTGGCGTTAGCCCAGCCAGCGATTCGACTGGACCTGACACGCGCCACGGACGACAGCGAGATCGCCCCTGGCGCGTCGAAAGTGGGTGGTGAGCCCGATGCGCCAGTTGGCGGCGCCTGGCCGGCCACAGGCGATGGCGCGCCGCTACCCTTCCTCGCGCAGATACGCCTCGCCGACATCGCGCCGTTTGATCCCGAGGGCGATCTGCCGCATGAGGGACTGCTCAGCTTCTACTACGCTATGAACGATGCGGAGGGCGAGCTGCGCGTTGAAGACGATCCGACCGCGTGGCGCGTGATCTGGACGCATGACGAGCACGCGCTGCTCAGACGCCTCGCCACACCTGAAGCGCTCATCCAGGCGCCGGATTCGCGCTTCCCCGCCTGCGCGGTGACATTCACGCGCCGCCTCACCCTGCCAGGTGTGGAATCGCCCGTTATCAAGCTGCTTGGCTTCACGAACGATGAGCGGCTTGGCTACATCTCCGTCACCGGTGGCGCCGACATAGACTATCTGCCCGAGATGGATCACCGCCTGTTGGGCTTTCCCTATGAGCTGGAGCCACTCACCTTTCTGAGCGCATACCGGGCTGAGCATGGTGAAGAGCCATCGCTGTCAGGCAGCCAAGCGCATGCGGAGATGCAAGAGTCGCGGCGCGCACTGGAGCGTGTGCAGGAGATCGCCAATAACTGGGCGGCGCCGCCGGGTGGATTCGAGACCATGAGGGGACGGCTGCGTGCATTGCATGGGCTGATGAGCGAAGCGGATCCAGAGGACATGCGCCGTGTTCTGCGGATGGGACGCCCCAAACCACAGCCGGAGCGGATACGCCGGGCGCTAGAGGCGCGTGACCGCGCGGTAGAAGCGGAGTGGCGGTTGCTGTTCCAGCTCTACTCAAACGACGAGGCGCGCATGGACTGGGCGGGTGGCGGCGTGATCCACTTCGGAGTCAAGCGCGCTGCGCTGGCCGCGCGCGACTTTGGCCAGGTGTCGGTAAGCTTGCAGTTTTTGTGATGTATGGCATACTTCGTCTGGCGCGCTCCTACGATGTGACAGCGCTCACAGCGAAAGCGTGGCGCGGAGGTTACGGTATAGGTGCGTGCCAGTCCAGCGACTGGTGACGATGCGCAATGGCGAAGGGGCGGCTCTCGTGGATAAGGGGAAACCGGCGCGCACGTCCTATCACTGGCTGGCACGCGGCATTCTTGCGCTGGGTATCGCGCTGCTGTTGCTCTGGGCGCTCATCCCCACCGTGCGCGGCGTCTCACTCGTCGCCAATCGTTCTGGGCGAGGCGCCATGCCCGCCTCACACGTCGTGGGCATTCCGGTGCGC
>DASQSS010000311.1:0-14829 GCA_035642255.1 Ktedonobacterales bacterium | reverse complement strand
CAGGCGGGCGAGTTGATGAAGCTGACGCCCGTACAGGATTCCATCTGCGTCTGGAGGTAGACGGCCCAGGGGACCAACACGCAGGGCATGCGTTCAACGAAGCGCGTATAGCAAGCCAATCCGGGGAACTCGGCGCGCAGGTGGACCTGGACATGCTGGGTGTAGAAGCCTATGAACGTGCGATAGCTGGGCAGATGCAGCGGCCAGCGGTCGCCCGCGCCATCCAGGCCAATCCTGTGATGTAACGCGACAAAGTAGCGCTACCCTTCGAGCAGCAGCGCCTCTGGATCTTCGACCAGCTCCTTGATGCGCACGAGGAAGCGCACCGCCTCGGTACCATCCACGATGCGATGGTCATAGGAGAGGGCGACGTACATCATTGGGTGGACAACCACCTGGCCATTGTGCGCGATCGGACGCTCCTCTATCTTATGCATGCCAAGGATGCCTACCTGCGGGCCATTGAGGATCGGAGTCGAGAGCATCGAGCCGTAGATGCCGCCATTGGAGATGGTGAAGGTGCCGCCGCGAATGTCCTCCAGACTGAGTTGATTCTTGCGCGCTTTGTCGGCGTAGACGGCGATCCGCCGCTCGATCTCGGCGAACGAGAGCTGATCTGCGTCACGCAGCACAGGGACCACCAGCCCTTCCTCTACACCCACCGCGATGCCAATGTCGTAGTAGCGCTTGAGCACCATCTCATCGCCCTGTACCTCGGCATTCAGGCGCGGGAAGGCTTTCAGCGCGCCCAGCGTCGCCTTCGTGAAGAACGACATGTAGCCCAAACTCACACCGTAGCGCTCCTTGAAGACATCGCGACGACGCTTGCGCATCTCGATCACAGCGGACATGTCAATCTCGTTGAAGGTGGTGAGCATGGCAGCGGTGTGCTGCGCCTCGACCAACCGCCTGGCGATGACCTGCCGCCGCCGCGACATCCGCACGCGCTCCTCGCGTGGGGTTGGGGTCTCTGGCAAGGCGGCGGCCTGGCTCGCTGCCGTGGGCGCGGGCGCCCAGGCGGGAGCCGGAGCCACAGCGGGCTGAGGCGCAGGCTGCTGAGGATTCGCGGCAGGCGCGGCGTGGCTGCTGAGATACTCCTCGACATCCTCCTGCGTGATCTTGCCGCCAGCTCCCGTGCCGCTGATCGCCTGGAGGTCAATGTGGCGCTCGTTGGCGACGCGCCGCGCCAATGGGGTCGCGCGGGCGTCACCCGCTGGGCCTGCTGACGCGGGCGCGCTGGCGGGAGCTGACGCGGCGGTAGCGCCGTTGCTCGCCGCTACGGTCACTGGCGCGGGCGCGGGCGGCGCGGCGGGGGTCGCGTGTTCAAGTTGCTCCGCGCTCACCTGCGCCAGAATCTCACCCACGCCAACCGTGTCTCCCTCCCGCTTGAGAATGCCGGTGAGCACGCCATCAGATGGCGACGTCACCTCGATGTTGACCTTGTCCGTCTCAAGCTCCACCAGCGGCTCACCCGCCGTTACCGCGTCTCCCTGCGCCTTGCGCCAGTGTCCGACAGTGGCTTCGACAATCGATTCGCCGAGTTGTGGCGCCGTGATCTCAACTGACATACTCTTCCTCGCGCATATTCACGCTGGCCGGTCGCTCGCCGCCGAGCGCCTCGCTCATGATCCTGGCCTGCTCCGCCGCATGCGCGTCTGGCAGCCCTTCCGCTGTGCTGGCTCGCTCTGGCCGGCCCACATAACGCAGCGCGACGCCTCTGGGCAGCTGCGCTTCGAGCCGTGGCGCGATGTAGGACCATGCGGCCATGTTGCGCGGCTCCTCCTGCGCCCAGACGACTTCGGCAAGCCCCAGGTAACGGCGCAGGATCGCGTCAAGCTCCGCCTGTGGATACGGGTATAACTGCTCCACCCGCGCCACCGCGATCCAGTCGCTTGTCTGCGGCTGGGCGGCCATCGCCGCTTCGAGTTCCACGACGACTTTGCCGCTGCAGAGGATCAGCCGCCGCACGTCCTCTGGGGCGCCGCGCTCGACAGAGAGTACCGGCCTGAACGCGCCATCGGTGAGGTCGCTCAGGCTCGACCCGGCCCTGGGATGCCGGAGCAGGCTCTTTGGCGTCATAGCGATCAATGGGCGCGGCGCGGCAGTAAGGAGCTTCGCCTGCGCTCGCAGCAGATGGAAATATTGCGCGGCGGTCGTGCAGTTCACGACACGCAGGTTGTCTTCGGCAGCGAGTTGCAGAAAGCGCTCCAGTCGCCCACTCGAATGTTCTGGCCCCTGCCCTTCGTAGCCGTGGGGCAGCAGCAGCACAAGTCCGGGATGCTGGCGCCACTTCGCGCGCGCCGCAGCGATGAATTGATCAATCAGCACCTGGCCCGCATTGGCGAAATCGCCAAACTGCGCCTCCCACAGGACGAGCGCGCTCCGCGCCTTGACGCTGTAGCCGTATTCGAAGCCGAGCGTCGCCGCCTCTGAGAGTGGGCTGTTGTAGATGGCGAAGGAAGCTCGCGCCTGTGGGAGCGCCTGCAAGGGGATGTAGGCCGCGCCCGTTGTAGTATCGTGCAGCGCATCGTGGCGCTGGCTGAATGTGCCGCGCTCAGTGTCTTGTCCGGTCAGGCGGATAGGCGTCCCGTCGGCCAGGATCGCCGCGAAAGCCAGCGTCTCGGCGAATCCCCAGTCGATGCCGCCCGACTTTTCGATGGTCTCGCGTCGGCGCGCCAGCAGCCGCTGCAGCTTGGCATTCGGCGCAAAACCCGGTGGTCGCTGCAGCAGCGCCTCAGAATACGCGCGCAACTCGTCCGTGGAGGCCGCTGTCGCCACGCTCGCCAGCCCTGGCGACACCTCCAGCGCCGCCTGATCCTCGGAAATCAGCCCCGCCAGCAGATCAGCGTGCGCCTGCTTCAGCCGCACCCGCGCCTCCTGTCGCATCGCCTCGGTATCTTGGGGAGAGACGACGCCCTCCGCCTCCAGCCGCTGGGCATAGAGCGCTCGCACGGGCGCATGCTCGGCGATGCTGGCATACAGGCGCGGCTGTGTGAACGCCGGTTCGTCGCCTTCATTGTGGCCCCAGCGCCGGTAGCCGACGAGGTCAATCAGGAAGTCTTTGTGATAGCGCTGGCGATAGGCATAAGCCAGCGTCACCGCGCTCAGGCAGGCATCTGGATCATCGGCATTGACATGGACGATAGGTATCTCGAACCCCTTGGCCAGGTCGCTCGCATAGAGCGTGGAGCGACCCTGGTCGGCCGAGGTTGTGAACCCAATCTGGTTGTTGGCGATGATGTGAATCGTGCCGCCGGTTTGATAGCCCGGTAGACGCGAGAGATTGAGCGTCTCGGCGACTACGCCCTCGCCAGGGAACGCGGCGTCGCCGTGAATGGTGATGCAGAGCGCTTTGTCGATGTTCTGCTGCGGCGCGCCGCGCTCGTCCCGCCGGTCTTGCGCCGCGCGCGTGAATCCCTCTACGACCGGGTTGACGAACTCCAGGTGGCTGGGGTTGTGCGCCAGCGTCAGCGCCACCTGCGCCAGGTCGCTCTCGCGCACCAGCGTCCGTGCGCCCAGATGATACTTCACGTCGCCCGTCCAGCCGTAGTTGATGCCCGCCGATCCCTCGGAGGGGACCATCTCCTTGTCGGACGCTGTGTGGAACTCAGAGAAGATCTTGGCATAGGGCTTGCCCAGCACGTGCGCCAGCACATTCAGCCGTCCGCGGTGCGCCATGCCGATCAGGACTTCGCGGGTTCCAGCCTCCGCCGCGCTGTGGATGAGGTCATCCAGCATCGGCACGAGCGCATCCACTCCTTCGATGGAGAAACGCTTCTGACCGGTGAATGTGCTGTGCAGGAACTGCTCGAACACCTCGACTTCGGTAAGCCGTCGCAGCACGTTGCTCCGCTCGTCTGGGGTGAGCGGCTGGTGGAACGCGCCGGACTCGACGGCCTCGTGCAGCCAGTCGCGCTCCTGCTCATCCTGGATGTGGGCGAATTCATAGCCCAGCGCGCCGCTATAGAGCGCGCGGAGGATCTCGATCGCCGCGAGCGCGTCGCTGGCGCCGTGTGTGTCGCCTTTGGGCCAGACGATGCTGGAAGGCAACCGCGCCAGGTCGCTCTCGGTCAGTCCATGCGCCGCGAGGGTGAGCGCTTCTTTACCGGGCGGCTGCGAGCCAAGGGGATCGAGCCGCGCCGCCAGGTGCCCATACTGCCGGATCATTCGGGCGAGCTTCGCCGCGCCGACGATGAGCCGCATCTCGCGCTCGGTGATGCCCTCGATGGCGCCCGGAACGGCGCTGGGCGCGATGGAGACGCTGGGCGTTGGCGCCCGCTCCGCGGCAGGCGGCGACGGCGGAGGAACTGACCGCTCGAAGAAGGCGCGCGTCGCGGCGTCTACCGATATGGGGTCCTGCTGGTACCGCTCGTAGAGTTCCTGCGCATAGCCCGCATTGGGGCCAAAGAACGTATCCCACGCATCCATCAGTCTCGCCGTTCCCTCCTCCACGAGATCGCATCGCGCTGACGCTCTGCTGGCGCGGCGCGTCATCATGGCGCGCTTCACACGGAGGCTTAACCTACAGTGTATCACGCGCGCTCAGGTTTGATTAGCCGCTCAGCATCGGCAGTGGATTTCAGGGCCTGCGAATTGTCCACCAACGCCGCCTATCGGCGCTGGCGCGCTCCCCGCTGGGACCCCAGCCCACGCAAGCGGGCTTAGCGGCTCGCAAGTTCGCGACAACGGTTGTACCCGCCCATGTCGCTGGAACCGGCGATCGCTAGCGACCAATTGGAGGCGCTGGGGTGCATAGCGTCGTGACCGCCGACGCGCCGCTAACGAGTTACGGTACTGTTGCCGCTCCGGCGCGGTAGGCTGCTGATGTTGCGGAGCTGCGCTCCAACGGTCTCGCGCGACGACTCATCTCCGGCGTTCGTCTGCTCGCGCTGGGCAGCGAGATAGCCAGCCATCCAGCCGTAGGTGTAGGCGGGATGAACGATCGTCCGGTCGAGTGGCGCGCTTGCATGCCGCCGCTCGCACGCGGCAGCCGCAGCGGTCACGACGCGGTCGGCGTCCAGATAGGGATTCGCCGTCGGATGACGGTAGGCGTACTCAGCGCCATCGTGAAAACCTGACCACAACACCCACAGCCGCTCCATCGCGTCAGCGGGAGCGCTAGTCTGTTTCGTCATGTATGAAGCTCCGATCTTGCTTCGATCTTACGTGGACGTGGAGTTGCGCGCCACTCGCATGCTCATCTCTGTTTTCAGCCTGTGCGGGCGCCGTAGGGGCGCCTGTGACTCGTGTCGGGTTCGCTCCAATCGTGACGTTCATTTCCAGCATGCGCTGAAGAGCTAGCCGCGCTCCATCTTGACGGTAATGCGGAAGTGTCGCCCGCCGACTGTCACCGGCAGATTCTCGTTCTGATAGCTCATGCTCTGCTGCAGCTGAGGTTCACCGACGACGGCGCCCCTCATCCCACCTTCGGCGAGGTCGCCGTTCTCGCTGGCCTGCTGAAGCAGCGTATAGAGCGCGCTGGCGAGCTCGAATTCGTCGGTGACGGGTCGGCCCTTAACGGCGACCCGGCCATTACCAACATTGATCCCCAGAATGACGTGATCGCTCATCGCGATACTCCTTTCGTTCGTTACCTGTCGCTTTCAGTCTAGAGCCAGGATTTGGATCACGCTGCGATATAAGTCGCACGGCCCGATAATCAGTCGCGCTCGCCCAAGCTGCGGCGCTCTATACGCCGCTGATCGAGCTTCTGCGAGAACGGGGGCTGAGTCCCGCTGTTCTTCAGGCCAACATCCAGACCGAGTTTGCGGGACAGGTCGTCCTCCGCATCGCATTCTGGCGCGACCATGCATAGGGGCAAGAGTGGCCGCTGGCAGCCAATGCGACCTCTGCGGCGGGTGAAGACACAGGCGCCTTGGAGGCTACGCTGCGTCGGGTCGTCGACGCAGGCGGACTGTCACACCCATATGCATACGCATGCGATCGTCTCGCGTCGGGCCTGTGATATTTGTCACTGCTCCACGGTGGCTTCGGCGGTAGGCTACGAACAGGAAGTATCGCAACGTGACAGAGCACAGTGTGGCGATGTGGCGACCCAACGTAAGCTGAGCCAGCACACGCGGAGATGCGGAGATATGGACATGCGCGCGTGATGGCGCGAAGAGGGAGCGGCGCCATGAGAGACAGACGACAGCGAAACGAGACGACGGATGACCGATGGATGAGTAGCTGCCCGCGCGTCGTGATTGTTGGCGCGGGCTTCGGTGGCCTGGAAGCGGCCCGCGCGTTGCGCGACGCGCCCGTGCGGGTGACGGTGATCGACCAGACCAATCACCATGTCTTCCAGCCACTGCTCTACCAGGTGGCGACCGCAGAGCTTTCCCCGGCGGACATCAGCGCGCCAATCCGCGGCGTGCTGCGCCATCAGCGCAACGCCGAGGTATTGCTGGGCAAGGTCACCGGAGTGGATGTGGTCCGCCGCGTCGTCGAGATTGGGGACCGTGAGACGCCATACGACATGCTCGCGCTAGCGACGGGAGCTGGACAGAGCTACTTCGGCCACGACGAGTGGGCGCGCTATGCTCCCGGCCTCAAGACCACCAGCGACGCCACCGCGATCCGCCAGCGCATCCTGCTGGCCTTCGAGGCGGCGGAGATGGAGCGCGACCCGGAGGCGCAGCACGAGAGATGGTCGGCCGCACGCTGCATGATTTCCAGGCGGCTGGCATCATCGAGCTGCACAATGGACATGTCATGGTGCGCGATCCCGAGCGCCTGCAGATCATGGCTCCCGAGCGCGTGAACACGCGCAGCCGCACCAGGCGACACCTCGCGGCGAATGTTGACGACCATCACGACCACGTCCACCATCACGAGCGCTCTTGAATCCGCAAGCCCACGCCCGCCGCTCGTGAACCTCTGCCTGACCGTTACACGCGCGCGTAGGGCCGGATGGGGCGACCCATGTTGCCAGCGCGCAGACCGCGGGTCGGGCTGAGCGCGGAGAGTTTCAGATGGGCTGGCCGCGTCTGAGAGGCGGTGGGAAGCGCTACGACCAACACACCATTGCCGTAGGTGACATTGGCCAGTTCGCCATCTACCGCCGTCGGCAGCGCGATTATCCGCTCGTACTCGCCCGCGCTCCACTCGTTGAGGAGCTCATCCTTGAGTCCCTTCAGGTCACCGCGCTGTCGGCCCCGGATGACGAGCGCTACGGCAGGTGTAACCTCGACGCTGATATCCGTCGGCTCCAGGCCGGGCATCGGGACTGCCACCATCACGCGCAGCGGCGTGCGATAGACCTTGGCGGGAACGTTGTGCATCTGATGAGCATACTGGGTATGTTGACTCGTCGCCATACGATCCTCCTCGTCGAGTGTGAGCAGACTGCGCTGAACCGTCCACAGCGGATCGCGGGTCCTGGCGCTGGGGTCACGCGGGAGCCACTCCGGATACAGCATATCGTCATCCGGCGACGCCAGGGACACAGATGCCCGACGCCCACGCGCTCAATCGGTGAGTCGCCAACAGGTCGTCAGTCTGCTGGTAGCAAGCTGCTGGACGGTGTTGCACAAAGCATATGCCGCGCTGATAGGGCGTGACTGCGACCTTCGTCGCATGTACTAGGCCAGCGGCCACACCGCACATCACAATTGCGATAGCGTGTGACCTACAGTCGCAGCGCACAGGCCGCACATGCCTGACGTCGATCGCTGCGCTAGGCGTAGGTTTCGGTTCATTGTGCCATCGCACGGGCTTTCGTAGGATGGTATGAATGCGCTCCCACACGCCAGCGACACGCCGGGCGCGAAAGTAGGCATAGAGGGAGGATCAGGGGTCCGTATGCGCGTGGCAGCCGCCATTGACAACCGCTGCGCAGCACCTAGAAGACACCATGAAGACACCATTCGCGCTCGCTGAGGTCCGTGGGGCGGAAGGTAGAGGTCAAACCAGCTATCGGGCGCCTCCTGGCGCTGCTCGTCGCTGGCGCTCTCTCCTTACCCTACCCCCCACATCCTATGCGCCTACATCGTAGACCTGAAGCCGTTATGTACAGCCTTTACGCATGTGAGCAAAAGAAAGACGCGGTATTGCGCGGCGGCTGGCAGATGAGTGGGATGGGGCGGCGGTTTCCGGCTCTGAGCGGCAGCCAGGTCGAGATGGATCATTGCTTTCGCCTCTGTCCGCCACCGCCCGCCCAACGCATGCCAATCCTGTGTTCGCATGCTTGGTTGCCACATACGTGTCGTGCGTAGACAATGAGGTTGGTCACAGGCGCCAGTGGAACAGTGATCAACGCTCCCAGCGTCTGCTTCGGCATAGCGCGGCGGAGCGGGCATCTCTTGTTACGTCAGTGTATTCATGGAGAGTGACGTATGCAGCCATCCGATATCCCTATTGCCGTTGACGCTGCGCTCGTGGAGCGCCTGCTGCTTGAGCTTGCGCAATTCGGCGCCTGCGAGACGACGGGCGTCTCGCGAACGGTGTACTCTCCAGAATGGGTAGCGGCACAGAACCAATACGCGGCGTGGTGTGCGGAGGCAGGGCTGCGGGTCCGTCGGGATGCGGTAGGCAATGTATGGGGACGCCTGGACGGCGCGCTCGATGGAAGCGTCATTGTCTCGGGCTCGCATATTGACTCGCAGCGGCCAGGAGGGCGCTATGATGGCGCGCTGGGCGTGATCAGCGGGTACGTAGCCCTGCGGACACTCAAAGAGCGCTTTGGCGCGCCTCGGCGTTCTCTCGAATGTGTCTCGTTCTGCGAGGAGGAAGGCAGCCGTTTCCCAGGAGCGGCGTTCTGGGGCTCGCGCGCCGTGACTGGCAGCATCCAGCCGGGGGAGGCGGAACAGCTACATAGCTATGACGGCGTGACGATGGCCGCAGCGATGGGCGCCGTAGGCCTCGATGCAGGGCGCATCACAGAGGTGGCGCGCAACGACATTGACGCCTACATCGAGATGCACATCGAGCAAGGACCAGTTCTGGAGCAGGCCGGGCTGCCAGCGGCGATCGTGAATGCCATCACCGGCCTGCGTCACTACGAAGTGGAGCTGCGTGGACGTGCGGACCACGCGGGGGCAGCGCCAATGGATTGGCGCCTCGACCCAATGGCGGGCGCGGCGGAGATCATCACTGGTGTCACTGCAACCGCGCAACACATGGGGCGGCCAGCGGTGACGACAGTGGGACGCTTGCTCGTGGAGCCCAACGGCGCCGCGATTGTGCCGGAGAAAGTAACCTTCACCATAGACGCGCGCCATCCTGATCCTATTGCGCTGCAAACACTGTTCCAGCGCCATGAGGAGCTCATTATGGCAATCGCTCAGCGCAGGGGTCTTGAACTCAACCTCCGGGTCATCTTCGACCATCCGCCTTGTCCAGCTGATCCTGACCTTGTCCGCACGCTCGAAGAGGCGGCGCGCGAGCAGGGCATCCCGACGCTCACCATGCACAGCGGCGCCGGTCATGACGCGCAGGTGATGGCGCAGAAAGCAAAGATGGCCATGATCTTCGTGCAGAGCAAAGGGGGCCGAAGCCATACACCTGCGGAATACACCAGCATTGAGCATGCGGTCGCCGGCATTCAGATCCTCGCCGCAGCGCTCCACCGGCTCGCGTACTGACACCATCCATACGCAAGTCAATATGCGCGGATTGCGGGCATGATGAGGTGACGTCCGATACGTCGCCAACAACCAGACCAGACTTGGTATATTGCTCGGTATTCAGCCCGACATTATACCTGCTGGAGCGTCTCCGCAATCGTGACCATGCGACCTTCGTGGGCGCTGCGCAGCGCGGCGATGACGACGGCCAGGTTGCGCACGGCGAAGTCGGCGTCGATCTCGACCGGCTCACCCGTGCGAATCGCATTCGCGAAGTCGTCAATCTCATCGCGCAGGTGATCGGTCGCCGCGAACTGGACGAGACTCTTTTCGAGGACGCGGTTGTCCGGGTCATCACCAAAACTGGCGAACTGTGTCCGCAGCAGCTGTGAATGCTCATCGGTGGTGTTCGAGTTGCTCCACCAACTGAAGTCCAGGTCGTAGAACAGGTTGCTCCTGGTCGCATAGACGTTGAGCATGAAGTGTCCAGGACAGGCCCAGTTGGTTCCCAGATAGGCCATACGCCCGCTCTCGAACTCCATCACCGTCTGCAGCACTGTCTCGTTCGGGACCTTCGTGAAGAGCGACTTTGCGAAGCAGAAGACCTGCTTGACAGGCCCAAGCAGGTACTGCAAGTTGTCGATCTGGTGAACGCCAAGCTGAGTAAGTGGGCCACCAGGCGCCTTGCTGGGGTCGCCGCGCCAGTCGGTGGCCTTGAGCTCCAAACCGCGCTCGTTAGCGAAGGTCGCTTCGATCATCGAGACGTCGCCAATCTCACCTGACTCGATGAGTCTCTTGATCGCGCGCAGACCGCCGAGGCGGCGCGCGCTATGACCGCAGAGGAACACGACTCCAGCGGTTTCGGTAGCGCGCTGGATGCGCAGCCCATCGACCAGATCGATCGCGATAGGCTTTTCCACGTAGACGTGCTTGCCAGCGGCGGCAGCTTGCTCGATGACATCGGCGTGCTGATCGTTGGGGACAGTGACAATCACCGCCTCGACATCATCGCGCTTGAGCAGCGCCTCCAGGCTGACATCCTGCTCGCAGCCATACCGTGCGCTGAATGCGTCGCGCTTGGAGAGGCTTCGGCTGTAGCACGTCACGAGCTTGACGTGGTCGCTCCGGGTGTAGGCGTCCGCAATAACGTTCGCCCACCGACCCAGGCCGACTGCCGCTACTCGCACTGGCTCCATGCTGGTACCTTCTTTCTTCCGCCGAGCGGGCGTCCGCCTGGCGGGACGCCCGCTCGGTCAGATCAACTCGACGATATAGAGATTGCCCGCCCGCCTGTCGGTCAGATAGATCAGCCCGTTCACGTCCACGAACAGATCATTGATGGGTGTATAGCCCTCCGCTGTGGGGTCGGGGACGAAGCGGGCGACCTCTACAGGCTTCGTGGGCTCGCTGATGTCGTAGACACGCAGGCCAGCGCCAAAATACGTGGTGAAGATCAGTCGCTCACTCTGGAGCGAGCCGGGTCGGTTCTCGTGCAGGTTGTGCGGGCCAAAGCGCACGCCCTCGCGACCGTAGTCGCCCTCGGGCGCCGGGCAGGTCGCCAGAAGCTGTGGCGCGGCGATGTCCTGAATATCGAAGATGCGAATGAGTTTGCGCGTCTCCTCGCCCGCGACGTCGCCAGCCTCATCGGTGACGACCATCAGGTTGCGCCCGGTGAGCGGCAGGGCTGTGTGCGTGTGGCCTCCGCCCTGCGCCGCCCAGCCGGTGGCCACGCCCAACTGGCGTGGCTGGCGCGGGTCCGAGACATCGGCGATGATGACGCCGTAATCCCACCAGCCCATATAGGCCACGCCACCCGCCACAATAGGATGATGCAGCCCATAGTTCTTGCCCATAGGCTCGTCGAGGTCCGCGCGCCAGTGGCAGAGTTCGACTGGCGCGGTCGGGCTATCCAGGTCAATGATGGTGAAGATCCGGCGCGTATACCCTTCAGGGATGACTGAAGCGTAGGCATAGCGCCCACCCGCGTACCACATGCGGTGGATGCCCTTGCCGCCACTTGCGAGCTGCCCGATGCGCGTAGGCTGCGCGGGCTTTGAGATGTCCCAGATGCCCAGGCCGACGAAGGCGGCGTCTCCCTGGCGCGCCTCATAGTTGACGAGCAAGTAGTCGCCGCTCACCTGCGTCTTGGGAGAAAAGGCGCCGGGATACCCTTCGAGGTAACCCACTCGCCGAGGGCGCGTGGGATCGCGCGCGTCTACGATCTGCGTGCCGCCACTGCGGGCGAGCTCGCCGATATACAGGTAGCCGTTGGCTTCCATGATCTGCATCGTGCCGACGCCTGTCCCCGGGAGGAATGCGACCAGCCGCGTATTGCCAAGCTCCGCCATAGTCTCTCCTTCAGGTTGTCCCTTGAATTCTCCTTCGGCGTGGGCCTCACCCCCTGCCCATTTGAGGATGCGGGGACGCAGGGTGAGCGGGTTGACGAGGCCCGGCAATCTCACATGGTCAACACTGAGCTGGATTCACAACACGCGATTGGTCGGTGGGAGCCTGTCTTTCAGCACACGGGCCACATTCGCCCAGGCCGCTTCATAGAGCCGCACAGCCGCTTGCCGCGTAACGCCCGCGATGTGGGGCGTCAGCAAGATGCGATCAAAGAGCGCGGCGCGCTTGAGCAGGATCGGGTCGTCGGGTGGCAGTGGCTCACGGGCGAACACATCCAGCGCGGCGCCAGCGATGCGCCCGCTCTCGACGAGCCGCAGCAGGACTTCCTCATTCACGACGCCGCCGCGCGACGCCTGCACCACGATCGCCTCAGGCTTGAGCCGCGCAAGCTCCGCCTCGCCGAGCATCCCGACAGTTGCGGGTAGCAGTGGCACATGTACTGAGACGACGTCCGCCGCATCGAGCAGATCAGACATTGCGGCTGGAATTATGCCGGCGGCGCTCGCGGCTTCGGGGTCGAGCGGCTTGGGATCGTAATACAGCACCCGCGCATCGAAGGCGCGGAACGCCTTGCCAACGGCCAGACCGATGTGGCCCAGGCCGACGACGCCAATCGTGAGATCGGTGAAGCCACGTGCGCGCTCAGCCGCTAGCTCTCCCCGCGCCAGGTCGAACTCGCCGCCCCACATGAGTCGATCACCCAGCTTGAAGCGGCGCAGCAACATCCCAGCGGCGATCACCACATACTCAGCCACGTCTTTCGCATTGACGCCTGGCACGTTTGCGACCGGACAGCCAAGCTCACGCACGATCGGCTCCGCGATGCGGTCCCATCCGGCGCCGGTGTACTGGATGAGCTGAAGGCCGTGTGCAGTGCGGAATAGCTCTCCAGGCAAGTGTGGCCCCGCCGAGGGTAGCACGACCGCGCGGGCGCCACCCAGCAGGTCTGGCACATCGGCGTCCGCTGGCTTACGAAAAGCGATGTCCCATTCAGTGGGTATCGACGCGCCAACGCGGGTAAAGTCCTCCGCCGGCCTCAGGCAGATAATATCGGCCACTGCTGAATCTCCCTGATAGGTTCCGAGTCCGGTCTACGCCGGCTCCTGTGTGTGCCGTCCAATCTCAGCCTCTGGGAAGAAGCAGAGCAAGCGCAGCGTGTCTTGGCCGGTGTTGCGGGTCATGTGCGGTTCGTCGGCGGGCACGTAGATCACCTGCCCCTCAGCGACGGGAGTCTGGCTGGCGCGCCCGTCGATGACGCCCGCGCCAGAGAGAACCCAGATGACCTCCTCCCGGTCGAGGTGCTTATGCTTGGTGCGGTTTTGACCCGGTGTTCCCTCTGGCGGTATCTCGACATAGCGCATCGAAACGGCTCTGCTGCCCGTCCGGCTGGAGACGATATCCCACGAGCGCCGCCCAGGGAGGGTCAACTCAGCCCAGTCAGACGGAGTGTAGACGCTAACCATGGTCCGTCGCTCCCCTGTCTCCGCTGTCGTCACGCTCGTCGGGTGGCATATTGATGCGCGCCAGCTCAGCAAACATCACCGCGACGCGCTCCGCGATGGCGTCGGCCAGCGTCGCCATGAACGCGCGCGCCTGCTCGACGGTGGCGCCGCGTGGATCGCCATACCATCCCGTAGGCGCAATCGCGCGAATATCGCGCAGCACAGGCTGATATGCGCGAGTGCGGCGCAGGTGGTCAACACGCGCGCCCTGAATGCGGTCGGATGAATGCTCGACACGTTCGAGGTGGACGAGATCTGGGTGGACCCCAAGCGCCGCAAGCGCCTCGATATAGCCGCCATGCGTGAGGCCGCCGTATTGCTCCCCGAAGAGCTCCTCGGCGACATAGCAGGCCTGCACCACGACGACGGAGCAGCCGTGCTGCCGGTGAAGGGTCTCAGCGGCGAGCGCGATCGCTGGAATGTTGCCCTCATGCCAGTTGATCAGCGCGACGTTGCGCGCGCCGTGCGCCGCCGCCGAGCCTACGACCTCGACCAGCAGCCGCTGGAAGAGGTCAGCCGATAAACTCAGTGTGCCAGCGTAGGGCATGTGCATGGGTGTGACGCCGATAGGAGAAAAGGGAAGGACGAGTCCATCGAGGCGTTCAGCGACTGCTTCAGCGATTCCCTGGCTGGCGTAATAATCCGTGCCCGTTGGAAGGTGTGGGCCATGCTGCTCGACGCTGCCGAGCGGGACCAACACCAGCGGGTTGCGCTGTAGCGCGGCCTTGATCTCTGGTTGCGAAAGCTCCATGAATCGTGTGGTGGCCATACGCTATCGCTCCATATTCCAGCGAGACGGGCGATGGGACGCTTCGCGATGTCTCATGGTGGGAATCCGCATGAGCGTGCCCCCAAGCGAGGAGAAACGCTCATGCGGGGGATGAATCTCAACTCACGCGCTTACTTCGTGCCGAGCGTCGCTACGACCGCGTCAGCAAAGCTGCTATCCACGATCTGCGCGTAGGTAGGCTGGGCCTTGATTTCCTTGAGTTCGAAGAGCTGCTGCGTCGTGTAGTCCACCTGCGTTTGATCGAGGCCCTGATTCTGTGGCCAGATGTGACCCTGGATCATGAAATCCACCGCGTACGCGACCGCGGCAGGGTCTTCACCGGTGGCCTTGACGCCAATCTGAACGAGCGCATCGCGATTAGCCGGGTCATTCATCCAGCGGTCCGCCAGAATCATGGCCGTGAGGAATCGCTTGACGATGTCAGGATTGGCCTTGGCGTACTTGTCGAGCGTCGTCACGCCGCCATACCACCAGTTGGGGTACGTCTCATACTCATTATTCAGGACATGCAGCCCTGGCGCCTTGTGAATGACGGTATAGGCGTCGTCAGCGTGGAACACAGCGG
>DASQSS010000310.1:0-9725 GCA_035642255.1 Ktedonobacterales bacterium | reverse complement strand
GAATCTCGCCGAGATGGCTTGGGCGACGAGGATCGAGGTGCTGGGCGATGAGCAGGGGCGCTGGAAAGTCATGCGGCAGTGTAGACACGAGCGTCTGGAGCGCTTCGATGCCGCCAGCTGAAGCGCCCACGACAACGAGTTGCGTACTTACCGCATCTGACGCCATCGCGCAATCTCCTCTTGTCGATGACTCACGAGATAGAGGCGCATACGCGGCGAAACTGTTGATTGCATTAGCTTTCGCTGCGGACGTGGAACTCGCAAAACATCAAGCGTCACAGGACTCTAAACGACTCTATGGGTGGTTCACTATATCACGGTCTGACACAAGACATCGCAAGGGCCGCGCCGCTTTGCGAATGCTTTACAAATGCTTCGCGAATGCTGAAGATGCGGATGAATTGCCGATTCGGGGCGGGTGTCATCGTACAGCGCTGACCCTGGCCGTCGCTAACGTCATCGCATGCGCGTGGGTGCGGCTAGTATACTACGAGTATCGTTCTGTCGCTACAGACGAGTAAGCCAACCCAGTGAGGAGTTTCATGTCATGCCAGAGGCCGCACGGCTGCGCGAGGATATCCTCGCGCTTAACGATCAGCTGGTCGCAGACCGACGCCATTTTCATCAGCATCCTGAACTAGGCTTCGAGGAGCATGAGACGTCGGCTTATGTTGCCGAGCGGCTTCGCTCGCTGGGCATCGAGACACAGACGGGGGTCGCGCAGACCGGTGTGGTGGGACTGATTCAGGGCCCTGGACCGGGCCCGACCGTCCTGTTGCGCGCTGACATGGATGCCCTGCCGCTGACAGAGGAGACGGGCGCGCCCTATGCCTCGCAGCGGCCGGGAGCGCACCACGCTTGCGGCCACGACGGCCACACAGCGATCCTGCTGGCGGTGGCTGAGCTGCTGATGCGTCGGCGTGAGGAGTTTACGGGCGCTGTCAAGTTGGTCTTTCAGCCCGCTGAGGAGGGACCGGGCGGCGCTGAGCCGATGATCGCGGCGGGCGTGATGGAGCAGCCGCATGTGGACGCCTGTTTCGGGCTGCACCTGGCCAATGACCTGCCCGTTGGCACGATGATGGTGCGCGGCGGCCCTGTGCAGGCCAGCGCGGATGACTATGAGATTGTCGTGCGAGGTGTTGGCGGGCATGGCGCGTCGCCGCATCAGACCGTAGACGCCGTTGCCATTGGCGCGGCTATTGTCGGCGAGCTGCAACGTATCGTCAGTCGAGAGACGGATCCGCTCGACTCCGCGGTCGTGACGGTTGGCTCCTTCCATGCCGGAAACCGACACAATATCATCGCCGCACGCGCCACGCTGATCGGAACGATTCGCGCGCTCGATCCCACAACTCGCGAGCTACTCCATCAGCGCATCCGTGAGATCGCGAGCGGCGTGGCGTCTGCATCACGCGCAACCGCTGAAGTCACCATCAATCGCGGCTATCCGGTAACGGTCAACGACGTAGCGATGGCGACATTCGCGCGCTCGGTCGCCGAGACGGTTGTGGCGCCAGATCACGTCCTGGAGGGTCATCCCATCATGGGCTCTGAGGACATGAGCTATTTCCTCCAGGCCGCGCCGGGATGCTTCGTTTTCGTTGGCTCGCGCAATGAGGCGCGCGGTCTGCGCCACCCACACCACAGCCCGCTCTTCGACTTCGACGAAGCCAGTCTGCCTATCGGAGTCGAATTGCTGACGAAGCTGGCGATTGAGTATCTTCAGCGCCAGCCCGGCAAGTAATCTGCCCGCGCACGCGAGCGTCTAGAACTGCACGGCGCCGATCGCGTTGAGCACGATGAGCGCGACGACGATCAGGATGAGCAGTCCGAGCATGGTCACTGGGCCTGCGAATCCGCGACCGGTGGGAGGCTGAGGAAGCGTGATGCCGCCAGCTGGCGTGCCGGCTTGTCCGCCCGCCGGTCCGCCCGCTGCGCCGCCACCCGCGCTCCCGCTGGGCGCCTGGCCCGTCCCTGCGATGGGGAAGGGGTTGCCGCTCGCTGGAAGCTGAAGCCCTGAGCCGTTGTCGAGCGTCGCCAGCAGATTAACGAAGTCCTGGAAGCCCTGTGCGGGCGCATTCCCGGTGAGGCGCTGATACGTGTCGCCGAGTGAAGCGCCGCCGGTGGTGGTGATGCGTGTCCAATCGTAGCCAAGCTGGCTGTGCAGGTAGTAGAGGAAGAGCGGGCCACAGCCGTTGCTGTTTTCGTCCTGATCGGTCGCGTTGTTGGTGGTCACATAGTCCTGATGGCCGTTTGCCCACCAGGCCTGTCCCGTCTGCACCTGTAGCTGGGCAAGCCCGTTGTTGCGCTCGGTCGCCAGCACCCGTGAGAGCGCCTCGCCGTTGGTCTGCCCGCATTGCCAGCCATTGTTGATCGCCGCCTCGAAGACCTCGACAAGCTCAGCCACCATGAATCCGCTGGCGATTTGCGGCGCTGGCTCCACGTACAGGTCGGTGGCGTTGCAGCCGAAGTGATATGCGCCGCCCGCCTGGCTATCCATCAACACCTGAACAGGCAATGCCGTGCGCGGAGTGGTCTGGTCGTCGCCGGGCTGTCCTTGCGGGAGCGCGAGGCCGCCGAACCATTGTTGTGTCGCTGTGAAATCGGCTTCGGCGGTCTGGAGAATCGCCTGTGCGGAGGCATTGCCGTTGGGAGTGTTGTCAGTGAAGACAACGATATCCGCTGTGCGTCCGGCCTCGGTCTCGCCGTGGAATACCGTGCTACTGCGCGCCAGGGATAACTCACCCTGGCCAACTGTCCCGCGTCCAGCATATGCCAGCACGTGCGCTCGGGGCGATGATTCAAATGGAGCCTGCGGCATGCGTCACTCCCTCTGCTGTGGCTGGCCGCTCTGGCGAGCCAGCGATGCGCTTCCAGCCAAGCGGCCAGGCGACGCGCATGCTAGCACAGACCGCAGTGGCTGTCAATCAGTGAAAGCGCACAGCAAGCGGCTGCGGCGCCATGTTTCAGGTCACTGGCCCCACTGTCCTCACGCGCCCAGCCCGAGGAACCCCGGGCGAGCGCGGTTGGCGACGCACGACCGCGACTATGCCTGACTGTGCCTGACTACGCCTGGGCCGGTGGCTTCGGCGTCGTTTTCGCAGGGACGACATGCTCCTCAGGCAGACTCGCATAATAGGCTTCTAGCGCGGCGCGATCTTCCGCGGAGAGCGTCGTCTCGAACTCGCGCTCCAGCTTGCCCTTCTTCAGTGCGATGTCCCAGCACGATCGCCGTGCGCAGACATAGGCGCCACGTCCCGACTTCTTGCTGGTTGGGTCGAGCTGCACATGTCCGTCAGGCGTGCGGACGACGCGGATCAGCTCGCGCTTCGGGCGCACTTCTCGACACGCGATACAGGTCCGCTGCGGGATGTGCTTCTGGCGTGGCTGCGGTTTGCGCTTGCTGGGCGCGTTTCCCGCGGAAGCCGCATGCTCTGCTCGCGTGTTCTGTCTGGCTGGCGGCGAGCCATCTGCGACCATGATTGTCTACCTTCTCTCTCACTTCATATCGGGTGCGCAACATAGCGTGCGCAGACGCGAGCGCGGCCCCAGCTCTCCAGGCGAGAGTCCAGGGCCGCGCGACGTGTAGCGAACCGCTATGCCATCACTGCGCCGTCACTATGCCATCAGGCCGTCCGCTGGAGCCGCTTCGACACGGGCTTCAGCCGTCGTCCCTGACGCTGTGGCCGCGCCAGCCTCGGCGGTTTGCTCGCTGGTTCGGTCGCCCGGTCGAGCCACGTCTACGCGCCAGCCGGTCAGCTTGGCCGCCAGGCGGGCGTTCTGCCCCTCCTTGCCGATGGCCAGTGAAAGCTGCTTTTCCGGCACCGTGACGAGCGCGGTATGGTCGGACTCACGCAACTCCACATGCAGCGGCTTGACGGGGCTGAGCGCGTTCGCCACGAACTGCGCGGGATCTGGATTCCAGACGATGATGTCGATCTTCTCACCATTTAGCTCATTGATGACGTTGTTGATGCGAGCGCCGCGCACACCGACACATGCGCCAATCGGGTCAATGCCATCCTCCCGCGCCCAGACGGCCACTTTCGAGCGGCTGCCCGGCTCACGCGCGATCGCCTTGATCTCGACACGGCCTTCGTAGATCTCCGGCACTTCCAACTCGAAGAGCCGCTTGATGATGTTGCGGTGCGTACGCGACACGAGCGCCTGCACGCCGCGTCCGCCGCCGCGCTTCAACTCATAGATGTAGACGCGCACACGTTGACTCGGACGCAGCCGCTCGCCAGGAATCTGCTCCTTCTCGTCGAGCATGCCTTCGATCTTGCCTAGATCGAGCAGGTACGCGCCGCCTGGGCGCTCCTGTCGCAGCACGACGCCTACCACCAGATCATCCTTCAGGTCTTTGTAGGACTCGAAGAGATGCTCCAGCTCAGCCTCACGGATGCGCTGCAAGATGATCTGCTTGGCGGTCTGGGTCGGAATCTTGTTGAAGATTTGCGGCGAGTCGACCTCGATGTGCTGGCCGAGCGCGGCGTGTGGGTCGAGCTGCTGCGCGTCGGCCAGCGAGATTTCAGTCGCGGGGTCCTGCGCCTGTGCGACGACACGCCGGTTCTCCCAGACGTGCACTTTGCCGTTTGGCTCGACCTCCACACGGATGTTTTCGCCGCCGCCGCTGCCCTTGCGGTATGCGGCCAGCAGCGCGTTGGCAATTGCCTCCATCACCCGCTCCTGAGGCAGACCCTTTTCATGGATGAGCTGCGCGATGGCCGTCTGAAACTCCGTTAACATAATGTATCCCTCCAATTGAGCGCGACGCGTCGGCGCGTATCACCATCCCGACGGAGGGCGCGTGTCGCGTGGCGCCTCATGCCGCCTCTGCCGCCTTGTCCAGTACACCCGCTCGACTGGAGTCAAACGCTCCAGAATATAACGAAGGCGCGAGAATGACTCCCACGCCTCGTTCGAGTTCCGTATACGGCTAGACGCAGGGCGTGACATCAGCCGACGCACGCTTTCTGGTATCCCGGCTGCTCCACATCCGGCGCCGCTCTGCCAGATACCACACGCTTCTGCCCACAAGTACACGAAAAAGTGGGCGAAACCCACTTTCTCTCTCTGCGCTCAGTTCTCCCGCAGTATACCACATCAGAAGGACATAACAGCAAACAGGCTCGCTTGCTCCGGCGTCAGTTCATGCGACCTGAGCGATCACGTTAGCCTATGAGATCAGCATCGAAAAAGCCGTGCGCCACGCCAGTGACCGGGCCAGTCAGAATGGCGTGTTCATCGGCGCTGAAGGTGATCCACAGGCTGCCGCCAGGCATCCGAACCTCGACCTCGTCGCCCACCAGCCCAAGACGCCGCGCTGCGCTGGCGGCTGCGCAGCTACTTGAGCCGGACGCCAGCGTGTATCCCGCGCCGCGCTCCCAGATCTGAATCTCGATGACGCGCTCACTCACCGCGCGGGCAAGCTGCACATTCGTTCGCTGAGGGAAGCATGCGGCGCGCTCCAGCTGGGGACCAAGGCGTTGGGCGCGCTCGGGGCTTACCTCGCCGCCTAAGACGACGCAGTGCGGGTTCCCCATCGAGACGCAGGTCACGCGCAATGCCTCGCCGCCGACAGTCAGCGGCTCATCCACTACGTCCCGATCTGGCCCGGTCATTGTTATGTCGCTGCTGCGAAACGATGGCCGACCCATGTCCACCTCGATCATGCCGCCCACGTCATCGAGGACGCGCACCGTGACGGCGCCGCTACGGGTCATGAGCGCGCAGGGCTCGCGCGTGATGTAGCCCGCCTCATAGGCATAGCGCGTAAAGATGCGGATGCCGTTGCCGCTCTTCTCCGCCTCTGAGCCATCAGGGTTGTAGATGCGGATGCTCATCTGGCCTGCGGCGTCGACTGTCGGCCCGACGACGATACCGTCCGCGCCGACGCCATCGTGTCGGTCGCAGATCGCGCGGAGGCGCTCGACGCTCAGGGTCAGTTCGAGCGCGCGCGGGTCGAGCACGAGGTAGTCGTTGCCCAACGCCGAGTATTTGTGAAAGTGGCGCCTTCGCAGGGTTGCGTGCTCCACGTCAGGTCGCTCCTCTCAATCGCGTCACAATCTGCGACGCCGTATGTCTCGATATGTCTTGATTCGCCGTTCGCCGCAGTCTATCAGGACGGCGCGCAGGGCGCCAATGGCTGGCGGGCGCGATTGCGCCTGAAGGGCCTGGCGGCGGCGCGCCACCCGAGGTCGCGGCTGTAGCTGCCCGCTACGTCGCAGCCCATGAAGTGTGATGGGGTCCACCCCGCTCCCCGCGATTGACGGCGCCGAAACAGCGCACATATAATCGAGGCGACTGCTCTCTATGCCGCTCGCGCCGCGCTGAGGACAGCCCGCGCCTTCCCGGGAGCAGTGGGACGTAGGCGCTGTGGAGCCGCTCGGACGAATCCGTGATCGAGTGCGATTCATGCGTTTGGATAGCTTATGCGCGCGGGCCGAACTCGTGAGACGAGAAGTCTCAGCGCGGCGCCCGCGCAGGCGCGCAAAGGAGCGTGGCAGATGGCTGTGCTGTTAGCTGCTGAAGAGCAGATGATGATCGAGATGGTGCGCGATCTGGCGCGCGAGCGTGTGGCCCCACGCGCTGCCGAGATTGACGCCAGTGGCGAATTCCCCTGGGATATGAAAGAGCTGCTCGCCAAGCAGGACATCCTCGGCATGCCCTTCCCTGAAGAGTATGGCGGCCTGGGGTCGAGCGAGCTGAGTACGCTGATGGTCATCGAAGAGTTGGCCAAGGCGTGCGCGACGACGGCGCTGATCCTCTGCGTGCAGCAGCTCGGCGCGCTGCCGATTCTGCTGGCCGGGACTGATGAGCAGAAGCGCCGCTGGATTCCGAAGCTGGCGACGGGCGAGTGGCTGGCGGCCTATGGGCTGACTGAGCCTGGCTCGGGGTCCGACGCGGGCGCGATGGCGACGAAGGCCGTGCGCAAGGGTGACACCTACGTGCTGAATGGCGTCAAGCACTTCATTACCAACGCAGGCATCGCGCATGTCAACACGATCTTCGCCACGACCAATCCGGAGGCGGGCACGCGCGGGATCAGCGCGTTCGTCGTCGAAGACGGAACCCCCGGCTTCCGTCTCGGCAAGGTCGAGCACAAGATGGGCATTCGTGGCTCACAGACGGGTGAGCTCGTCTTCGAGGACTGCGAGATTCCCGCTGGCAATCTGCTGGGACGCGAGGGCGAAGGCTTCAAGATCGCACTGGCCACCCTCGACCGCACACGGCCTGGTGTCGCGGCGCAGGCGCTGGGCATCGCGCAGGGCGCGCTCGACTTCGCCACGCAGTACGCGAAAGAGCGAGTGCAGTTTGGCAAGCCGATTATCGCCAACCAGGCCATCCAGTTCATGCTGGCCGATATGGACATCAAGACAGAGGCCGCCCGCCAGCTCATTTACCATGTCGGCGAGATGATGGATAGCGGCTCGACCTCGTTTGGACGTGAGTCGGCCATCGCCAAGACCTTCGCCTCAGACGCCGCCATCGAGGTGACGAACGACGCGATTCAGGTGCTTGGCGGCTATGGGTACATGAAGGAGTTCCCGGTGGAGCGGATGATGCGCGACGCCAAGATCACTCAGATCTACGAGGGTACCAATCAGATTCAGCGCATGGTTATCGCGCGGGCGCTCGCCAGGTGAGTGGAGCGCAGATGAATGGGCTGTCATTCCCGTTGCGGAGCGGGGAGACATGCGCCCTACAGAGTGAGACGCTGAGCGTTGGCCAGCGCCAGATTCCGCTGCGCGACATCGTGTCAGCGGGGCTGGTGGCCGACGTCACCATCCCCGCGCCGCCCGGCATGCCACCGACGCCCGGCGTCTCACTCCGGCTCAGCGACGGAGGGACGCTCGCCTTCACCCCTGTCGAGCAGCTCGACTGCTGGCGGCTGCTCCAGGCGCTTGCCGCCGCGCGGCCAGCTCTGGCCGCGCCCCTGCCGCCACCACCGGGCGCGCAGCGTCCCTACGGCGCACAGCCGGGTTATATGGGCCAGGCGCCGTATGGGTATGGCTACGGCTACGCCCCTCAGCCGGGCTATTTCCCGCCTTACGGCATGGGCGGCCCCAGCGAGAGTGACAGGACACTGGCAGGCATTTGCCATCTGAGTGTCTTCTTCGCGCCACTCATTCTGCCACTCATCATCTGGCTGGCGATGCGCCGGACGCACCCCTATGCTTCGCGGCAGGCCAAGCAGGCGTTCTGGTTCCACCTCGTGTTCAGCCTGCTCGCGATCGTAGGGGTTGTCGGCATGCAGGTCTATTTCCTTACGTTCGCCTTTACGAGCGTTAGTTCGGCAGGCCCGTCTAATCCCCCTACCGTCGATCTGAGCTTTTTGCCGTTTATGTTTGCTTTCTACGGCGTGCTCATCCTGCTCGGACTAGTTGATGCGATATTCAGTGTGATTGCGGCGGTTCAGGCATTCCAGGGCAAGCCTTTTCACTATCCGCTGCTGGGCTGGCTGGATCAGTGACAGGTCGCCCGCTCACTGGCTGGTCGCGCTGTCGATCAGCCAGAGCGGGCCGCTATATTGCGTGACGCTAACCGCGTAGGTGAGGGGCGCATTTGGAGCGCTGGCGCGGGTGACGCTGACGGTGATGTCGGTATGGCCCGCGTTATCGCTCTGGCTCTGGGTGACGGTGTAGCGTGTCACCTGGCCGTAGCGGGCGTCGTCGGCGGAAAGCGCGCCGGTGAATGAGGCTTCCGCGCCGGGATCATTGCGGCTGGCAGAGCTATATTGCCAGGCGCGGGTATAGTTCTGCTGTTCGAGCGCATCGAAGTAGCCGGTAACGCTGGCCTGCGGGGTCGAGCGATCGGGCGGCGCGAAGGTGTTGTAGGCGAACACCGAGAGTCCACCCACGGCGATCATCAGCACGATCAGCAAGGCGATCAACACGCGAATTGACGGTCCACGGCGCCGCCGCTTCACGTCATCGAGACGCTTGAGGTCCATGGGCCGTAGCGCCGCCTCCGTGTTGCGCGTCATCGAGGACGCGGTGGAGCTGTACGGCGTGGCGGAAGGCGCTCGTGGTGGCGGCGAGGACGATGGAGCCGACGGAGCCGACGGAGCCGAGAGCGCGCCACTGGTCATTGCGCGGGTTCCCATCGGCAAATTCGATGGGATGGGATTGCCCAGTGGTGGCAGACTCGCCGACGCAGGCGCCGCTGGAGACCGCGATCCCCAGGCATTGTACAGGTCATACGCGCCGGACTGCTGCCATTGCGGCGGCATGCTGGTCGCCGGTGGCGCGCTTTGCGGCGGTAGGCTGGAGCCGCTCGGGAGTGGCGAGACATCGGGCGCACTGGCGTGGAAGCGCGAGAGCTGCAACGCCTCCATCATGTGCGCCGCGAACTCCATCACCGTCTGGTAGCGGTTCGCGGGCTTCAGTTCGAGGGAGCGCATAATCGCTGCGTCTGTGCCAGGAGTGATCGCCGGGTTGAGCGTGCGCGGCGTTGGCATCGGGGCGACGCCTGTGATGCGCTCCACTGCGGTTTGCGGCACATGGCCCGTCAGCAATTGATAGAGCGTGGCGCCAAGCGCGTAGACATCTGACCAGGGGCCAGTCATGCCTGTCGCGGCATATTGTTCTGGCGGCGCGTAGCCCTCTGTGCCTGCCTTGCGCACGAATGTCAGCGTCTGGTTCATCCCTGGCAGATGGGCTTTGGCGATGCCGAAGTCTACCAGCACAGGGTGCCCGCCAGGCGTCACGATGATGTTGGCT
>DASQSS010000309.1:0-6356 GCA_035642255.1 Ktedonobacterales bacterium | reverse complement strand
GTCCCCGCGCTGATCGAGGCGCTGGATGATGCGGAGCCGCTGGTGCGCGGGCACGCCGCCTGGGCGCTGGGACGCCTCGGTGGCCCAGAGGCGCGCGCCGCCCTCGCCCACACGCTCGCACACGACACCGAGCCGTCCGTGCAGGCCGAGGCGCGCTATGCGCTGGAGACGATAGAGCGCTAGCCGCGTATCGTCCGGTTCGCCATTCTACACGAGTTCACCGATGACAGGCGTTGTCCAGGTTAGTAGCCAAGGCGCAAGATGCGTGCGAAGCCAGTGGCTATCCAGTTTCTGACCATTTTCGGGAAGCGCCGAAAATGGTCAGGCTGGCGAAGTCGCCGTGGATGAGGAGCAGGGCGAGGGAGAGTCAGTCTGGAACGCGCTGGAACGCGCCCGCAGTGGTCAATCTGTCAATCTCCTGTAGTCAATCCTCACATCAGCCTCCTAGCCGCTTGAGCGCCACGACGCGCCCACCAGCGCAGCCGCGCGAGCGCCTGTCGCCGCGCCGGTT
Source organism: Ktedonobacterales bacterium (assembly GCA_035642255.1). Classification (GTDB taxonomy): domain Bacteria; phylum Chloroflexota; class Ktedonobacteria; order Ktedonobacterales; family JADMIN01; genus JAKAIY01. The sequence continues at coordinate 5,845 of DASQSS010000309.1, read as the reverse complement.
CGGATGGCGCGTCTTCGACGGCGCGGGCCCACGCCTCGCCGCCGGTCAAGGTCGTGCGCAGGTAGGCCGCGTCGGCCAGCCCTTGCCATTGCGGCAGCGAGAGCGTGACGCCGCGCGCCGCTAGTCGTCGGGTCAGCCGCGCCCGATAGGCCGCCAGCAGCGTTGTCGGGCGCAGCGTATGCCATGAGCCGCAGAGCGAGAGGACATCGTATGGCGCGGGCGCGGCGGCGGCGAGCGCCCAGTCGAGCAGCAACACGCGGCGACCCGTCCGCGGACTCCGACGTGTTGGCGGCAGCCAGCCGAGGTTTGGCCCCCAGATGTCGCCGTGAATCAGCGTGCGCGGCAGCCGCTTGATGGCGCCCAATACGCTGTCGGGCGTATCGAAGACCGCGCGCAGCGTGGCGGCGTCCTCCGGCGCGATCAGTTGAAAGAACGCCTCCCAACCCGCTCGCGCCAGCCGCAGATATGGCTGCGGGTCGCCCTCCGCGATGCGCTCGCCTACGACCGCTGGGCTGAGCCAGAGCAGGGTGTCGCGCTGCGACGCCAACCCGAGCGTGGTGTCGTCGAGCAGGGGGGACTGCCAGAAGCGCACATGCAGCGCCGCCAGCGCATCGAGCAGGGCGACGATCTCGCCGGGCAGACGCCCTGGCGGCGTGCGATAGGGATGGCGCATCAGGTGTGATCGCTCATCACGCATCAGGAGCGTCGCGCTCGCGGGGGCGCGGTCGGGTTCAACAGTAACACGTTCTGTCGCCTGTGTGATGCCTCTGGGAAGCCATAGCGGCAGTCCAGCGCGCCAGAGCGCGACTTCGCGCATATGTGTATCGTGGGTGGCGGCTCCGAGCCATCCAGACTCCGCTTCGATCCGCTTGACGACTCGGCTGCGCATGCCACAGGGCGCGCCGGGCCAGTCGCCCGCTGGCTGACAGAGTCGGACGCGCGCTAGCGAAGCGCCTGAGAGGCCATCCAGAATCGGCTCAATGGCCATGACATGAGCGCCGAGGCCGAACGCGCGCAGCGTCTCGCTGATCGCCGCGTCACCATCAGGCTGTAACATGTGCGCTGATCTCTCACTTCAGACTGCCAAGCGCAGGCTGGGAACCGTATTATGGCGCAGACCGCTCGAGCGACATTCAAGGCTTGCGGATGCGCGGTTGTGGCTTCCACGCCGTCCAGTCGCTGTTCGCTCCCCATCGGCGCCTATCGCTGGGTATGCTATCATGCGAGGCAGGCGCGCCGCTTCTGAGTGGCGCCAGCAGCGAGGGCAAGAGCGATGGCAGCGATGGCGTGGCGGTTATGGGTCAAGTTCGACCGCGACTGGGGCTGGAACCTTGCGCGTCTGCTCGCGTTCACGTTGCTGGAGTCGCTCTTCGCAACCGTCGGCTTGCAGCTTGTGATCCTCGCGCTGACCTTGCGGCTGACAACCCCCCACGCCGAGCAAAGCGTCATCCTCACGGTGATGCGCTTCCTGCCCGATCATGTCGAGGCCAGCGCGGTGTATGCTTTCGCGCACAGCCTCCGCACGGCGCCCGCCTTCGTGCTGGCGCTTGGGCTTCCGGTGGCTGTGTGGTATGGCTCACGCTTTTTCGTCGTGCTGGAGAGCACGCTCTGTGTCATCTTTCGCCGTCCAAAACGCCGCTTTCTTGCGCAGAATCGCGCCGCGCTGCTCTTGCTGCTACTCTTCGTCGCGCTGCTGCCAGTGATCGTGCTCTCGGCGACGGCGATCCCGCACGTCGGCTTCTCGCCCGCCACGCTGAGTGTCTCGCTGGTAGACCCAGACGCGCCCGGAGCCGCATTGCTGGGACCGTGGCTGGCGCTATTGGCTGGGCTTGCCGCGAATTTTATCCTCACGCTGCTCGCCTATGTCTGGCTCACGCCAGGATTTATCCCGCTGCGCACGGCATGGCTCGGCGCGCTGGTGGCGGCGGCGCTCAGCCAGGGCTACCTGCTCATCTTCCCACTCTACGTCCGCTATGTGCTTTATCCCAATCACTTCGGCTCGATCGCGGGCTTCGCGCTGGTCGCGCTGGTCTTTTTCTACGCCTATGGCCTCTTCATCGTCATCGGCGCTGAGATCGTCGCCATCTGCGCGGGCTATCAGCCGACAGCGCTCGACCTGACGGGCATGCTCGCGCGAGCCGCCAAAGCTCCGTGGCCCGTTCGGCGAGCGCACCTCTCGCGTCTCGCCACGCATCCCCATACCATGCCAGAAGACCCAACCCTGCCTGGCTTGCCCGCGAGCCAGGCTATCGAGCGTGTCGACTTCGGTGACAGCCCTACCGATCCGCATCTGGCTGATGTGACTGCCGCCAACCCATAGCGCCAATCCATAGCGCCAATCCATAGCGCCAACCAGCGTGCGAGCGCGTGCGCTCAACGTGGTAGAGTAGCAGGGGGCGCTTTGTCCCGGCGCATCACGCGCATCAGGGGAATGGCCCAGCGCCATCGCCCTGATGATGGGTATTCAGGTCTTTCTGGCCTTTCTGGTTCTTGCGGAGGCGCGCATGCGGGTCGAGGTGGTCACGCTTCAGGCGGCGCGGCGCACACCCCACGCGCGCGACCTCTACAGTTATCGCGTCAGCCGCGAGTTGGCGCGAGACGTGCAACCCGGCTGCCTCGTCTCCGCGCCTTTTGGCGAGCGCGCCGTGCCTGGCATCGTCTGGTCACTCGACGCCAGCGACGAGGCTAGCGATGAGGCTAGCGATGAGGCTAGCGATGAGGCTAGCGGCGTCGGGCCGAGCGCTGGCGGCCTGCGATTGCGTGAGGTTGGCGCGCTGCTGGCCCCAGAGCCGCTGCTCTCCGAAAGCCAGCGCAGTCTCGCTGAATGGATCGCCGCCTACTATTGGGCGCCGCTGGGAGCGGTGGCGCGGATGTTCCTGCCCCCGGGGCTGGTCTCCAGCGCACGCAGCGCATTGCGCCCCATCGGCGCCGCACTGACAGATGACGCGGCGCAGGTAGCGGATCGGCTGCCGCCCGACGCGGCGCTGGCGCTGGCGCTGCTCCGTGAGGAGGGCGTTGTCGAGACGGAACGGCTAGCGGAGGCATTGGGCGTGCGCCAGGCGCGGGCGGTAACGCGGGCGCTGGTGGACAGGCGGCTCGCGCGGCTGACGACGGAGCTTCCCGCCTCGGCGCTACGTCCCCGCCGCCAGCGCATGGCGCGCTTGGGTCCCGAAGTGGCGCGGGTGGATGCCTGGCGCACCGATGCCCGCGCCCGCCTCGATGCGGTTGTCGCCGCGCTGCCCGCGCCAACCCTGCCATCTGGCCGCAGTCGTGGTCGCGCATGGGCATCGGCGCCCCGCGCGGCCGATCATGAGAGCGAGCGGCTGCTACGCCAGCTCGCCGCGCTGGATGTGCTGGAGCGCGCCACGCATCCCTGGCGTGTCGAAGAGCTGTTGCGCCTGACGCGCGCCACCCCCGCCGCCTTCGCTGAGTTGGAGCGGGCTGAATTGGTCGTGGTCGAGCGCGTCGAGGCGCGGCATGACCCGTTCGAGGGACAGAGCATCGCGCCGACGACTCCGCTGAGGCTGACGACCACGCAGCGCCGCGCGCTCGATGCGATCCTCGATCCGCAGGGGCCAGTGGATGATGTGGGCGCGCGGGTTTGCCTGCTGCATGGCGTCACGGGCAGCGGCAAGACGGAGGTGTATCTTCAGGCGCTGGCGGCGATCATCGCGCGCGGGCAACGTGGGCTGGCGCTCGTCCCTGAGATTGCGCTGACCCCGCAGGCGATGGCGCGCTACGCGGGGCGCTTCCCTGGGCGAGTGGCGCTGCTGCATAGCGAGCTTACCCCCGCTGAGCGGCTGAGCGAGTGGCGGCGCATCCGCGCGGGCGAGGTGGACATCGTGCTGGGGTCGCGCTCGGCGCTCTTCGCGCCCATGACCGATCTCGGCCTCATCATTCTGGATGAGGAGCACGAGGCGGCGTACAAGCAGGAGCGCACACCCAGCTACCACGCGCGCGATGTGGCGACGCGGCTCGCGGCGCAGACGGGCGCGACACTCGTGTTGGGCAGCGCCACACCCTCGATGGAGTCCTTCGAGCGGGCGCGTTCGGGCGCGTGGCGGCTGGTGGAGATGAATGAGCGCGTTGGCTCGGCGCCCACAGTCTCGCAACTGGGCGAGGAGGGGGAACCTGAGCGGAACGCTTCCGCAGGGCGCGTGGCTGCGGCTGCGAGCGAGATCGCGCCTGGATTGCCTCCTGTGACGATCGTGGATCTGCGGGCGGAGCTGCGCGACGGCAACACGAGCATCCTCAGCGAGACGCTGCGTGTGGCCGTGACAGAGACGCTGGCCCGTGGTGAGCAGGCGATTCTATTCCTGAATCGGCGCGGCTTCGCCACCAGTGTGATCTGTCGCGAGTGCGGCTACGTAGCGCGCTGCCCGCACTGCGATGTCGCGCTGACGTTCCACGCGGGCGAGAAGGCGCTGATCTGCCACTACTGCGGCAGGCGCGAGACGCCCCCACGGCAGTGCCCGCTGTGCTGGAGCGCCAGCATTCGCTACTTCGGGCTGGGCGCCGAGCGAGTGGAGACGACACTCAAGCGGATGTTTCCGGCAGCGCGCACGCTGCGCTGGGATCGCGACACCGCGCGCACCCGCCAGGCGCATGAAGACCTCTTGCGCGCCTTCGCTGAGCGCCGCGCCGATCTGCTGGTGGGGACACAGATGATCGCCAAGGGACTCGATCTGCCCGCCGTCACGCTCGTGGGTGTCGTCTCCGCCGATGTCGCGCTGACCTTGCCCGACTTCCGCGCATCTGAGCGGGCCTTCCAGCTGCTCACGCAGGTGGCTGGACGTGCTGGGCGTGGCGCGACTCCGGGACGGGTGATCGTGCAGACGTTCAATCCAGAGCATTTCTGCATTCAGACCGCCGCCCAGCATGACTACGCCACCTTCTCTGAGGTGGAATTGAGTGTGCGGCGTCAGTATGGCTATCCGCCGTTCCGGCGCCTGGTGAAGCTGGTCTACGAGCATCACGACCGCTATAGCGCGCAGATCGAGGCGATGGCGCTCGCCGATGCGCTTGAGCGCGTCATTCAATCGCAGCATCTGCCCAATACGGATCTCGTCGGTCCCGCGCCCGCCTTCATGGAGCGCCTGCGCGGACGCTACCGCTGGCAGATCATCGTGCGCGGGCCAGACCCGTTGCAGGCGCTGCGGGCGCTCCCCCCTGACACCCTGGCCCCCGGCTGGGCTGTGGACGTGGACCCCGCGACGAGCCTGTAAAGCGCGTCATTGAACCGTCGCCCCTCCGTGCGCTATAACGTCAGCGACACTCAATGCTCGAACGAAAGCGATACAGCGACCTCGGAGGCGTGCGATGTATACGACGAAGATTGGCCATGCCCACCTGAAGGTGCGCGACCTCGACCGTGCGGTCGCCTTCTACGAGCGATTCCTGAAACTACGCGTCACCGAGCGCGTTGGCGATATGTATGTATTCATGACGGGCGGCGATTTCCATCACGAGATCGCGCTGCAGCGGGTCGCGACGGACGCGCCCGCGCCTGAGCCGCATGGGGTCGGCCTCTATCATGTCGCGTTCGAGGTTCCCAGCAAGCGCGCATTTGCCGAGGCGTTTCTGGCGCTGCGCGAGGCGGGCGTGCGCGTCGGCGCTGTGGACCACTTCATCAGCTGGGCGATGTACTTCGACGATCCGGATGGCAACGGGCTGGAGATCTACTGGGATACCCGTGGCAAACCCAGTGGCAAGCCGCTCTGGCGCGGCGAGAACGAGGACCTGGCGCCTGAACAGGTCCTCGCTGCGCTCTCTGAGTAGTCGCGGAATAGTCGCGGAATAGTCGCTGAGCTTCCGCCAGATGGCGATCACTCTGATATTCCCCGAC
>DASQSS010000308.1:0-9199 GCA_035642255.1 Ktedonobacterales bacterium | reverse complement strand
CGCTGGACCTTCAGTACACCGAGTTCCCCTGGGGCAGCGCCTATTATCTGGAGCATGGCCGCATGATGCCAGAGGATGGCATCGAGCAGCTCAAAGCGTTCGACGCGATCTACTTTGGCGCGGTCGGCTGGCCGACGATTCCCGATCACGTCTCACTCTGGGGGCTGCTGATTCCCTTCCGACGCAGCTTTGACCAATACATCAACCTGCGGCCCGTGCGGCTGCTGCGTGGCGTGGGCAGCCCGCTCGCCAACCCTGGAACGATTGACATCACGGTGGTGCGCGAGAACACCGAGGGCGAATACTCCGATGTCGGTGGCCGCATCTTTACGGGCACCGAGCGTGAGATCGCTGTGCAGGAGAGCATCTTTACGCGGCATGGTGTCGAGCGCGCGGTACGCTATGCCTATGCGCTGGCCAGCACACGCCGCAAAATGCTCACAGGCGCCACCAAGTCCAACGGCATCCGCATCACGATGCCATTCTTCGACGAAATCTTCCGCTCTGTGGGCGAGGAGTATCCAGACGTGAAGGCGACGCTGATGCACAGCGACGCGCTGGCCGCTCAACTCGTGCTGCGACCGCAAGCATTCGATGTGATCGTCGGGTCGAATCTCTTCGGCGACATTCTTTCTGAAGTGACTGCGGCGGTCTCTGGCTCCATCGGGATCGCGCCCTCAGCGAATCTCAACCCCGAGCGCAACGGCCCCTCGCTCTTCGAGCCAATTCATGGCTCCGCGCCCGACATCGCGGGGCAGGGCATCGCCAATCCAGCGGGCGCTATCTGGGCGGCGTCGCTGATGCTGGAGCATCTGGGCCATGCCCAGATGGGGCAGCGGCTGCTGCTCGCGCTCGAAGAAGCGATCGCCAGCGGAGCCCGCACACGCGACCTGGGCGGCGCGGCGAACACAGAGGAGATGACCGACGCCGTCATCGCGAGGCTGCGACACGAGTAGCAAGGCTGCGGCATGCGGATGACATGCAGGCGGCATGCGGATGGCAAGCGACAAGCGCGGGCTAGCGCAGGCGCCGCACAAGCGCCGTCTCGGGCATCCGCGCCGCCTCCCATTCCTCAGCCGGACTGATGGCGCCACGTAGAGCGGGCGCCTTCGGCACAAGGCGAATCCTGTCGCGCAGACGCATGAACGGCTGCTCATAGCCGATATGTATCGCGCCCGCGATCAGGAAGGTCAGCGCCAGCGCGCCAAGCGCCACGACGCAATTCTGGATCAGCGAGCCAGGTGTGAGCGCGCGCGCCATGAGCACAAAGACCGGAAAATGGATGAGGTAGTAGCCATAGCTGCGCGTGCTGATGTGCTCGAACACGGCGACGAGCCAGCCGGGGATGCGACTGATGTCGGCGAATTGCGCTTGAAACGCTATCACCAGCGCCGCGAAGCCTGCGCCCATGATCGAGAGACTCAGCGTGTGCGCCATGAAGGAGCGATCTATCGAGTTGTTGTCGATGAGCCGATAGACATAGCGGTAGGAGATGAACACGACGACCACCAGCGCAGCCACACCGAACCAGCGGTTGCGCGCCACCCGCTGATAGAGTGCGGCGTGATAATGGCTGAGCCAGGCCGCCAGCACCCCAAACATCAGCGCATCCATATGCATGAAGATCTGCTTGCGCGTGCCATAATCCCAGCTGCTGTGGTTGACCAGAACGTCTGACGCGCGATACGCGAGGACCGCGAGAACCACAGCGACGCCATAGGCCAGAACGAGCCGCGCGCGCAACCGCCGCCGCCGGACGAACGAGATAGCTACCATTCCGAGCGGGATGAGCAGATAGAACCACTCCTCGATGGCCAGCGACCAGGAGACAGGCTGGAGCGCGAGCCAGCCATTCTGGAAGTTCTGGAGGAAGAAAAGATTCGCCAGGAGCATCCCATTGCCAAGCGAAGGGAAACCCAGCGAGAAGTGCGGCCATTCCGCGTAGTAGACAGACACGATGACCATGAGATAATAGAGCGGCAAGGTGCGGAGCCAGCGCCGGAGATAGAAGGAGAGCAGCTTGCGTGGCGCGCTCACCGTGCGCGGCTGCTCGACCACATCACGAATGAGAATGCCGCCGATCAGGAAGCCACTCAATGCGAAGAAGATTTCAACGCCCAGCCCCAGCGTATAGAGCAGCGGCGTCGTGTTGAACCAGGCTCCAAACATGAGCGCCAGGCCATGCGCGCACAGCACCATCAGAATCGCGACGCTGCGGTAGATGTCCAGCCCAAAGTTGCGCTTCAACCGCGAGCCTCCGTTTAGCGCCCCGTCGCGACCGCACGCTAGCGATGTGGCCCCTGTAGCATCCGGCCAATCCATGCGCTCGAGCAAGTATCTTGAGTCCTCTTTCACCTCAGCGTCCAGCCTACGTCATATGACCCACCCCCGCTAGCACATTAGCCAGATCAGGTAGTGTAGCAACCAGACGCACTTGGGGCGGGCGACTCGATCCACAATGCAAGACAGGGCATTGACAGCCTGCGCCAAAAGGTGTATACCCGATAGGAACTGGGCTGCGTAACGCGATCATGTGGCGTCGCGCGGGCCTATGCGAATCATCCTCGTGGCGCATCCTCTAATGAACCTCTCTGGCTGAAATTGCTGCGTCCATGTGAACGTGATGACGACGCGCCTCGCGCCTCGCGAGTGGATGCGGGGCAAGCGGCATGCTGTGGCTCTCTGCGGCGTCGGGCGCTCATGGCGCAGGCGAGCATCGAGGAGGTAAACCCACTTATGGCGAATCGCGAGCCATCGCTGGCGGCGCTCGCGGCGGAGCTGGCGGACCTACGCGCAGCCTTCGCCCAGCAGCAACAGATCAACGCGCAACAGCAGGCGGCAATCAGCGCGCTTCAGCGGGAGCTGAGTCAGCGTCCAGCCGCGCCAGTGACCTCAGATCTCCCCACCAGCCCAGCGCTTGCGGCCGCTCCTGTGACGAGCGCCACGCAGCGGGAACAGGCTGAACCGCCAACGCGCGAGCGAGCCACGCAGCGAGCCACGACACGCGGCACGAGCCGGCGCGGGCTCCTGCGCGGAGCCGCCGCCGCCACCGCCGCCGCGACGGTGGCGACCGTCGCCCTCAGCGCGACCCAATCCGCCCACGCCGCGCCGCTGACGACCGGCGGCAACGTCATCCTCGGTGCGACCAATGACGCGGATGCGACGACCACACTGACCAATTCAGCATCCACAGCGCCTGATCCGGTGCTGTCGGTGCAGAACACCGCAGGTGGCGGCGTCAAGGGGCTGTCGGTCACGACCTCTGCTGGCACGAGCATCAATGCGCTCGATAACAGCGGCGGCACGGGCATCGTCGGCGCCGCGCTCGGCGCGACGGGCATCGGCGTCTACGGCAGCTCCAACACGGGCTTCGGCGTCGTCGGGAACACCCGCAGCGGTGTGGACATCAAAGCGAATGGCACGGGCCGCATCCTGCAACAGCCCCAAAGCCAGACAGGCGCGCCAACCACCGGAACCTACAGCTCGGGCGAGTCCATCCGTGACACAAAGGGCGATCTGTGGCTCTGCGTCACCGCTGGCGCCCCAGGCTCCTGGGTCAAGGTGGCGCACCTGGCGCCCGGATTCTCCGCAGGCGGCGCGACCACCTATCTGAGCAAGCCAATTCGTCTCTTCGATAGCCGCTCTGGCGCGACTGACGCCCGCTTCACGCCTGGAACGCTCTGCACGCCGAGCAGTCCCACCACGGTGCAGGTCTCCAGCGTGGCCTACAACGGCGTCACCGTCCCAGGCAGTGTGGCGGGCGCAATCGGCAACGTGACGGTCGTCAACGAGCAGGGTAGCGGCTATCTGGAGCTGGTCCCCTCGGGGGCAGGCTTCACGGGCGCAGCCAACCTCGCCTTCGCGCCGGGGCAGGTCATCAGCAACGCCTTCAACGTCGGCTTGAGCTCGACGGGCGCCCTCGACATCATCATCGGCTCCTCGGCCACCGATGTCATCATCGACCTCTTCGCCATCGTCGCCTGACATCCTCGACACCCCAACACGCATGTCAAGCATGTCGCTGCAGACAGGTGGGCGCGCTGACTGAGGCGACAGCGCCGCCCACGCTCACAAAAGAAGGAACGCGCTTTGACAGACGATGAGACACTTTCAGAACTCATGGCGCAGGTGGCGGCGATGCGCGCGGCGCTCGTCGAGCAGCAGGCGACAATCAGCGACCTGCGCGCGGAAGTGCGTGAACTGCGCGCCGCGTCGCTATCTACACCCGCTGTGGAACCGCTTGCGACACTGCGGCCAGTGGCGTCCAGCGCGCCGGAAAGCGTGCAGTCTGCGCAGCCCGCGCAGTCGCGCCCTGCGCGCACGGGCACGAGCCGGCGCGGGCTCCTGCGTGGAGCCGCAGCCGCCACCGCCGCCGCGACGGTTAGCGCTGTCGCACTGGGCGCGAGCGAGCAGGCGCACGCCGCGCCCCAGGCGACCGGCGGCAATTTCATCCTCGGCGCGACCAATGACGCAGGCGCCGCCACTGTCCTGCAACCGACGAGTGGGACAACTCCTGTTTCTCTCCTCACACTGAACAACACAGCGCGAGGGGCTATCGCTATTACCACCAACACAGCCTCGGGCAATGGCGTAAGCGCAACCGATTCAGGAGCAGGCAGCGCTATCTATGGGCGCTCCGCTGGCGGTTCCGGAGTCACTGCGGTTTCTTCGTCCGGAACGGCGCTCTATGCGAGCTCGACGACTGGCATGGGCGTGCAGGGCACGTCTACCTCCCTGTATGGGAACTCAAGCTATGGGGTCCGAGGCGATTCACAGTCGAGCTACGGAGTCGTTGGATACTCTGTCTCCAGCGATGACCTGGCGGCAATTGGCACAGGTCGCATCTACCAAAAGCTCCAATCCCACTTTGGGCCACCGACCACTGGAACCTACATCGCTGGCGATTCTCTTCGCGACTCCATCGGCGACCTGTGGCTGTGTGTCTGGGGAGATGGCACGAGCCTGGGCCAGTGGGCGAAAGTCGCACTGCTTGCTCCGAGCGCCTTCGCTGGCGGCGCGATCACGTACCTGGGCAAGCCGATCCGCATTTTCGACAGCCGCGCGGGCGCGACGGACGCGCTCTTCCATCCCGGTACGCCCTGCACATCGAGCGCTCCCACCACAGTTCCAGTAGGGGATGATGTCTACAACGGCGTCACCGTTCCCCACGCGCCCCCAGGAGCGATTGGCAACGTCACCGTGGTCAACGCCACTGGCTCAGGCTACATCGAGCTCGTCCCGGGGGGCGCAGGGTTCACTGGCGCGGCCAATCTGGCGTACGGGCCAGGCCAGACCATCAGCAACGCCTTCAACGTCCAGCTGAATGGCGGCGCGCTCGATATCATCATCGGCGGCGCATCCGTGGACGTCATCATCGACCTCTTCGCCATCGTCTCCTGATACACGCCCAGACACATAAAACAACGGACGGGCCGCGTCTCCCTCGTGCAGGGAAGCGCGGCCCGTCTCATCTGTGACGCGCAAAGCCAGAGCTAGCCGTGAAGCTCGGGCTGCGCCGCCTGGGCGGCAGCGGCAGGCGCTGGAACACCACGCACGGGGCGCGGGCCAGGCTCCGGCGTCTTGACTGGATGCTCATCCACCAGGCGCATCGCCTCGCTCAGCGCGCGGTCGAGCTGCGGGTCGGCGCCACGGGCGTAATCCTGCGGCATGTTGTCCACATCAATCGTGGGGTCTGTGCCGTAGTTCTCCACACCCCAGCCGACATCGCGGAACCAGAAGCTGAACTCTGGCTGCGTCGTCAGCGAGCCATCCGCCAGGGCGATGTAGGGGCTGATGCCCACGACGCCGCCCCACGTCCGCTTGCCGACCAGAGGGCCGAGCTTGAGCATCTTGAACGCGTGGCTGAAGATGTCGCCATCCGAGCCAGCGTTCTCATCGGTGATCGCCACCAGATTGCCGCGCGGCGACTCACCAAAGTAGGGCGACGCGCCGCTCCACCGCTGGAAGGCGTAGCCCAGCCGTGGACGCATCAGCTTCTCCAGTACGAGACCAGAGACGCTGCCGCCACCATTCCAGCGCACATCCACGATCAGGCCTTCGTAGTCGTACTCTTGCAGGTAGTAGCGGTGGAAGATCGCGAAGCCGAACGGCCCCATGTCAGGGATGTGGATGTAGCCGACACGCCCGCCAGAGCGCTCGTGCACAGCCTTGCGGTTGCCCTCGACCCAATCCAGGTAGCGGGCGAGGAAGTCGCCGCCGGCCAGCGCGCGGACGGTGACGGCGCGCGGCTCGCCACCCGCCGCTGGCTGGATCAGTAGCTCGACCTCGTTCCCCGCCTGATTGACCAGCAGGCGCATCGGGCTGCGCTCGCGAGAGACACGCTGCCCATTGATCGCCAGCACGGCGTCGCCCACCGCCACATTCACGCCTGGCGCCAGCAGCGGTGAGGTCGCATCCGCTGACCAGGGATCGCCACGGATGATGCGCGCGATGATGTAGCGTTCGCTGGCCTCGTCGAAGCGCCAGTCGCAGCCAAGGCTGCCCTGCGCATAGTGCGGATGCTCACGATACTCGCCGCCAAACTCATAGGCGTGCGAGGAGCCTAGCTCGCCCTGCATCTCCCAGACGATGTCCGAGAGCTCATCGCGCGAGCCTGCGCGGTCCACCAGCGGCGCATAGCGGTCGCGGATCGCGAGCCAGTCAATGCCGCTCATGTCAGCGTTCCAGTACTGCTCGCGCTGGAGCCGCCACGCTTCGAAATACATCTGCCGCCACTCAGCGCCCGGCCAGATGGCGACCTTCGCGCGGTCGAGGTCGAGCCAGCCCGAGGCGCGCCCCGGCTGCTCAGCCTCCGGCCCTTCGGCTGGCTTCTCGCCCGCGCGCATCAGACGAAGGCGCTCATTCGAGCGGTAGAGCAGCCACTTGCCATCCGCCGTCACCTCGAAGTCGCTCACACCATCGGACAGGTGATCCTGCTTGCGGCTCTCGAAGCGATAGACATCAAGCGCGTGATTGCTGGCAGGAGTCAGCGACGTCCAACTCTCGTTGAGCGTGCCCTCGACCGGCGCCGAGGTAAAGACGGCGCCACCCGGAATACCGGCGATGCGGTTGTAGCGCCCTTCGGCGACAGGGAACTGCACGGCGCGCGTCGTGATGCCCTCCAGGTCAATCTCGACCGGCTTCGGGCCGTCGCTCTTCGCGTCCTTCACGTCCTTCTCGGGCTTCTCGCCGTCTGGGGAGGAGCCATTATGTCCCTGCGTCTCGCCCTTCGCGTCTGCCTTCGCCTCCTGCTTCGTCTCGCTTCCCGGCATGACGGTCGCTGGCGTGAAGGGTGAGCGCTCATCGCGCTTGAGCGTGATGATGTAGGGGCGCATGCCCTTGGGGAAGCCCATGTCGAAGTGCAGGTTGTCCTGCACGGGGTCGAAGTCGCGCGCGGAAAGGAAGTAGAGATACTTGCCCCCCGGGTCGAACGCGGGCTGCATGTCGTAGCGCAATGGCTCAGTCACCTGCCACGTCTCACCAGTCTCCACCCGCGCCAGCTTGATCGCGATCTGCCGCGGATTGATGGCGAACGCATAGGCCAACCACTGGCCATCCGCTGACCAGGCCAGGCCACGCTGGTGCATCGCATCCTCTTCGCGGCCAAATGCGGTGTGATCGAGGCGCTTCATCGCGCCGCTCTCAGCGTCAACGACGAGGAAGTCGCCGCGATGGTTCGAGAGCGCGACCTGCGCGCCGACGGGCGAAGGCGCCATCTCCAGCACATGTCCGATGTCGAGGTCTGCCAGCGTGCGCGCTTCGGTCCTGCCATCCGCTGCGAAGACGACGAGCTGCGGCTCTTCGCCACGATCAGCGACGGCGACGACGCGCTTGCCATCGGCCAGCCATGCGATCAAGCGATAGCGGGTGGCTTCGGGGTCGCCAAACTGCGAGACAGCGCCATCGAAGGCGCTCATGGCAAACGCTTTACCGCGCGTGGTGAAGGCGACGCGCTCACCCTGCTGGCTGGGCGTCCACGATTCGAGCCAGCGCCCGGGGCAGACGAAGCGGCGACCGCGCTGGGTGCGCGAGCCGGTCAGTGACACCTCGACCTTGCGCCCGGAAGTCGCGTCTGGCTCAAGCGTGTAGAGGTCGCCGCCCGCGTGATAGACGAGGGTCGCGCCATCACTGGAAAGGCCGCGCGCGTAGTAGTCCTGGTGGTTGGTGTGGCGGCGCAGATCGCCGCCATCAGGCAGGCAGGAGTAGACCGCGCCGATGTTTTCGTGGTCGGAGATAAAGTAGATGCGGTCACCTACCCACGTTGGATAGGAGACGTTGCTGTTGAGGTCGAGCAGGCGGCGGAAGTCGCCAGAGCCATTCGGGTCGATCCACAGATACCCCGCGGTGCCGCCACGGTAGCGCTTCCAGTGGGACGGCTCGCTTGTGTTGCGCCCAACGACGACCGCGCCGCCCGGCCCGAAGGCGATGCTATGCGCGGGGCCATAGGGCAGCGTGCGCGTGATTCCGCCCCGCGCCGCGACCTCTTGCAGCGCGGTCCAGCGGCGCATCGGCTGATAGGCTGGGCTGGCGAAGATAATCGCCGAGCCATCCGGACGCCACGCCGCGATACGCGCGCCCGCGCCATCATAGGTGAGGCGCTGGGCTTCGCCGCCATCGAACGGCATCACGTAGACCTCGTTTGGGCCTTCCTGCTGCCCGGTGAAGGCCAGTGTCTTGCCGTCTGGCGAGAAGCGCGCATTCGTGATCTCCGCCACGCCCGCCGTCAGCCGCTCAGCGCGACCACCCGCGCGCGACGTGAGCCAGAGGTCATCTTCGGCGGTGAAGACGATATGCTCACCTGAGATCGTCGGAAAACGGATATAGCCGAGATGCCCCATATCAACTCCTCTCAGCGCAACCAGCGCAGCCATAGCGAGCGCGCCAGCCCCTCTCCACGTTTCTGTTCTCAAGGATGACGAAAGACCGCCTCTCGCGGCGGCTCGTAGGCGCGCCGACAGGCGCCGTGGTACGTCCCAACCTGCCCCACACCCTGACGCAGGTACGCACGGGCAGCGGGTCGTTGTCAATTGACGCCTCGGCGCGCCCGATCATGCGACCCTCAGGGCGATGTCAAAGTCGTAGGGGCTGAGGAGGAACGCAGCCCAGCAGGGTAAAGGCGCGTGAGACCGAGGCGCCGACATGGCGAAAGGCAGCGGCCATGTTGGTCCAGCCCGCCAGACGGAAGAGCGCCAGCGCGCCG
>DASQSS010000307.1:0-9283 GCA_035642255.1 Ktedonobacterales bacterium | reverse complement strand
CTCAACGTTGGCTACTATACGACTGCTGCCGCATCAGCGGTGTGTATCGTCGCGGCGTCGTACTTCCTGCTGTCGCCGGTCACGAGCTCCTGGTGGTTGTTTGGCCTGGCGGGCCTGGTTGGCATCGCGAACAGCATCGCGTTCGTGTTCATCACACAGTACTACACCGCGGGCACGTTCCGGCCAGTACGTGAGATCGCCGAAGCGGCGCGCACGGGTCCGGCGACTGTCATCATCCAGGGCATCGCTATCGGCTACGAAAACACCGCGCTGCCGGTGCTGTCGATCGGCGCCGCTCTTGGGCTGTCGTACTGGCTTGGCACGCTGACCAACCTCGGCTCACACGGCGTCGTCAGCACAGGTGGCATCTACGCCACAGCCGTCGCGACGATGGGCATGCTGATGAGCGCCGGGTACATCCTGGCAATGGACACCTTTGGCCCGATCACGGACAACGCGGGCGGCATCGTCGAGATGAGCAACGCGCCCGAGTCGGTGCGAGACATCACCGACGCGCTGGACGGCGTGGGCAACACGACCAAAGCGCTGACGAAGGGCTATGGCATCGGCTCGGCGGCGCTCGCGGCATTCCTGCTCTTCAGCGCGTACCTGGACCTGATCTACACCTACGACCTGAAGCACGCTTCGCCAGCGGTGGCGGCGCTCGCCTACTCGGTCAATCTGGCTAATCCCCCGTCGTTCATTGCGGCGCTGGTCGGCGCGATGCTGATCTTCCTGTTCAGCTCGTTCGCGATACGCGCTGTCGGCTCGGCCGCTCAGTCCATGATCCAAGAGGTTCGCCGACAGTTCAAGGCCGAGCCGAGGATCATGACCGGCGAGGTGACGCCTGATTATGCGAAGTGCGTTGACATCAGCGCGTCTGCCGCGCTGCGCCAGATGATCGTGCCGGGCGTGCTCGTTGTCGCCACGCCGATCGTCGTCGGCATGGTCCTGGGGCCAGAACCAGCGGCCGCGCTGCTGATGGTCGGCACTATCGCTGGTATCCTGATGGCGCTGTTCATGAACAATGGTGGCGGCGCCTGGGATAACGCCAAGAAATACATCGAAGCGGGCTACCTGAAGGACGAGAACGGCAAGCCACTCGGCAAGCGCTCGCCAGCGCACGATGCGAGTGTTGTGGGTGATACCGTGGGCGACCCATTCAAGGACACGGCTGGCCCTTCGCTGCACGTCGTGATCAAGCTGCTGAGCACGATCACGCTGGTGATGGCCCCGCTCTTCCTGGCGCTGCATCACTAGGACGCCATCAGAACGACGCGCTGGTTTATCCTGCGCGCCTAACACGACAACAATCACTGGCCTGTTGTAGACTGCTACAGCAGGCCAGTGGTGTTTTCGCGATGGCGAGGTGATCAAGGCATGGAGCGGGTATGGTGAAGCGCGGTCTGGCGGTCTGTCTGTTATTTTGTCTGGCGCTGGCGGGCTGTGCGACGGCAGGCGGCGGGGCGTCCATCGCTAACCACCCGACTTCGCCGTCGCCAACATGCGCAGCGAGCGTATGCGGAGCCACAACTGGGGCGACGAACGTGCAGGTGTTCGTTGAGCCTGCCGCTGGTGAAGCGCCCGTGGTTCATGCGATTCAGGGCGCGCAGCGGTCAGTCTGGGTCGAAGTCTATCTGCTGACCGATCACACTGTTATCTATGCGCTCGAAGACGCCGCGCAGCGTGGCGTGGATGTGCGTGTGCTGCTGGAGCTAAATCCCTACGGCAGCGGCACGACAAGCCCAACGCAGACGCTCCAGGAACTCCAGACCGCTGGCGTGAAGGCCGAAGGCGCCGACTCCGCGTATCACTACACGCACGAAAAGGCGATGATCATCGATGGCGCGACGCTGTTCATCATGACGGCCAACCTGACGAAGTCAGGTCTGGGCGGCTCGTCCTATGCCGAAAATCGTGAATACGGTGTGATCGACACCGCGGCAGCGGACGTAGGAGAGGCCACGTCTATCTTTCAGGCCGATTGGCAGCGTACGACGCCAACCCTCTCCGCGCCGAATCTCGTGGTCAGTCCAGTCAATGCGCGGGCGCGGCTGCTGGCATTCATCAACAACGCCCATTCGACACTGCTTGTCGAGGACGAAGAAATGTACGATGCGCAGTCGGAGGATGCGCTGATCGCGGCGGCGCGACGAGGCGTTACTGTGGACGTGGTGCTGCCGCAGCCGAGCGGCTCATCACCTGGCGCGGATGCGGACGTGGCTCGCTTGATGCAAGGTGGCGTCCAGGTGCGATATATCTCTGTCGTCTACATGCATGCGAAGATGCTGCTGGCAGATGGGAAGCTGGCCTTCGTCGGGTCCGAGAACTTTTCGGCGAACTCGCTGGATGATAATCGCGAGCTAGGCATTGTCATCGCCGACACACAGGCGATCACGACGTTGGGCCAGACGTTCCAGAGGGACTGGACGAGCGCACAGGCCGCGTGACCTGGCCGCATGACGTGAACCGCATGACGTGAAAGGAGCGAGACGATGGTGTTAGAAATCGCCCAATACTCAGTTCAACCCGAGAAGGTCGAAGCGTTTCGGAAGGCAATGCTCACGGAAGCTATGCCGATCATCCGTGGCGCGGAGGGCTGCCGCTCGGCGACCTTACGCCAGCAGATCGAGCATCCATCAGTTTTCATTCTGCAGATCGAATGGGAGACGCTGGAGCACCACACCGTGAAGTTCCGCGGCGGTCCGCTGTTTGCCGCGTATCGCGGCAAAATCGCCGGACTGTATGTTGACCCGATCGAAGTAAATCACTACCGACAGGTTAGCGAGTGATTCCGCATCAGCAGAAGCGGCGCGCCCGGCGGTTTGGGTGCGCCGCTTACATCGCTGAGTTGCGCGTTTGCCGTTGCTAGAGTGGCAGGTTGCCGTGCTTCTTGGGCGGATTGGTGTCGCGCTTGTTCTTGAGCATGTCAAGCGCCACGATCAGCTTCTCGCGGGTATGACGCGGCTCGATAATCTCGTCCACGTATCCGCGCGCGGCGGCGATGTAGGGGTTGGCGAATTTCTCCTGATAGTCCGCGACTAGCTCAGCCTGACGCGCTTTCGGATCGTCGGCCTTAGCGATCTGATCTTTGAAGATGATGTTGACCGCGCCGTCAACGCCCATCACCGCGATCTCGGCGGTCGGCCAGGCGTAGTTGATGTCGCCGCGCACATGCTTGCTGCTCATGACATCATACGCGCCGCCGTATGCTTTGCGCGTGATGACCGTAACCTTGGGAACAGTCGCCTCGCAGTATGCGTAGAGCAGTTTGGCGCCGTGGCGGATGATGCCGCCATGCTCCTGCGCGACGCCGGGAAGGAAGCCCGGCACATCCACGAAGGTGACGATAGGGATGTTGAAGCAGTCACAGAAGCGGACAAAGCGCGCGGCTTTGTCGGAGGAGTTGATGTCAAGCACGCCAGCGAGCACGTTCGGCTGCTGCGCGATAAGGCCGACTGGGCGACCATTCAGGCGTGCGAATGCCGTGATGATGTTGCGCGCGAATTGCTCCTGCGACTCGAAGAATGAGTCGCGGTCGACGATAGCCCGCAACACGTCTTTCATGTCGTACGGCTTGTTGGGGTTGTCAGGAATGATGCTGTCGAGCGCTTCATCGGCACGGTTGATGGGGTCGTCGCATGGCTCAACCGGCGCGTCGTCCATATTGTTCGCGGGGAGATAACTGAGCAGCTTGCGCACCTGCCTCAGACACTCGATCTCGCTTGGCATGGCGAAATGCGCCACTCCACTCGTCGCATTATGGATAATGGCGCCGCCCAACTCATCGAAGGTGACATCTTCGTGCGTCACCGTCTTGAGGACGTTTGGGCCGGTCACGAACATGTGGCTCGTGCCCTCGACCATGAAAATGAAGTCTGTGATGGCGGGGGAGTAGACCGCGCCGCCCGCGCATGGCCCCATAATGGCGCTGATCTGCGGGACAACGCCGCTGGCAAGCGTATTGCGCAGGAAGATATCGGCGTAGGCGCCCAGGCTGACGACGCCCTCCTGGATGCGCGCGCCGCCCGAGTCGTTCAGTCCAACGACGGGCGCGCCGTTCTTCACCGCAAGGTCCATAACCTTGCAGATCTTCTCGGCGTGGGCCTCGGACAGCGATCCGCCAAATACCGTGAAGTCTTGCGAAAAGACGTAGACCAGGCGGCCATCGACTTTGCCATAGCCCGTCACCACGCCATCGCCCAGCACACGCTGCTCATCCAGCCCAAAGTCGGACGAGCGGTGCGTGGCGAACATATCGAGCTCCTGAAACGTGTCGGGGTCCAGCAGCAGATCAAGCCGCTCGCGCGCAGTGAGCTTGCCCTTCTTGTGCTGTGACGCGATGCGGTCAGTGCCGCCTCCCTGGCGAGCTTCTTCTTTCTTGCGCTTGAGTTCGTCGAGCTTCTCGCGTGTGGTCTTCACTGCTATTCGCTCCTCGTCAGATCGTATCGGATCGTATCGGATCGTGTTGGATGATACTGTTGAGTCATCGGCGTCGTCTGCCGCTGGATATCGTGAGGCTATTTTCCGGTGGGCACCGCCTCGCCAGAAGACGGTTCCTCCCGCTGTACCAGCTCCACAAGCACGCCCTGGGCTCCTTTGGGATGCAGGAAGGCCCCGCGGCCCTCCGCAGTGGGACGTGGCGATTCGTCGAGCAGCATGGCGCCGGAAGCGCGTAGTTCGGCGATTGCCTGTTCGATGTTGGGCACTTCGAGGCAGATGTGATGCAGCCCGCCGCCGCGCTTCTCCAGGAATCGCGCTACTCCGGTGTCCGCGCCGAGCGGCTCAAGCAGCTCGATCTCGCTGCCGCCCGGGCCACCGAGCGGAAGAAAGGCTATCTTGACCCCCTCACGAGGAAAGTCAAGAATGCGTGAAGGCGCGATGCCGAGCGTGTCGCGATAGAATGCGAGGGCGTCATCGAGGCTCTGGACGACGATCGCGATGTGATCTATGCGCTTGATGGCGCTAGTGAGCATGGGGGTAACTCTCCTTTGAGTGGGAATCCGCTGTATCGTACGTCTGGCGGCGAAAGCGCGTCAAGCGCCCACTGTGGCGTCTGTTGCAGGCAGGAGGATACGATGGCGAGGATTCGCATTGGCACGGCGAGCTGGACGGACCACGATCCGTTCTACCCACCAGAATATTCACGCGCTGACATGCGCGCGAGGCGTATCGAGTATTACGCGCGCTATTTTGACGTCGTAGAGGTGGATTCGACCTTCTACAACTTGCAGCCCGCGCGCAATTTCGCGATGTGGGCCGACCGCACGCCTGATGATTTCGTCTTTGATGTAAAAGCGTACAGTGAGCTGACCTGGCATCACCGCGATGAGCAGGGTGAGCCAGTCGCGCCGCATGCCGACACCTTCGCAAAGTTCAGCACGATGATCGAGCCGATGCGGGAGGCGCACAAACTCGGCGCAATCCTCTTCCAGTTTCCACCGTGGTTTACGTTCGGAGAGGAGCGCATTGAGTATTTCGACGTGATGCGCGAGGCGTTCCCTGACGACACCATCGCTGTCGAGTTCCGCCATCGCTCCTGGCTGGAAGGCGCGCGGCTGGAGCAAACCAGGGTGGCGCTGAGCGAGCGCCAGCTAGCGTTCTGCGCGGTCGATGAGCCGCAGGTGGGTTCGGGATCAGCGCCGCCGGTGATGATGGTCACTAACCCCCACTTCACGATGGCGCGCTTTCACGGACGCAACCGCAAGACGTGGTATGGCAAAGGTTTGACCAGCAGCCGCGATCGCTTCGATTACCTGTATAGCCGCGAGGAGCTGGAGCCGTGGGTCACTCGCATCCGTGACGCGGCAGCCCAGCTGACGGGCAGCGAGGCGCATGTCATTGCGAACAACAACGCGAGTAACTACGGCATCGTCAACGCGCTCGATCTGCAAGACCTGTTTGGAATGCCTGTCGGGAAAGGGCAACCGCTACCGGAGGGACCGCTACGCACGATTCGCGAGCGTGATGGTGGTCCCGAGCCGGAGAATCCCCAGCAATCACTGTGGGACTCAAACGAGTAGCGATCGCAGACGCGTTTCAGATATTCAGGTGGCTGCGGTGATAGAGCAGGTAGAGCATCAGCGCCTGACTGTATTCCTGCGCGGTGGCGTGTCCCTGTGCGGTCACGCGATCAGTCAGCGCGAATATGCCTTCAGCGATGCGAAGGTCAGACTCATCTACGAAGCCTGAGCGTCGGAGCTCATCTAGCACGGTCGCCGGATCATTGGCCTGGTGCGGCACGCCATAGCTGCGGGCAGCGCGCCGTACGTAAGCTTCGAGTTGATAGCGCAGTTGCCAGAAGATCAACTGGTCGTTGCGGGCGCCTGTGGCGCTGGGTGTCTGCGTTTTGGCGACTGGTCCTGGCGCTGGGGCGGGTGGCGGCGGAGGTGGTGCGGCGACCACTGGCGCAGGACCGTTAGCGGCCGGTGGGTCCATGTCGTTGAGGTATTCGCCATAGAGTTGGTACAAATCCGGAGGAAGCTCACGCATGGGCACGGGCTTCGCATGGGCGGCGGGCGGCGTGGGCAGTGGGCCGGTGGGTTGCTCCGAAAGGCGAGCCGGCATGCCGTCAGGCGCAATAGGCGCAGGCGCGCTTGATGCGGACATGAGATAATCCGCCGCCGGCACGGGAATCGTCACATCATTGGGCAAGCCGCGCCAAGGATCAGGAGCTGACGCTGGTGCTTGGCGCGGCGGTGCGGCAGCCGGGAGGCTGGCGGACGCCTCTCGCGGCTGTGTCAGGGCCGTCTCGAGCATGCGCGTCGCGCGCTGACGCTCCTCATCGGAGCGGCGTCGCTCGCGTCGTGTGACACTCGTCCAGGATGTTGTTTGCCTGCGGGCGCCGAAATCCGGCACAGAGCCGCTTAGGTAACCAGTCGCGCGGCGTTGGGTCTCGGCGGCCAGACGAGGAGCCAGAGCGCGCAACGGAGGCGTGCGTCGGGCGACGTAGCGGCCGCGTAGACCCTCATTTACCTCGATGTAGCGCAGGATGAGCCGCTCGATGAAGTGTCGAGTCTCGGCGGAGGCGATATCCGCATGCTCGATGGGCGCGAAGTTGGCTGAGTTGAGGAAGCGTTGGATCTCTTCCATGCGGCCGCGGTCAATCGGCCGCGTGACGAGCTGGTTGGCGCGGAAATCGAAGTACGCGGGGTAAGCGACATTCGCAGCGAGGACTTCAGCAAGCTCGGCGCGCATACGCTCCATCAGGCGCGGCTCCAGCTCACGTATTCGCGCTGCCATGGTGGCACACTCCCTGGTTTCGCCTCTGCGCAGTGTGCGCGTCGTGGCCTGATTCTGCGCGCAGTCTATCACGTCACACGGAGGCAGGCAAAATGGATAGCGCATCTCGGCGCCTGTGAACGTCCTATAGGACGCGACCACCTGTTCACCATCGCGTGACATGCTATACTCGCAAGGGTCGGCGCCCTCAGTGGACGCTGTGAGGCGCGTGTGGGTTGATGTCGTCTTCAGCGCTGGCTCAGGCTTGGAGAAATACGAGCGCATGCGGATACTGGTTGATTACACATCTGCGATCGCACAGGGCGCGGGTATCGGGCGCTACACGCGGAGCCTGATGAATGCCCTGCTGCGCGTGGACCACGGTGATCGCTTCACCCTGTTCTCCGCCGAGCGGCCCACAGCTGAGCGCACTTTTCCGTCGGCTCCGAATGCTCGAGCCGTGATCGGACATCTGGACAATCGTCGCATGACGATTCTCTGGCATCGCCTGCGAGCGCCGCTGCCGATCGAGGCGCTGGCCGGGCGTGCGGATGTGCTGCATGCGCCTGACTTCAGTCTGCCTCCGACGATTGGCGCACGGAAAGTCGTGACGATCCACGATCTGGCGTTCATGACGCATCCCGAGTGCGCTGTTCCAGCGCTGCGAGGCTATCTGAATCGCGTCGTGCCGCACGCCGTTAGCCGCGCCGACCATATCATCGCCGTCTCGCAGCGCACGGCTGACGATCTGGTCGAGCTTCTAGGCGTCGCTCCCAAGAAGATCAGTGTCATTCACCTCGGCGTGGACCCAGCGGTGCGACGGGTGGGTGACGCTGCGACGCTGAGCGCGGCTGAAGCGCGGTATGATCTACAGCGGCCATTCGCGCTCGCCGTTGGCACGATCGAGCCGCGCAAGAATTACGCCCGGCTGATCGAGGCGTTCGCGCGTGCGCGAGGTAGGCAGGGCGGGCCGACGCAGCTCGTCATGATGGGGCGCAAGGGCTGGCTCTATGACGACGTCTTCGATGCGGTCGAACGGCTCGGCCTGCGCGACGCGGTGCGCTTTCTGGACTACATTCCTGATGGCGACCTTGCGACGCTCTACTCGCTTGCCAGCGTCGTCGCTATGCCATCGCTCTATGAAGGCTTTGGTATCCCCGTCGTTGAGGCTATGGCCTGTGGCACGCCTGTCATTGCCAGCTCCGGGGGCTCGCTTCCGGAGATTGTCGGCGACGCTGGCGTGCTGGTAGCCGCTGACGATACGGAGGGATTGGCTGAGGCGCTCGTGCGGACGGTGAGTGACGACGCGCTCCGTACGGACCTGGTGGCGCGGGGCTACGAGCGCGTGCGCGCATTTGACTGGGACGTAGCGGCGCGGCGCCATGTCGAGGTCTATCACGCTGTCGCGAAGGGATGACCATGGATCGCGTCTCAGACGTTGAGCGACACGAGATGGCGAGGATACCTGTGCGCTCGCCATTCAACCTGGCGCTGACCGTCGGCGCGCTACGCCGGCTCCCGCATGCCGCGCTGTATCCATTCGTCGACGATGAACTGCGCCTTGTCGCGGCGCTGCCATCAGGTTATCATTTGCTGGCCATCCGCGCCCTGGGCGGCGCTGCGGATGCGCTGACTCTCGCCGCACTGGATGGTCCGTTGAGTCGCGAAGACGCCTCCGCCACGAGCTCGTTGGTTGCCCAGATGCTTGGCGTTGAGCGTGACCTGACGCCGGTTCGCAAGTTGATCGAGGACGATCAGATTCTGGGGCCGTTGATTGACCAGCTTGCGGGACTGAAGCCCCCACGCTTTGCGTCGCTGTGGGAGACGTTCTGTCAGGTCGTTCCGTTCCAGCAGGTGAGCCTGAGCGCCGCCGTCGCCACGCTCAATCGGTTCGTGATGGCGCTAGGTCCGGAACGTTCGGTGGACGGGCGGCGCTACTGGGGCGTGCCTGCGCCGGAGCGAGTAGTGGCGGCGGACGCTGAGACGCTGCGTAGGTGTGGGTTGAGCGCTGCCAAAGCGCAGACGTTGCGCGGACTCGCGGAGCGAGCGCTGGCGGGTGACT
>DASQSS010000306.1:0-5234 GCA_035642255.1 Ktedonobacterales bacterium | reverse complement strand
CTTGGCCTGGGTGGTCCGCTGGGCGGCGGCGAGCCGGAGTCCTATGACAACGGCGACTTCGGAGACCTGCCCATAGTTGACAGCGACTCTGAATAGTGTTACTATTCCTCATCGTGCGTCAGATATACTCTGCGGCGCCATACCCTCCATACCGAGCGGTGTGGCGCCGGGAGGAGTCGAGCTGCGGGCGATGCGGAAAAGCGACGCCTGTGAAGCGACGCCTGGCGTGTGGTCGGGCGCTGTAGGCATGTCATGACGGAGACGTAAGGAGTTTCCCTTGCCGACGATCAATCAGCTGGTGCGCAAGGGCCGGAACAAGAAGAGCAAGAAGAGCAAAGCGCCGGCCCTGCAATTCAGCTACAACAGCCACAAGAATCGTCAACTGAAGATTCAAGGTGGCGCGCCGCAGAAGCGCGGCGTCTGCACGCAAGTGCGCACGATGACGCCGAAGAAGCCGAACTCGGCGCTGCGCAAGATCGCCCGTGTGCGCCTGACCAACCATCAGGAGGTCACGGCGTATATTCCTGGCGAGGGCCACAACCTGCAGGAGCACTCAGTTGTGCTCATTCGCGGTGGCCGCGTGAAGGATCTGCCGAGCGTTCGCTACCACATTGTGCGTGGCGCGCTTGACAGCCAGGGCGTGGATAAGCGGCGCCAGGGCCGCTCCAAGTATGGCGCGAAGCGGCCGAAGGCGGGCGCGGCGACAGGTCGGCGATAAGCTCGCTGGCCTCTCGCCTCGGAGCGCGCATCTGGCGCTTACCGGGCAGGTATCAGGGTTGAGCCGCCGTCGTGCGGCCACCCCGATACGGCGACTGACGATTCAGAACGTAGAAGAACGAATTCGATACTTTGTCGCTGAAACCAGCGGTGGCGCGCGAGCGCTTCGCCGCAAGGTCGGCCAAAATACCACGGCTGCGCGCGCCGGCGCCTATCTCACGACGCTCATGACGCAACGCAGCATGTCAGACGACCTCCTTGCGGTCGGGAAGCGCGATGAGCGCGGCCAGCGACCGCCTCCGCATGTGTGGCGATCGCCTGGAGCGATTACCGCGCGGTGGGAAAGGCGTATGACGAGTGGGGCGCCGGGGCAGTTTGCCCTGGGCCCCTTTGCGCTGTCTGCGACGCCGAGCGCCTGAGCAGTCGCAGCGAAGGGGCGCCAGCGCCATGAGATGCGCGTTGGCCCTGCGTCGAATGGGCTTGTGAGTGGGCAATCAGCCCGCGTCAGAGGAGATGTAGAGCGTATGCCGCGACGTGCCAAGGTCCAGCATCGTCCTGTGCTGCCGGATCCAAAGTACAACAATAAGAACGTGACTCGCCTGGTTGGCCGCCTCATGTGGGACGGCAAGCGCAGCCTGGCCGAGCGCATTGTGTATCAGGCGCTGGAGCTGGTGGAACAGCGCGCGAAGCGGAGCCCGATCGAAGTGTATGAGCAGGCGCTGCGCGCTGCGACACCAATGATCGAGGTCAAGCCGCGCCGTGTCGGTGGCGCTACCTATCAGGTGCCCGTCGAGATTCGCGGCGAACGCAAAACCGCGCTCGCCATGCGCTGGCTGATCGCCTCCGCGCGCAACCGCTCCGGCGGCCGCTCGATGGCGGAGAAGCTCGCGTCAGAGCTGATGGACGCCGCGGCCGGACAGGGCGCGACCATTCGCAAACGTGAAGAGACTCATAAGATGGCGGAGTCCAACAGGGCTTTCGCGCACTATCGCTACTAGTCGCTACGAGCGACAAGACCACTGAGGGAGCACATGGCGGGCAGAGAATACCCCCTCGAACGAACGCGCAATATTGGAATCATCGCGCATATCGACGCGGGGAAGACGACGACCACGGAACGGATCCTCTTCTACACCAAAAAGATTCACCGCATTGGTGAGGTGCACGAAGGGGCCGCTACGATGGACTGGATGCCCCAGGAGCAGGAGCGCGGCATCACGATTACGGCCGCCGCGACAACCTGCTTCTGGCTCGATCATCGTATCAATATCATTGACACTCCAGGTCACGTAGACTTCACCGCCGAGGTCGAGCGTTCTCTGCGCGTGCTGGATGGCGGCGTCGTCGTGTTCGACGCGGTCGCTGGCGTGGAGCCTCAGTCTGAGACCGTCTGGCGGCAGGCCGACAAGTATCATGTGCCGCGCATCTGCTTCGTGAACAAGATGGATCGCATCGGCGCGAACTACTGGCGCACGGTCGAGATGATCACCGAGCGCCTGAACTCGAAGCCCGCGCCCATTCAGATTCCGATTGGCAGCGAGTCCGCGTTCAAGGGCTTCATCGATGTCATCGAGCAGAAGGCGATTATGTTCGTCGATGACCTCGGTACGAAGTCTGAGTCTACCGAGATCCCAGCGGACATGGTGGAAGAGGCGAAGCAGCGCCGCGAGGAACTGATCGAGGCGGTGGCCGAGGCTGACGAGGACGTCATGATGAAGTACCTCGAAAGCGAACCCATCAGCAACGATGAGATCCGCAAGGCGCTGCGCAAAGCGACCATCGCCAATCAGCTTGTGCCCGTGCTCTGCGGCTCGGCGCTGAAGAACAAGGGCGTGCAAGCGATGCTCGACGCGGTCGTGACGTATCTGCCGTCGCCGCTCGAGATTCCCGCGCCGACGGCGATCAGCCTCGACGACGAGAGCGAGAGTCCGGTCCTCGTCTCTGACGATGGCAAGTTCGTCGCGCTGGCCTTCAAGATTGTCGCCGACCCGTTCGTTGGGCGTCTCTGCTACTTCCGCGTGTATTCAGGTACTCTGGCGAAGGGCACCAACGTCTACAACGCGACCAAGGGCAAGCGCGAGCGCATCAGCCGTCTGTTGCAGATGCACGCGAACCACCGCGAGGACATCGACACGATCTACTCCGGTGATATTTGCGCCGCCGTCGGTCTGAAGGACACCTTCACCGGCGACACGCTTTGCGATTCCGATCATCCCGTGCTGCTGGAGAACATCGTCTTCCCGACGCCGGTGATCGCCATCGCCATCGAGCCGAAGACACGCAACGACCAGGACAAGATGGGCATTGCTCTTCAGCGTCTGGCCGAAGAAGATCCAACGTTCCGTGTCCATACGGACCAGGAGACGGGGCAAACGATCATCGAAGGCATGGGCGAGCTGCACCTCGATGTAGTGGTTGATCGCATGATGCGTGAGTTCAAGGTCGAGGCGAACATCGGTCGCCCGCAGGTCGCCTATCGTGAGACGATCACGAAGACCGCGCAGGCCGAGGGCCGCTTCGTCCGCCAGTCAGGTGGTCGCGGTCAGTACGGCGACGTGTGGATTCGGGTCGAGCCGCTCGAGCGCGGCGCGGGCTTCGAGTTCGTCAACGGCGTCGTCGGCGGTACGGTGCCGAAGGAGTTCATCAAGCCGACCGAGGAAGGCGTGCGCGAGGCTCGCGAAGCGGGTGTCATCGCTGGCTTCCAGATGGTCGACGTGAAGGCGACCCTCTACGACGGTTCCTATCACGAAGTGGACTCATCTGAGATGGCGTTTAAAACCGCTGGCTCGATGGGCTTCCGAGCCGCGTGCGAGAAGGCCGGACCGGTGCTGCTGGAGCCGATCATGAAGATCGAAGTCACGACGCCGCCGGACTTCTACGGCGATGTCGTGGGTGACATCACGCGCCGTCGCGGCCAGGTCACGGGCATGGATGAGCGCGGCGGCTCGCAGGTGCTGCGGGCGCTGGCTCCGCTCGCCGAAATGTTCGGCTATGTGAACGATTTGCGCTCCATGACCAGTGGGCGCGCCTCGTACACGATGGAATTCTCGCACTACGAGGAGACGCCGCGAAACATCGCCGACGAAGTGAAGGCGAAGTCTTCCGGCAAGGTCGTGCGAGCGCAGGGTTAACAGTATCTCGCGTTCGCGCTGATGCGCTGGCGCGGCTGGGGTGCGAGTGGCCAACAGGCCAGTACATCTCGCACTCGCCGCGCTAGCCCCGGAAACGAACTATGCGACGGTGATGGCGCCTTGCGCCGGATCTGCGACGAGCGCGCGGTAGCCAATCGCGACGCTCCCTGAGGAGACAGATAGCAACATGGCGAAGCAGAAGTTTGTGCGGGACAAGCCGCATGTCAACGTGGGGACGATCGGGCATATTGACCACGGCAAGACGACGCTGACGGCGGCGATCACCAAGGTGCTGGCGACCAAGGGCTGGGCGAACTACAAGCCGTTCGACCAGATCGACAAGGCGCCCGAGGAGCGCGAGCGCGGCATCACGATCGCGATCGCGCACGTCGAGTACCAGACCGAGGCGCGGCACTACGCGCACGTCGACTGCCCGGGGCACGCCGACTACATCAAGAACATGATCACCGGCGCGGCGCAGATGGATGGCGCGATTCTGGTGGTCTCGGCGCCCGATGGCCCGATGCCGCAGACGCGCGAGCACATTCTGCTCGCCCGCCAGGTCGAGGTGCCGGCGATGGTGGTGTTCCTCAACAAAGTCGACATGATGGACGACGAGGAGCTGCTGGAGCTGGTCGAGCTGGAAGTGCGCGAACTCTTGAGCAAGTACAACTTCCCGGGCGACGACGTGCCGGTGATTCGCGGCTCGGCGTTGAAGGCGCTGGAGTCGACGGGGAATCTGGGGCGTGAGGATGCGGCGGCGGCGCCGATCTGGGCGCTGATGGACGCGGTCGACGCCTACATCCCGACGCCACCACGGCCGGTTGATCAGCCCTTCCTGATGCCGGTCGAGGACGTCTTCTCGATCAAGGGGCGCGGCACGGTGGTGACCGGACGCATCGAGCGTGGCATCGTCAAGGTCGGCGACTCGATCGAGATCGTCGGCTTCACCGAGGCGCCGCGCACCGTGACGGTGACCGGCGTCGAGATGTTCCAGAAGATCCTGGACGCGGGCGAGGCCGGCGACAACGTGGGCTGTCTGCTGCGCGGCGTGGAGCGCAACGAGATCGAGCGCGGGCAGGTGCTGGCCAAGCCGGGGTCGATCAAGCCGCACAAGAAGTTCCTGGCGCAGGTCTACGTGCTCTCGAAGGAAGAGGGTGGACGGCACACGCCGTTCTTCAACGGCTATCGGCCGCAGTTCTACATCCGCACGACGGACGTGACCGGCTCCATCAAGCTGCCAGAGGGCGTGGAGATGGTGATTCCCGGCGACAACGTCGAGATGGAAGTCGAGCTGATCACGACGGTGGCGCTCGAAGAGGGCAGCCGCTTCGCCATCCGTGAGGGTGGACGCACCGTCGGCGCGGGCGCCGTCACCAAGGTCGA
>DASQSS010000305.1:0-6337 GCA_035642255.1 Ktedonobacterales bacterium | reverse complement strand
GGCGAGGTAGCGGTCGAGCAGACCCAGCCTCGGCTCTGGCTCATGAACGGCGAACACGAGCGCGGCGAGGTCCACATTCGCCATCATGACGTGCTCTGTCTCCAGCTCGGAGCGGGCACGGCTGAGCGCGTTGCGGCGCGGCAGGATGTCTTCGATGACACCGCGATCTGGCCCCAGAATTGTGATCATGACGCGGTCACCAGTGGCGATGCTCCTGGGGCGCTCGGGCAGCGTGGAAGCCGGTGCGGTCGGCGCGTCTGGCATGTGAAGCGAACGCGATGGCGGGCCACGACGCCCGGCGGAGACCTGGCTGGACCCATGCCGCGCGCCTATTGGAACCGCCGCGGCGCCCTGGCGAGGCTTGCGCAGACGTCCGCGCGCGGTACAGAGGAAAATGGAGCCGTTCGCCGAAACCTCGAAATAATCGGGCGCGAGCGCCACAACCAATCCCTCCACAGCGGCCGAGCGGCGCGAATCACGCCCAAGCTCAGCGCCCAATGCTTGTGGCTCATCAGGTGAGGAATCGGTCGTCTCGATCATCGGCCCTCCGCTATGTCAATACGCGCTCGTCCTGCCCGCAGCGTATCCCGTGTGCGCAGGCGGCGTCAAGCGCGAGATGTATTCTCATGCCGCACCACCATCCTCATGGGCGGTTCGCACGGAATTGTGAGGGCATTGTCGCAAGTAGACGGGGTATGGCATGATCACTGAGAGAACGACGGAGCTGAAATCGACGATTCCGCATCATGGTGAAAGGTTGGTGAGGCGCTGGGAACGGCTCAGGAACAGCCTATTGCGGCGATAGACGCTGGCAGTAATACGATCCACCTGGTCGTCGTGCGACCCGACGCCGGACGGCAACGGCTGCGCGCCCTCGTTGATGACGCCGAGATGGTGCGGCTGGGCGCCGATGTTACCGAAATCGGCGCGATTGGCCCGGAACGAGCGCAGCGCGCGATCGCTGCTATTCGCAGGCAGGTCGCGCTGGCCCGCAGCCACGGCGCGACCGACGTGCTGGGTATCGCCACCGAAGGCGTGCGCCGCGCCGCCAATGCCCAGGCGTTCCTGGACCGCGTGCATGCCCAGACGGGTGTGCGCTTCTCGCTGATTACCGGAGAGCAGGAGGCCTCGCTCGCCTTCTGGGGCGCGACCAGTGAATCACCGGACGTCACAGGGCCGCGCGGCGTCATTGATCTCGGCGGTGGTAGCCTGGAGTTGATCGTCGGTGAGAACGACGCGACACGGTGGCGTGCGTCGCTACCGCTCGGCTCAGGCGCAGTGCGCGCGCGCTGGCTCCCGTCTGACCCTCCGACACTGCGCGAGATCGTCCGCGCGCATGACGCCATCCGCGCTGATCTGACCAGCCTCGACCTGCCGCTGCCCGTCAAGGATGTCACCGTCTGTGGTGGAACGGCGACCGCTCTGGCGACCGTCGCGGGCCGCGCCTTCCACAAACACGCCGAGGGCCGTCTGCCACCCGTAGACGCGGCTGCGGTGGCGCTGGTAAGCGGCCGCCGCCGCGCGCTGACCGACGTCAGCCTTGACGCGCTCATTCGTCTGCTGCTCCGCTCCGACAATGAGGAGCTGACTCGCCGCTACCGGCTCAAGGAGGGCCGCGCGCCACTGCTCATTCCCGGCGCGCTGACGCTGTTCGCGGGCATCGAGCGCTTCGGTGTAGATCGCCTGTGGGTCTCGCGACGCGGCATTCGCGAGGGCGCGCTGATCGCCTGGCGCAACGTCGGCGACCGCTGGCTCGACGCTGCCAGCAGTGGTCACTTATGACTTATGATCTGGCTCGCGTCGTCTGACCGCGTCCGCATCGGCGCAAGCCGTAGCAAGCGCGAATCTAGTAGAGAATGATCGGCGTACCAACATCCGTCCAGTTGTAGACCGTGCCCATCTCGTTCAGTGGGAAGTTGACGCAGCCGTGCGAGCCACCATTGAACGCAGCCGGATCCCAGTGGGGCAGATTGGTGTATGGGCCGAACTCCGCGCGCCACCAGGCGTCGTGCAGGAAGTAGCCGTAGAGCGCATACTCGATGGCGAAGTTGATCGGCGTCGGCGCATACCACAGCGGCGAGCCGGGCGGGTCCGGCGAGGTAAAGACGGTGTGCCGCAACTTGACCATGGCATAGTTCAGGCCCGGCACCGAGGGCGTGTCAATGTTGCCCGTCGTGACATATGACCAGAACACCATCTTGCCGTTCTGATAGAACCGCGCCGTCTGCTCACGCAACGAGACGACGACCACCTTGCTGTGCAGCAGGTGATAGGTGCTGAGCAGCGTCAGATCGGTCGCGTGCGGCTGATTGTGCGGCGTCTTGTCCTTCAGGTTATCGAGCAAGGCATGCAGGTTGGTGTCGAGCGTGTAGCCGTCGTACCAGACCTGCTGAAAGTCCGCCGCTGAGTGCGCCGAGTGGAACTCGCTACGCACCACACCCGCGGCCTGATAAGGATTCGAGTACTCGTAGGCGTCGGGATAGTATTGTCCATTGGCGGGGTCAAGCTGACTGTAATGCGCATTGACGAAGTTGATGTCGCTTTGCAGCGTGTTGAGCTGCTGCAATGCGAGCCCGCGCATGAGCGGCAGCGTCATCGTCGCAGTCTGCTGGTTGATGGCCTGTGAGAGCGCCAGATAATCGCCAAGCGTCTTCGCCGACTTCAACTGAAGCTGATCGTTGTCGTGCAGCGTCTGGTAGGATGCGATCGGCTGACCGTACGACTTCAGCAGATCGATGCTCGCCTGAAACTGATCGAGCAGGGTCGAGCCGATATAGGGCAGCGCTTCCGTCTGATCGGCTTCGAGTTGCGTGATCTGCCCGTCAATGACCCCAACGAGCGCCTTGTAGCGCTCGGCTGAGGACGCGTTGGAGAACGCTGCGATGTCCTGCTGGTAGAGACTCTGCGCCAGCGTAGAGTTATATCCCGCGGCGTTCACCGCGAGAATGACTTTATTGAAGGCTTGCAGCTTGTCGTAGGCGGGACCCATCGAATTGAGCGCCTCGGTCTGCAATCGAACGAATGCGTCAACCCGCGCGTAGTCGCCAGGACGCTGCGCGGAGCCGAAGTCAGCCACCGCCTGTTGCAGCCGCGCCCGATAGAGGTCGGCCTCTGAGAAACCCTGGCCGCTGCGCGCCGTCAGCGCGTTGGAAAACGCCTTGATGTCTTCGCCGGTCTGCGCCTGGAGCGTTTGTGACGCCGTTTGCTCGACCCCGACGAGCTGGGTATACAGCAGACGGTAGTTGGCGGCGGCGTCCTGGTAGTTGTAGGTCCAACCGCCCGCGCCCGAAGCGACCTTTTGCTCCTGCGACTCGATGGGCTGCACCATGGAATCGGGCAGGCCAAGGTCCGACTTGGCGTGGGCCAGCTCACGGTCGAGCTTCTGCTTGTTCTGCGCGGCGAGTGTCTGATCGCCGCTGGAGCCGCAGCCTGCCAGAAGCATCGTGATGACCGATGCGCCCAATATCACCGTCAGCGTCGCCCGCGTGGACCAACCAGCGCGCCCGTCCCTCGTCACAGTCGAACCTCCCGCGCCGCCTTCAGGAGAAGAGTTCAGCGCTCGCGCCGCGCGTACGAACTAGGAGGCGCATGCCATTCGAGCTGCGCCGCTACTATCATACACGCGCGCCAGGCGGGCCGAGTAACTGGATAGGCCGCTCGTCAGAAGCCACGGTCTGAGCGCATCCCGATGAGGAGACTCCTCCGCCCGGCGAGCGCCTTGTGCGGAGGAGTCTGCTGTAATTCGTGGTAGTCCGTAGTCGAGCTAGAAGCCAAAGGGCGAGCCGCCGCCCATGCCGCTCGGCAGGCCACGGAGTCCCTTGCGGCCGCCCATGCCCTTCTGCATGCCCATCACCTGCTTCATCATCTTCTGCGACTGCTTGAATGAGTTGAGTAGCTGGTTGATGTCCTGCACGGTCAGGCCGCTGCCTCTGGCGATGCGCTTCTTGCGGCTGGCGTTGATGATGTCGGGATTGCGCCGCTCCTCCATCGTCATCGAGAGGATAATCGCCTCGGTGTGCTTCATCTGGTCGCCCTCGAGCGCTTCCTTGACCGCTGGGTCGCTCAACGCCTTGCCCATGCCAGGAATCATCTCCAACAATTGGCTCAGCGGCCCCATCTTCTTCACCTGCCGCATCTGATTGAGGAAGTCGTCCAGATCAAAGCTGGCGTTGGCCATCTTCTTCTGCAGCTTGGCGGCGTCCTTCTCGTCGATCTGCTCGCGGGCACGCTCGATCAATGAGAGCACATCGCCCATGCCAAGGATGCGCGTGGCGAGGCGGTCAGGATAGAACGGCTCCAGCGCGTCGGCCTTCTCGCCCGTGCCCATGAACTTGATCGGCACGCCCGTGACCTCATGCACCGAGAGCGCCGCACCGCCGCGCGCGTCGCCGTCCATCTTGGTCAAAATCAGGCCCGTCAGTCCGACCGTCTTATTGAACTCGTCAGCGACGCGCACAGCATCCTGACCCGTCATCGCGTCAACCACCAGCAGCGACTCATTCGGGTGGACGCGCTCGCGGATCGTCGCGACCTCGCGCATTAGGTCCTCGTCAATGTGCAGCCGGCCCGCCGTGTCGATGATAAGCAAGGTGATGGCCTGCTCGCGCGCCCACTTCAACGACCGCTGAGCGATGTCCACCGGCTTTGCGCCCGCAGGCTCCCAGTACACCGGAATGTCGAGCTGGCGACCAAGCTGCTTGAGCTGCTCGACAGCGGCGGGACGCTGCATATCAGCGGCGACCATCGCTGGCTTCTGGCCATTCTTGCGGAAATAGAGCGCCAGCTTGGCGGTGTGGGTCGTCTTGCCGGAGCCTTGCAGGCCAACCATCATCAGGACGGTTGGTGGCGAGCCAGCGAAGGTGATCTTCGTGGGCTGCGCGCCCTCTTCGCCGCCGAGCATCTTGACCAGCTCGTCATAGACGATGCTGATGACCTGCTGCGCTGGCGAGAGGCTCTCCAGCACGTCCGCGCCGACCGCGCGCTCCTGCACGCGACCGACGAACTGCTTGACCAGCTTGAAGTTGACATCGGCTTCCAGCAGAGCCTGACGCACTTCGCGCATCGCGTCAGCGACGTCCTTTTCCGTAATCTTGCCCTTGCCGCGCAATCGGTCAAAGACAGTGTCTAGTCGCTGAGACAGACTTTCAAACATATGATATTCGCCTCCTGGGCGGGGAGTGACGCTCGCAATGAAACATGGGGCCAGCGCATGAGACGCGCCGACTCAGCGAACGCCTGCGGAAACGCTCGGCTGTGAGTGGCGCAACGTGCGCAAGGAGATAATACATCAGTCTTCAGTATACCATTCTGACCCAGCGCTCAGCATGGCTCAATGACTCCCGCAGACCTCAAACCCGGCAGCCCGCGCTCGTCGTGCGTGGGATTCCCACGCGCCGGCAGGCGACAGACATCGCGCCTGGGCGCCGACCCGCGAAGCCTCGCCCCCAGCTCGCGCAGGCGAACTTCGCGGCCCTGCTGGGCCATCCAGGCGCGGTTTCAACCGCCAGCTCGCTTCCCGGCCAACCCTCGATTTATTGGTACTACCAGCGAGCGACAGGTAATTGACAAATACGCCGAACCCATGTATACGTAGTTCTGCGCACAGCGATTGGTTCAGTCGGATCGGCTGAATCGCGCTCATGCGCACATCGCGGACCACATCCTCATACGCGCAACCCCGATGGTGAACCCTGATCTGGCTACCCAAGCGTGACGGCAAGCGCAATGCAGGACGCTCATTGTTGGGATGCGCTGCAGGCAGGGAATGTAGCACGCTCACCGCGCATCTGTATCGATGCGGAGGTGGGCATCAGGAGGTCAGACGATCGTGGCAACCCAGGAGCCGACCCTCGAAGCGCTCGTAACAGAACTCGCGCAGCTGCGGGCCACCCTCGCCGCGCAGCAGGACATCATCGCCCGCCAGCAAGCCGCCATCTCCACGCTGCAACAGGCGACATCCACCGAACCGGCGAGCGTCGCGCATGTGGCCGAGCGCGCGCCGCTGGCTCAGCACGCCTTAGACGATGTTCAGGCGCGCGCATCGGACGCATCGGACGCATTGGACGCATCGGACGCATCTGAACAGCGCAGTGGAGTGACGAGCCGCCGCGGGCTGCTGCGCGGGGCCGCCGCCGCCACCGCCGCCGCGACCGTCGCGTCCGCCGCGTCCACCGCGTCCGTCACGCTCCTGCTGCTGCGGAGCCGGCTCGTCCATGATCGTCAGGTCGGCGCCGGTGTAGCCCTCGGGCATGATCTCGCACTTGTTGATCCAGCACTTCACGCCGATGCGCCCGAAGGTCGTGCGCGCCTCGTAGAAGCCGTAGTCGATGTCGGCGCG
>DASQSS010000304.1:0-11626 GCA_035642255.1 Ktedonobacterales bacterium | reverse complement strand
ACCGGCGAGGCTTGCAGTCCTCTGGCGTATACCGCATCATCCATAACAGAAACCTCCTGGCTCTATCGGTTCGTTCAACTCGATAGTAGCTCAGGAGGTTTTGCTTGGGTCACTCCCTCAAAATTCGGGATGACTCATGTTCTTTGCGCATCTTTATGCTACTCTCCGCGTCTTTGCGCTTGGACCGACCGCACACCGAGGCGCCATCGCCGTCAGCGCCCCCGGTCGGCGCAGCTCGAATCTCGCAGCTCGCGTGTCGCAGTTGCAGCGTGGACACGCGAGCGCTGGACGTAGGATCATTTTTGTCCGTAGGCGATGTAGAAGGGCCATGTCAGTGTACCGCTCGCCATCTCCGTCTGGGCCTGGGCCAGGGCATAGGCGTACTGTTCCTCGTTGATGAGGCCCTGGCTGATGAGAAAGGCGCGCACGCTGGAGTAGATGGCGAGATAGTCGGCCTCCGCCATGGCGCCTAGGCGACCTGCCTTTTGTCCCACTGGCAGATGCATCACCTTGCGCTGCACGTTTTTCGCGCCCGCCTGCCGCAGATATTCATCGATCTTGCCGGCGTTGCTGAAGGACATGCCGCGCCGCTGGCTCAGCCGCTCGCCCAGGAGGTTGAGCGCGGTAAGGCCAGGACCACCTGGCAACAGGTCGCCCTCGACGAGCTCGATCCAGCCGCCCGGGCGCGTGACGCGCAGCATCTCCTGGGTCTGTCGAAGCCATTGGCTTGTCGGCAGCGCCGCGATGAGCAGCCGCTGATGCACGAAGTCGAAGCTATTATCGGGGAACGGCAGCCCTTCGAGCATGTTGCCCTGGATGAAGGTAAAGTTGTCGGGCCGCGCCGCTGTCGCGCTGTTTTCTACCGGCGGCGGATTCAGATCGAATCCGACGATATTGGCCTGGGGAAAGATCGAGGACATCTCGATGGCCCAGCGTCCGGTCCCAGACGCGACATCGAGGATTTCTCGTGGCTGGTGGAGTGGCGCGGCATAGTTGCCCTGGAGGGCATAGCGCAGCATGTAATGCTGAAAGTCGAGCCGGTTGATCTCTCCACCATCGGTGGGCAGGATGTAGGGTATCCCTCGCACGAATCGTCGTCCGCCAAAGACCCGCAGACCGGCCGGCTGCGCCTCCTGCGCTACTCGTACGCTATTGCGACGCCAGAATGCCAACCATGACATAGCGAACTCCATCCTGTCTCTGATCTGTAGCGTGGCCCGAGCGGGAACTCCTTTAAAATCGCGTACAATCGCTCGGTCGCTGAATAGTCTCAGGATAGCGCTCTCTGTCAAGCAGCGGTCGTGCGGAGGTCAAACAGCGGTGGGCGCCCGTCTCAGCGCATCGGATGCGTGGAGAAGGACGCCCACATTGTCTCGCGTGGCGCGGTCGCCTGACTGCTAGCAGCCCTTGGCGACCGTGGGGAAGTTATTCAGATAGGTGTAGTAACCCTGCTCCGCACGAGACGGATTCTCACGCGCGAACCAGGAGAAGTGCGCCTCATCCTCTGGATGGTACGTCACGCCGTTGCTCATCGTGATCTTGAAGCCATAGCCGACCACCGGGTCGCCGGTCTCCAGATAGCTGGTGCAGCCATACTGCGGCGCGGTTGGTGTCTGCCAGGGATTGACCGCGTTGTTGACGAACGGGTCGTCGTACCACTCCTGCACCTCATGGCTCAGACCGTGGATGTCAGCGATGTAGGACACCGAATCGCCAGGATTCGCCGCGAAGATGCCCTGCGTGCTGTAGGAGGCGAACATGTACGTCTGCACTTGCTGATGGCCCTGGCCGTTCAGCGAGCTTGTGGCGCCGTGGTAGCCCAGCACACAGCAGTTACTGAGGTTGTGGTTGAGATACAGGAAGGTGTTGTTGACCAGGATGATCGGCAGCGTGTGCGGATCAATGTGCATGTTCCTGATCGTCTGGTTGAGCCGATTGGAGAACCAGTGGTAGTCGAGCAGGCCGATGTGCGCGTGCGAGCGGCTGCCCACGACGATCACGCCGAGGTTCTGTGGCACGACGAACGACTGCGTCGGCAGCACCCTTGGCTGCCCCAGCAGCACATGGTAGCTCGAGCCGGTCTTGCCCCACTGCGCGCGGTAGATCGCGTCGCCGAGCTGCGTCGTATCTGACGGCTCATTCACCGTGCGACCAGCCGCGAACGCTGGCGGCGCGCTCGCGCTGCCAGCGGCGTCAGCGGCGGCGCCAACATTGGAGGTCTGGAAGACAGGTGAGGCGATCGTCTTCGCCACGTTGTCCGCGCCGTTGAGGGTGTGGACCGCGGGGTCTGCCGAGACGGTGAAAGTGAAGCTGAAGGGGATGATCTCCGTCGGGATGGTCGTCGTACCACCATTCGCTGGATTCGCGCCAACCATCGTGTAGGGATAGGTGGCGCCGTTGGTCGGGTCGGTGAACTGCGAGCGGAAGTAGGGGATGGTGTTCGCGTTGGCCGAGAAGTTGGTGACGCTCTGATCGGTGGTGAAATGCGGGCTCCCGATGCCGTCGCCACCTGTGACGGCTGCGCTCGCCTGCGCGCCTCCGCTGGTGTACGCCATGCTGAGCATGAGGGCGGCGATCGCCGAGGCGCTACCGATGATGCTTCGGCTCTTGTTCTTGAACATGACCACTCCTGTCCTCTTGCGGGCAAGCCACGATCTCTGGGCTGCCTACCTGGTTGTAGTCGTGCAGATGTTGGGGAGATGGGACGCCAGGGATGGTGATATGAGGGCCACACATCCAGTGCGCGTCTGAGGGGCGGATCACCCTTCATGGAGAGGTGATCGTCAGCTGTGTGGGGCTACTCCTCTCGTTAGCAAGGCGCGGAAGCTACCGACGGACTGCCAGGCGATACGGTTCTTGCGCACGAGATCACCGTATCGTTGTGGAGCGCAGCGACATCCCATGTCCCGAAGGCCCGGGTGGAGATCAGTTCCTGTGACTGCGCTGCGTGGTCTCACTGGGAGTGAGCGCCCGCGTGCCTTTGCGGAACCAACTGCTCCAAGACACCGGAAGGCACAGGAAAGCGGATTGACCCCATACGATGGCGTTACATCGGCGCTATCGGGACACGCTCCGCACCCAGGCGCGTGACACGTTGTGGACGCATCGCGGATGTGGGCGCTTATGCAGCAAGTGTGACGCCAAGAGTGAACTCGGGGGAAATTGAGGACTAAAGCCAGATATAAAGCCAGATATAAAGCCAGTCAGACCGAGGAGGACGCGCGCGGCACAGCGACGCTGTCCCACTGAAGATGCTGGACAGCGTCGCCGCAGATGGCGCGAGGCATAGCGCGGCTCATGGCGCCATGCCTCGCAGGGTATCCGCCAGAGCGGATGAGCTGTATATCTTGTTTGAACCGCTAGAAGTAGCGGGGTCCGTCGTAGCCGCGACCATAGCCTCGGCCATAGCCACGACCATAGCCACGACCATAGCCACGACCATAGCCTCGGCCATAGCCGCCACCGTACCAGCCGCGCCGACCACCAGCGCCCCAGCGCATGGCGCGGCGGAAGAGCCACGGGCCGATCAGCAAGCCCCAGAGCAAGCGGCGTCCCAGGCCATGGCGCCGATAGTGGCGGTACACATGGCGGGGGTAGCGTGGAAAGATCCATCCGAACATCGGTTTCGCCTCCTCAAGTCGCTTTGCGCGTCGCGCTGACGAGCGTCATTGCTCGCTGGATTCCGACGCCAGTCGCGGTTTGCGCCACGCGCGCTCTACTGAGGTGATACGTTCTGGCTCTGGCATCGGTTACCGTTTGAGCGCCAGTCTGCGCGGGCGCGCGGCAGATTTGCGGCTAGCTTGCGGCTAGACACCCTCGAGATCGCCAAGTGTGGGCGCGTTGACCTCAAAGCTGGTCCAGCCAGCGTCATCGCGGTCGTCATCCGTGTCGCCAGTCTCGTCGTCGCGTACACCGACGACTGCATGGCGTCCATCGTCCAGCCCGACCAGCGCATGCCAGAGTGTCGCGCGTGGCGCCTGATGCTGCGCGTCATTGTCGGCGGCTCTGGTCTTATCCACCATCTCCACGACATGCGCCTCGGAAGAATAGCGCTTGCGTGCAAAGCGCAGCGCCTCGGTGTATGCGGCATCCTGGCGCCGCTGCAAGTCGCTGTGCGGGTGGTCTATCGTGCCGTCCATATTTGCCATCATCACATCTCCCATGCCACAAGGTTGTTCTCTGGCGCGCACATTTTCTGCCCATCACTCACTGTCCATCGCACGCCGCGCGTCGCTCGCCGATGCCGCGTCAGTGTGTTGCGCACGCGTGGCGCCAGAGTCAATCGCGAGCCGATCTGGAGCCGATCTCGTCATCGGCAGCCCGCGTCTGGGCCAGTTTCTGGGCAAACTCTGAGCCTGGCGGGGGATGGAGCGGCTTAATTTGGGCTATGGCGTCTGCACCGTGGCGGCGCGATGCGCTATAATCCAGAGGTTGACGCGCAGCGTGGCGCAGGTGAGCGACAGGAGAGAGGCGCGACAAGCGACAAGTATGCCGAAGCTGTATGGATGGGTGCGCGAGGTCGTGCCCGAAAGCCCAGCCGACCTCGCCGGAATCCAGCCGGGGGATCTGCTCAAGGAGATCAATGGACGCCCCGTGCGCGATCTGGTGGATTACCAGTTCTACGCCTCGGAGGAGGAGTTGACGCTCGGTATCGAGCGCAATGGCCGCGTGGTCGAGGCGCTGGTGGCGAAGGCCAGCGATGAATCACTTGGCATCCTCTTTGGCGAAGAGCCTGCGCCGTTCATCCGCATCTGCGCGAACAAATGCGTCTTCTGCTTCATCAAGGGTTTGCCCGAGCGCAAGCAGCCGATGCGCGGCCAGCCGCTTGGCATGCGCGACTCACTCTATATCAAAGATGACGACTACCGCTACAGCTTCCTCTTTGGCAACTTCATCACGCTGACCAACCTCAGAGAAGCCGACTGGCAGCGGCTGGAGGAGCAGCGTCTCAGCCCGCTCTACGTCTCGGTCCACACCACCAACCCCGAGCTACGCCGCCTGATGGTCGATGGGCCGCGCTCCGGCGAGATCATCGAGCAGATCGAGCGACTGGGCCGGATGGGCATCTCGGCGCATACGCAGCTCGTGCTCTGCCCCGGCGCGAATGATGGCGAGGAGCTGGAGCGCAGCATACGCGAGCTGGCGGCGCTGCGTCCAGTCGTTGAGTCTATCTCGGTGGTGCCGGTTGGGCTGACAAAGTACAACAACATGATCACGGTCGAGAAGCTGCCGCCGCTGCGTCCCTACACGCAGGACGAGGCGCTGGACGTGATGGCGCGGGTGGAACGCTGGCAGCGCCAGTTCGCCGCCGAGCCAGGCGCGCATGGCATGCCCTTCGTCTATCTCTCGGATGAGTGGTACTACACGACGGCGCGCCCCTTCCCACCCGCGCGCCACTACGGCTCCTATGCGCAGATCGAGAATGGCGTAGGCATGACCCGCAAGCTGCTCGACGACTGGCGCCACGAGAAGCTGGCTCTGTCGCGGCAAGCTGAACACGCCGCGCAGACCGAACGTACCGAGCAGGACGAGCAGGACGAGCGGCAGGGTAATCAGGAGGGCAAGCGAGATGTGGTCGCGCCTGCCTGCCGGGTCGGCCTCATCACCAGTGCGATGGCAGCTCCAGTGATGCGCCGCATCGCACGCGAGATCACCCGCGCGACTGGGCTGGAAGTGCGCGTCGTTCCGGTAGTCAATCAGCTCTTCGGGCCGATCGTGACCGTCGCTGGGCTGCTCGGCGGGCAGGACGCGCTCGACGCTATCGCGCGCGAGCTGGCTGACCTCGGCCCAGATGACCTGCTGCTGGCGCCGCGAGTGATGCTCGACAACGCGGGCGTGCGCTTCCTCGACGACGTGACGCTGGCGGACTTCACGTCGCGGGTGACGCCGCGCGTCGTCTTCGCGAAGACGGCGCAGGAGCTGCGCGCGGCCGTCGCCTCGCTGTTGAGCGCGCCGGAGACGCCGGAGCTGGCTCGGTCGTAGGTGGTCATAGGTGGCTGGCGGCTGAAGTCGCGCGTACGGGCGGCAATGTCGCCTGGCGCAAACTGCCTTCGCAGGCTCACGAGGCTCACGGAATCTCGGCATCTAGCCGAACCTGGCCCCGCGCAGGCGGGCGTCGCGGGCCGTAGGTTGCTTAGCCCTGGCTTCAGGCGCCGGGACAGGCTCGTGGCGCGGGAATCTCTATCGGCGGCGCCACCACAGCAGAGAAGACCAGAGAAGACCAGAGAAGATCATAGAGGATCATAGAGGATCATAGAGGATCAGAGAGAGATGACACGACATCGCTCGGCGCGGTGGGGGGCGCGGCTCGTCACGCTGGCGCCGCTGCTCGCGCTGCTGGCACTAGCGGCGTGCGGCTCACAGGGCTATGCGCCCGCGTTGGGCAAGTCGGCCACGGTCGCGCTGGCGGGCGCGAGTGGCGGGCAGCCGCTCGGCTCGGCCACCTTCACGCCGTTCTACGCCGCGCACATCGCTACCTACTATAAAGGCAAGCAGGTTCCCTATGTCGGCGCGCAGACGCCGGTGGAGCTGCGCGACGGCGACTGCGCGGGCAAGGCGCTGGCCGCGCTGACTCAGGCGACCGCCGCGCCTATCGCGAGCAATCTAGCCGTGGCGCGCGACCCGAAAGACGGCGTGGATGTCTCCACCGCGACGAGCGCCAACCTGTCCGTCGTCGTGCGGCAACAGGCCAACGACGCCAATGCGCCGCTGCTCGCCTGTGGGAGTCCTCTCTCGGGACGCAAGCAGTTCTTCAATCTGTACACGCCGGGTGAGGGCAGCAATGGCTACTCACTGGGCATCGTGCTGATGGAGCCGATCCTCGCCACGCGCGTCAATGTTGCGCTGGCCAGCCCGGCGGCGACGGCGGAGACATGGGCGGTACGCGCTGGCTCGTGCTCCGGCGCAGCGCTGGCGCAGGGACAGATCGCGGCAGGCGCGAAGGACGCGAGCGGAGTCATCTTCTCCGCACTCGACGCGAGCCACTGGCGCCTGACCCTCGCCAACGCCAGTGGCGCCCAGACGCTCTGCAAGCAGGTGGGCTGAGAGGTCGCTGCGGGAGGAGCCGGCCATTCATCGCCGAGGCTCGCCACCTGATGCGATCACTGAAAAATCGCCATGCGTTCTCGCTCGATCACGTTCGTTGATGCGGCAGCGAAAAGGCATGGCATACCTATGACGCTATAGACCCCTCTAGTGTTTCAGAAGAGTCCGAGCGAGTGTGACCTACCCCTCCAGTAGCTCGTGTGAGAGGTCGGCGACGAGGTCATAGCGGCCATAGGAGGGCATCAGGTAGCAGCCCTGAATTAGTCCCCGCGCGCGCGCCTGGGTGATGATGTCGCGCGCCAGCTCGATGCCCACGTCGCGCCCGTGGTCGCCCGCCTCGCGCATGCGCGCCCGCACTTCCTCGGGGATGCTCATGCCTGGCACTTCGTTGTGCAGATACTCGGCGTGCTTGGAGCTGTGTAGCGGGATCATCCCCAGGATGATCGGGACGTTGAGCGGCCCCATACGCTCGATGAGTCGCTCTAGCGGGGCGAGTTCGTAGATCGGCTGCGTCATGATGAACTGCGCGCCCGCATCGAGCTTGTCCCGCAGGCGATGAAGCTCCAGCTCCGTCTCGGTCATCTGGCCGTGCTCGGCCCACAGCTCATGCGCCACATCGTTGGGATACGTCAGCTTGCGCCGCGCCCGCTCCTGGTCCACGTCGATCAGGCGATCTTCCATGTTCAGGTTGAGCGCCGCGCCTATGAAGAAGCGCGCGGGCAGGCCGAGTGAGCCGCCCGCCGCGTCATGTCCCTCGTTCATCCCCTTGAGCACGCGCACCAGGCCCACGGAGTCCACGTCCCATACACCCGTCAGGTTCGGATAGTTGCCCGCGCGCACCGGGTCGCCGGTCAGCGCGAGGATGTTATGGGAGCCGAGCGCATGCGCGCCGAGCAGATCGGATTGCAGCGCCATCAGGTTGCGGTCGCGCGTGGTGAAGTGGAGGATGGATTCGAGGTCGAGGTAGTCGCGCAGCAGCCGGGCCAGCGCCATGCAGCTCATCCGCACACGCGCCATCGGGCTGTCGGCGATGTTGATGTAGCGCACGCCCGCCTCGCGTAGCTGCGCCGCGCCATCCATGATCTTGCGCGGGTTGAGTCCCTTGGGCGGGTCTAGCTCCACGCTGACGACGAAGCGTCCAGCCTCCAGATCCTCCTGGAGATGCGTGCGCTCGGTCAGCTCCTCCTGCGGATACGTCTCAGTTGGCGCGGGATGCGTGAGGATGACCGGCGTGACCCAGCTGCGAGTATGCTCTGGCATGTAGGTGGCGAGCGCCTCGCGCATTGCTCCGATATGCTCCGGCGTGGTGCCGCAGCAGCCGCCGACCAGTCGCACGCCCGCCGACGCGAAGCGCTGCGCGTAGTCGGCGAAGTACGACGGCGTGGAGACGTAGAGGAAACGGTTCTCGACACGGGTTGGCAGACCCGCGTTGGGTTGGGCCGAAAGCAGCACATCGCGCTCGGGGTCAATGCCCATCTTGCGCAGCGTTGTCGCCATCTCCTCCACGGCGTCGAGGATGCCCGCAGGCCCCACGCTACAATTCGCGCCGATGACATTCACGCCCATCAGCGCCAGCGCGCGAGCCGCCTGTGCGGGTGTCTCGCCTGAGAGTGACTGGCCATCTTCGGCGAAGGTCATCTGCGCGACGAGTGGCAGCCCCGTCACTTCGCGCGCCGCCAGCGCCGCCTGACGGAGCTCTGTCAGGCTTGAGAACGTCTCCAGGATGATGAGGTCTGCGCCGCCCTCCACGAGTCCCTCGATCTGCTCGCGGAAGATCGTGCGCAGGGCCGCCAGTCGTGGCTCGTCGTCATTCTTGGTCGGCGCGACGGGCTGCCCGCTGGGGCCGACCGCGCCAGCAATGAAGACGGGACGTCCGGCGATCTCGCGCGCCTCACGCGCCAGCTTGACGGCTCTACGATTGATGCCGCGCGCCTGATCAGCCAGGCCATATGCGCTCAGCTTGGCGGCGTTGGCACCGAACGTATTCGTCTCGACGATCTCAGCGCCCGCCAGAATGTATTGTTGGTGGATGTGCTGCACCAGCTCCG
Source organism: Ktedonobacterales bacterium (assembly GCA_035642255.1). GTDB lineage: Bacteria > Chloroflexota > Ktedonobacteria > Ktedonobacterales > JADMIN01 > JAKAIY01. Next base: position 2,534 of record DASQSS010000304.1, on the reverse strand, counting down.
GCGCAGTGAGGGTCAGCTCGTCGAAGCAGCGCCCATGAGTCAGCGGGGCGCTCGCGCGGGCATAGAGCATCGTTCCCATCGCGCCATCGCACAGGACGGGCCCCTGCCGCAGACGTTCCAGCGCTGGCTCGCTCATGGTTCCCCTCGCTCTCCCCAATGTTCCCGCGCGCTGTGGCGTGTCTGGGGTTTCCCCGATGTCTCTGGCAGATGCGTTACGTCCGCGCGGGTTGGGCGGATTGCCTGCCGCCACCCCATCGCGCGGACGCTCTCAGCCAGTATAGCCCCAGCGGCGCGCGCGTGTCGAGATGAGGGTTGCGCAGTGGCGCCATGCTATACTGCGGGCGCGGACATCTGGCCCGCATGTCGTGGTTGTCGTGGTTGTCGTGTGTGTCGTTTGCGCTCAACGCCGAGGGAAAGGTCTGTGTATGCCGCCGCTGTCCCCGCTTGATGGAATCCGCGTTGTGGACCTGAGCCGCGCGCTGAGTGGGCCGCTCTGCGCAATGCTGCTGGGCGATCTGGGCGCCGAGGTCATCAAAGTGGAGGAGCCGGGCGTCGGTGACGACAGCCGCCATTGGGGGCCACCCTTCCAGAATGGCGAGAGCGCCTACTTCCTCAGCTGCAATCGCAACAAGCGTGGCATGACGCTCAACCTCAAGCGCGAGGCCGCCCGCGAGGCGCTCTGGCGGCTGATCGAGCGGGCCGATGTGCTGATTCAGAACTTCCGGCCCAGCCTGATGGAGCAGCTTGGCTTCGGCTATGACGCCGTTCATGCGCGTAACCCTCGACTCGTCTACTGCAGCATCTCGGCCTACGGGCAAGATGGCCCAGAAGCGCGACGCCCCGGCTACGACATCATCATGCAGGGGACGACCGGCGCGACCAGTGTCACTGGCGATCCGAACGGCTCGCCCTTTCGCAGTGGGTTGCCCGTCTGCGATGTGCTCTCTGGCATGACGGCGATGCAGGCGATTCTGGCGGCGCTCTTCGCTCGCGAGCGCACGGGGCGCGGCCAGCATGTGGATACGACCTTGCTCGGCGCGACGGTCGCCGCGCTGGGGAACTTCGCCTCCAGCTACCTCGTCTCCGGCGTCGCGCCGCAGCGGGTGGGCAACAGTCACCCGCAGATCGCGCCGTATGACCTCATTCGCACGAAGGACGGGTACATCAACATCGCCGGCGGCAACGACGACATCTTCCGGCGGGTCTGCGCCGCGCTCGATCTGCCGGAGATGGCCGATGACCCGCGCTTCACGACCAACGCCGAGCGGGTGCGCAATCGCGCCGCGATGCTGGCCGCGCTCGAGAGCCGCACGACACAGATGACCACCGAGGACCTTATGGTCATCCTCGACGAGGCGAAGGCGCCCGCTGGACCCATCCGCGACATGGCGCAAGTGCTGAATAGTCCGCAAGCGCGCCACATCGGCCTCGTGCGCGAGCTGGAGCATCCCACGACCGGAACCGTGCGTGTCGTCGATACGCCGCTGCACCTCTCCGAGACGCCCGCCACCCTGCGTCTCGCGCCGCCCACGCTTGGCGAGCATACCGCCACGGTGCTGGCCGAGCTTGGCTACGACGAGGCGACCATCGCCGCCTGGCGTGACGACGGCACAGCGGTGTAGCCAATGAGCTAGACGTAAGCGCTATTGAGGGCTGATGGGCCAGCGCTGAGCGAGCGCATCGAGGCGCTGCATCTCATCCTGATAGATCCGCTGCATCGCTGGCGCGATGAGAGGCGCCATCAGCCGCTCGATGACGCCACGCGCGCCCGCGGATCCGCGCTGCGCAGTGGTAATCGTTAGTCGCGTCTGGCGGCCATCGTCCACCGGGGATAGCATGAAAGTGGTCGTAGTGGCGCCATCTGGCTCCGCCTCGACGAGGGTCTGCCCCGGCGCAGGCGTGCTTACGGCGTGGCGCACTGCGCGCTTGGAGCCAGCGACATGGAACAGAAAGGTCGTGACTGTTCCCGCGCCGATCCCACCCTCAACGACCCTGAAATCGCTAAATGCGCTCGGCGGCAAGATGTTTGGATGCCCGTTCTGATAGTCGGTCAGAATGCTCCAGACAATCTCAGGACGCGCATGTATGGTAGCGGACGCCTCAAATCGGATGCCTTGCGCTGGCATATGCGACACCTCTCCGCATATCGCGACCATCCAGTGACGGGCGCGGCAAAACAAGGCGGCAAAACAAGCGGCCCTCCCGCATTATAGCAATGCGAGAGGGCCGACGCCTATGCCGTTGACGCTACATCAACTCAGACATCAGCTTGTCGAGAGCGCCTTGCGACGGGCGTAGCTGCTCCTCGGAGAGCTGCGCCAGCGGAGTCGCGGGGAGGCGCTCCAGGTCGGAGAGACTGGGGCGGCTCTCGTCGAGGTAGATCAGGCCGGTGATCAGCTCCTGGCTGCGGTGCGCGTCTTCGAGCAGGCGCATCGCGGCGTAACGGTCGGTCGGATCATGCTTGCCGTCGAGCTTGCGCAGGCGAACGACCGCGCCGTCATGCATGGCGACGTCCACCGCCTCGCCTTCCGCGT
>DASQSS010000303.1:0-14475 GCA_035642255.1 Ktedonobacterales bacterium | reverse complement strand
CGTGCCCTGATCCAGCGCCAACACATACTTGTCCTGAGAATCAGCCATGCCGTCAACCTCCTCTGGTTGAAGCGCTTTCGCGCCACTCTGCCTGCGGCGCCACCAATGGCGCCGTGGCCCATTCGGTCATGCTTGGTGAATGGCTCCCCGGGGCGCCACGGCGGCGCGCGCGGGCGAGGACAGCGCTGCCTTGCAGCAGTGTCCTCGATTGCAGGTGGTCAGGCGCCCCAGCTCAACGCGTGTGTCAGTACGGGGGCATCCCAGAATCGGATCATCTCATCATCGAGACGCAAGAGGGTGACTGAGGAGCCGGCCATCTCCAGGGAGGTGATGTAGTTGCCGACCAGGTTGCGCGCGATGGTGATGCCGCGGCCCTTGAGAATGCGGTTGACTTCATTGTACAGAACATACAATTCGATCAGCGGGGTACCGCCCATGCCATTGACGAACGCCAGGACGGAGTCGCCAGACTTGAAGGGCAGGTCTTCGAGGATGGGGTTAACGAGCAGCTCGGCGATCTCTGCCGCTGTGCCCAGCTTCATGCGGGTGCGTCCAGGCTCGCCGTGGATGCCGATGCCGATCTCCATCTCATCAGCGCCCAGATCGAAGGTGGGCCTGCCAGCGGCGGGGGTGACACATGATGTGAGCGCCATGCCCATGCTGCGCCCGTTCGCATTGACCTTGCGGCAGAGGTCGGCGACCTGCTTGAGGTTCATCCCGCTTTCAGCCGCCGCGCCGGTGATCTTCTCCGCGAGCACTGTCGCGCCGACTCCACGCCGCCCAGCGGTGTAGAGGCTGTCCTGGACGGCGACATCGTCATCAATGACGACGCTCTCGACCTCGATGTTCTCCGCCTGGGCAAGCTCGGCGGCCATCTCGAAGTTCATGATGTCGCCGGTGTAGTTCTTGACAATGTGCAGCACACCGGCGCCGCCGTTGACGGCTTTGGTAGCCGCAAGCATCTGGTCGGGCACGGGCGAGGTAAAGATCGCACCCGGGCAGGCGGCGTCGAGCATACCTCGACCGACATATCCGCCATGCATCGGCTCGTGGCCACTCCCGCCGCCAGAGATGACACCGACTTTACCCTGCACAGGAGCATCATTGCGCACGATGACTTGCAGGTCCACGTCTACCCGAATCAGATCTGAGTGCGCCGCAGCCATGCCCGCTAATGCATCCTTCACCACATCATCAGGCCTGTTGATCAGTTTCTTCATAGCGGTCGGAGTTGGGGTCGTCATGCGCAGCCTCCTGAGTTCGTCTGTCCATTCGAGCGGCGCTCACATGACGCCACTCGCACTGACACAACAACGTGTACACTCACAGACAATCGCGCAAGGGCAAACTACCGGTAGCCTGCCGCGGGAGAAGGACGTTGACACGGCCACATCCATTTGGACGGCGTCAGCGTTCGCGGGATTAACTCAACAACGCACCCGCATCATACGTCAAAAAAAATCATTTGTCGCGTCAAGTACCTCGTTTCAGCGGGCTTTTTGCAGATTCTCAGCATTCTGGACGACTTCGCTATGCGCGGTTGAGCTTGCCTGAGCCTCACAAGTCGATGCGCGCGACGGAAACAGCAGTATCGTAACGGTTATCGTAACGTTGTTGAGATATAGTCCGTCTATGCTTGCCGCATCGAGAACGTCACCTATCGGCTCCTACACAGACGAGGCGCGAGGCTGCTATTGATGGAACAGCGCATCCTGCCACTCAAACGCGGTGGATCGGCTGACCGCAAGCGCGCCAAGATCGAGGCGCTCGCCATGCGTGTCTCGGCGTGGCAGTCGCTGGCGCGCATTGTGGTTCTGGCGGTCATTGCGGTTACGGTTGGACTTGGCGTCTACGCGCTGACGCTCTGGCCGAGCTTCACTGCGCCCTGCCCTGGCGCGTTCAGCCTCAACTCGTGCCTCATGACCCCGGATCAGGTAGCGCCGCTGAGCCGCCTGGGCGTCACGCCGGCTGGCCTGACCTTCGCCGTTGTCGCGCTCAACTGTGTGGTCATCGGATTGATCAATAGTGTGGCGGGGCTGCTGCTGTGGCGTCGCTCCCACGAGATGATGGCGCTGCTCGTAGCGATGACACTCGTCTTGCTTCCGGCGTTCTTTACTCCCATGTACATGCCGCTCACTGGCGTGTGGCACTCAATAGCGGAAGCGATCAACCGCCTGGGTGGTCTCTGTTTCCTGCTGTTGCTGGGACTCTTTCCCAACGGGCGATTCGTGCCTTGGTGGGTCGTGGCGCCATTGCTCGCGATTGCCATATTCGGCAGTGTTGGACCGGTGATGCCAGACGCCGTCACGCTACCGCTACTCCTTGGGTGCATACTGAGCATCATTGGCGCGCAGGTCTATCGGTATCGATCGGCGTCCAGTCCAGTGCAGCGCGAGCAGACCAAGTGGGTTGTCGTGGGCCTGGTTCTGTCAGTGGTGGTGAACCAGCTCTTCTGGCAACCAGAAGGATGGATTCCCGCGCTAGGACGCAAGGACTCACTCTACACCTTGCTGGTCTATCCGGACTTTGCCCTGATCATCGCGATTCTCAGCGTGACGTTCGGCGTCGCCATTTTGCGCCACCGGCTCTACGACATCGATGTCATTATTCGCCGCACGCTCATCTATGGCGTAGTCACGGTGATTCTGGCAGCGTTGTATCTCGGCGTTGTGGTAAGCGCGCAACAGGTGACCCAGCGACTGACCGGACAGGCGACCCAGCCGCCAGTCGTCATCGTCGCCACGACCCTGCTCATTGCGGCGCTCTTCTTGCCCATACGCCGCCGCATTCAGATGGTCGTGGACCGCGCTTTCTACCGAAGCAAATACAACGCCGCGGCGACGCTGACAACGTTTGGCGCCTCGATGCGAACGAGGACCGATCTGGATACACTCTGCGAACAACTCATCGGCGTCGTTGAGCAGACAATGCAGCCTCAGCACACCCAACTCTGGTTGCGCGACTCGGTGCGTCCCGCGCGCGGAGAGGTTCACCTTCAGGACAGTAGCAAACAGGCGGCTAGCTCGTTAGACACAAGTTCGCGACGTCCTCACACGTACCCACCAGAGGTGGATGTTGAAGTGGATGTTGGAGTGGATGTTGGAGTGGATGTTGGGGCGAATTGAGTCCTCGCACCGCATGGGTTTGCGTTGACTCATCCACCGGTCTTGAGCGCCAGGGATGCCCGGTGGGCGCCAGGTTGGAGGGGGAATCTGTGATGGAGATCAGTAGTCGCATCCGTGGCGCGAGCATGGCCCTAACAGGCGCTGACCTGCTTTGGGCGGTCGCCATTCTGACTGAGTATCACTTTGGCCTCAAGCCGCCCAACCACGGAACGCTGTACGCCATCAACCAGGGCACGTTCTTTGTCGCGCAGGTGGGTTTATAACCGGCATCTTCGGCTTGATGTGGGCGCGAGCGGCAGGTGATGGATGGTTTGGGAAGGCCGCGCTCGGTCTGTTCGCGCTTGGGTGGATTGTGCTGCTGGTGGCGGCGCCTCTCGCGTGGATCACTCGCGATAACAATAATGCGCTGTTCCCTGTTGGCGGGCTGACCGCGACGCTCGGCGGCCTGCTTGCGGGAGTCGCCGTGGTAATAGCCAGGCGCTGGCACAGTTGGAGCCGCTTCACCGTACTGTTCTACAGCCTCTACTATCTGTGCGCCTTGATACTCCCACTCATCATCTGGAATCATGGGCCGACGCTGGTCACTGAGTCCGTGTGGGGCTTGGCGTGGCTTCCTGTTGGCTGCGCCTTAATGAGTCAGGCGAGCGCATATCAAATCCCTGCCCCAGTCGGCGTGCGCATGACGAGCTGAAGGCTTGAGACTTCACGACGCAGACGGCAGGCTGCGCGGCTAGCGTCCGATGGCCGCCTCGCCGCGCAGCGTCATGCAGGTGCTGGTGGCGCGGGCGACCAGGCTACCGCTGTCATCGTAGATGTCGCATTCAGCTAGTCCGATGGTGCGGCCAGCTTTCACGACCCAGCCCTCCGCGCGAAGCTGCGAGCGCCAGACAGGCTTGAGGTAGTTGATCTTCATCTCAAGCGTGGTAAATGTCTCGCCATCCTGCAGGGTAGTCAGGTAGGCCGCATTCATTGCGGCATCCGCGATGTCACAAAGTATGCCGCCATGCAGCGTACCCATTGGATTGACGTGCCGCGCGGTCGGCGTAAACAGCACGACGGCGCGGCCACCTTCGCGAGCGATCAACTGGAAGCCGACAAGGTCTTCGACAGGCGCGAAGGTGAGCATTTCTGCATTCTGGTCGTCTGATGCTGGTGTTAACGCCATGTGGCTCCTCCGATCACCCATTCGAGCGTGACACGTCGCTGGTCAGCTTGCAGGGCGCCTTCGTGTGGAAGTATAGCCTGTCTCGCGCGGGCATGCGATAGGGCATATCCCTTAAGGCGCTCAAGGCGGCTCTGTCAGGGCGCTACACCCAGCCACGCCGCCGGAAATACCAGATCTGCCCTCCGGTGATGATAGCCATGCTCAGCAGCACGAGCCAGAAGTTCCAGCCTGCGTCATGCTCGACCTGCGGCATATGGCCGAAATTCATACCGAAGATGCCAGTGATGAAGGTGATCGGCATGAAGATGGTCGCGATGATGGTGAGCTGCTTCATGACCACATTCAGCCGATTGGATACTGTCGTCAGATAGACATCGAGCAGGCCGCTGAGCAGGTCACGATACGAGTCGAGCATCTCGAAGACGCGCACGGTATGATCGCGCACATCGGCAAAGTATGGCTCGACATCGGACGGAATGAGCGCGCCTGTGCGCGTGATGAGCGAGTTGGTCAGCTCCACCTGCGGACTGATGACCCGCCGCAGCGTCGCGACAGCGCGCTTCATCCGGAAGAGTCGCACCTGCACCTCATTCGAGGTGTCGTTGACCGTGGCATCTTCGAGCTGGTCAATCAGGTCGTCGAGGCGGTCAATCACGGGGAAGTAGGTATCCACCAGCGTGTCGAGGATGGTGTGCAGCAACCGCGCGACTCCACGCCCCATCAGGCTCTCATCACCCGCGTCTTTGTGCGCGCTATCCCAGAGTTGATCGAGCCAGGGGGCAGACTCGCGATGTACGGTCACGATGAAGCCTCGCCCAAAGACGATGTCGAACTTGGCTTCAACCGCGTCTTCCGCCTGCTCATCGAATCCAATGCTGTGAACGACGATGGAATAGACGTTGTGGCTTTCCAGCAGCCGCGCGCGCGCGCTGTCATCCAGCAGGGTTTCCTTGATGGCTGGCGGCAGGCCAAACATCTGCCCGAGTCGTTGTATCACCTGCGAGGGATCGCCCTGCGCATCCGCCCAGACGACTCCACTCTCCTGCGTGAGCGTCGCGCTGATCTCCTGTGGCGATGGATTCTGGTGAGCGGCGCCGTTGTGGCACACGGACACCCGCAAGCGCGTCTCGCCTGTTGCGCGCTGATGTTTGCGACGTTGCGTGCGGCGCGGCGCCTTCGCATCCGCTCGCGCGTGCGGAGCCGTCTCTAAGCTCACAGGCCGAACCCCTCTCGCTCACGCGCTCACGTCACCGTCCAGGTCGCAGCGACAGTAAGCGTACTCCCAATGGGCATCTGTACACTAGCGCCGCTCGCATCCTACACCCCAGATGGGCGTCGCACAAGCCTGGCCAACGTCTGGCATGTCGCCGCCATTGAACGGTTGGGCGAATGGCGACGCGGGGATATGTCCGTGCGCGTGCGCTCGCGCGATGCCATGCGCTCGAATCTCCGGACGCCATCACGCATGCGCTCCCTCGTTCCTGAACGAACCAGCGCAGCCGCTCGACAGACTTGCGCAGAGAGGGCATTGTCAGCGACTATACGCCATAGGGAAGCGGAGCGGCCCGTCGCGCCGTGTCGCCGCTACCAGTGGCCTTACGAAAGAGCAGGCGTGCAATGAGCGATAACCCCGCTGAGAATATTCAGACGTATCTCATGGATATGGATGGCGTGCTGGTGCGCGGCGCGCAGCCGATTCCCGGCGCTGATGAGTTCATCGGCAGATTGCGGGCGGCGAATAAGCCGTTTCTCATCCTGACGAACAATTCATTGTATACGCCGCGCGATCTGCAAGCGCGGCTGGCGCTGAGTGGCCTCCATGTCCATGTGGACGAGTTATTCACCTCCGCCCTGGCGACGGCGCAGTTCTTACACAGTCAGATGCCTGAAGGCTCAGCGTACGTCATCGGTGAGGCGGGCCTGACGACCGCGCTGCACGATGTCGGCTACATCCTGACCGACACGGCGCCTGACTATGTTGTGCTGGGTGAAACCCTCTCATATAGCTTTGTGCGGCTGACCCAGGCGATCCGTCTGATTCACGCTGGCGCCCGCTTCATCGCCACGAATCCCGACGTCATCGGGCCGACCGAAGCGGGCATCGTCCCCGCCACGGGAGCAGTCGCGGCGCTGGTCTACGAGGCGACAGGCGTGAAGCCGTACTACGTGGGCAAGCCGAATCCGCTCATGATGCGCTCGGCGCTGCGTAGGCTTGGTGGCCACTCCGAGACATCTATGATGATCGGCGACCGCATGGACACGGACATCATCGCTGGCACCGAGGCGGGCATGACCACAACGCTCGTGCTGACCGGCGTGACGGCGCGCGAGTCGGTGGCGCGCTTCCCCTACCGTCCGACCCATATCGCCGAGTCCGTCGCCGAGATCGAGATCTGATGCGCTGATCGCGGTGATCGCGTCAGCCGAGCGAGGCGCCACAGGTGGTGCAGAAGCGCGCCCCCGCGCTATTCTGCATGCCGCACTTCTGGCACTTGCGCCCGGACACACCGCGCAACATGTTGGAGCCGCAGCGTGTGCAGAAGCGGTTGAGTCCGTCGTTAGGCGTCTGGCAGGTTGGGCAGAGGACGAATCCAGCGGGCGCGGGCTGGGCTACCGCGACCACGTGCGCTGACGCTTGAGCGCCGCGCGACTGACCAAATGGCAGCCCACACGTCGAACAGAAGCGCTGACTCGCGTGGTTGACGCCCTTGCAGCGCGGGCAGATGACGCCTTGCGCGCCAGTCTGTGAAGCGCGCTCGATCTCGTCAGGTTCAGCGGATGGGCGCCGCCCGATCAGGGGGGTTGGAGGCGGCAGGGGAGCCTGAGCCGCAGCCGCCTGCTCCAGCGTGATGGCCATGTCCATCGCCTGCTGAAAGCGGTCCGCCGGGTTCTTCTCCAGCGCCTTGAGCGTGACCGCCTGTACCGCTGGCGAGATACGCGCGTTGTACGTTGATGGCGGCGGCGGTAGCTCATAGATATGCGAGTGGGCAAGCGCGGTGTAATTGTCGGCCTCGAAGGGCGTGTGCCCTGTCAACATCTCGTAGAGCATCACACCGAGCGCGTAGATGTCGGAGCGCGCATCCACCTGGCCACCGCGACATTGCTCCGGCGACATGTACTCCGGCGTGCCCACACCCGCGCCGCTACGCGTCACCACGGCGCTGGTCGCCATCACCTTGGCGATGCCGAAGTCACTGAGCACCGCCCGCTTGGAGCTATCCATCAGCACATTGACGGGCTTGACATCGCGGTGGATGATGCCGCGCTCATGGGCGTACTCCAGCGCACCGGCGACCTCCTTGATAATGCGGGTCACCTCGCGCAGGCTCATGGATTGGGTCATGTAGTCGCGCAGATTGCCGCCCGCGACGTATTCCATGATGATGTAGAGCAGACCGCGCTCATCACCGGCGTCATGCACGACGACGATGTGCGGGTGCGAGAGGCGCGCGAGTGAGCGCGCCTCCAGCTCGAACCGATCAACGAAGTTCTGGTCGGAGGCATAGTAGGGCGGCAAAACCTTGATAGCGACGTCGCGGTCGAGATGTGTCTGATGCGCGCGATAGACACGCGCCATGCCGCCTTGCCCGAGCAGATCCGTGATGACACAGCCGCCCAGGCTTTTGCCGACGAGATCGTCGTGGGCGCGCCAGCTTGCCTCTTGACCAGCCACACCATGCCTCTCTGCGCTGACTAAAAGCCGATTCCCTGGTCTGCTGTTCGCGCCAGACAGGCGCTCGACAGGCGCTCGACGGGCGTCTGGCTACCGCTGTTGGAAGACCAGCACCGTCTGCCCTACCTGCACCTCATCGCCATCTTGCAGCACGTAATCGCTGGAGACACGCTGCCCATTGACGTAGGTGCCATTGGCGCTGTTCTCGTCGCGCAGGATGTAGTGTCCTCGACCGTCGTTGGAAATAGTTGTGTGAAGTCGCGAGACAGCCAGGTCTTCAAGAAAGACATCGCTCTCGCGGTGACGGCCAATCGTCAGCCGCTCTTTGCGCAGATCAAACTCGCGACCGGAGCCATCAGACTTCCGCTCGAAGAGCCGAGGCGCGCTATAGCCGTTGGCGCCGCGCGGCGTGGTCGCGGGCATCATGCCCTGGTCAGGCTGACCGCCCCACTGTGGCTGGCTCGGCGCGGCGGGCGCATTCCATGCGGCGGGCGCCGCCGGAGAATCCCACGGGTTGAGTGGGCCCGCGTTCTGGCCCGGGCGGGTCGAGGGCGCCACTGAGCCGGCGCTCTGGTTGTTCCAGGCGGGGTTGGCGCCATTAGCGACATTGGCGGCGGGAGCGTCCCAGGGATTCTGCGGGTTCTGCGCATACCCTTGCGCTGGCGGCGTACCCCAGTCGTTCGCTCCGCCCATCGCTCCGCCCATCGCTCCGCCCATCGCTCCGCCAGCGGGGGCCATCTGCTCGCCCCAGCGGTCGCCCATGGGTTCCGGCCCGCCCCAGGCATTCGCGGGATCCGGTGTGGGCTCCGCGAAGGGAGCGCCCCAGCCCTGTGACTGCTGCTGCTGTTGAGGCATGGGAGCTGGCCGTCCCGCGCCCATCGAATCGAATCGATCATCCATCTGAGACATGCCCGTCGGATTCGACTGGCCCATTTGTCCCATCTGTCCCATCTGGCCGCCCGCCCACGGCGCGCCGGACGTCCTGCCTGGCTCATTCGCGGGGGCATGTGGCTGCCCGAACGGGCCTTGCTGCGCGTCGTAGTCGAGCCCGCTCACCTTCTGACGCGAGGAGCCGCCACCGCGCAGCACCATCACAAACACCAGCAGGATCGCTAATACGACCACGACGCCCGCCGCCGCGACCAATACCCCCCTGCTGAGGGCAGCGGCAGCCAGCGCAAGCGGCTCCAGGGCGCCAAATGCGAGAACCATAGAGCAGAGTACCTCCATTGCGTCGCTTCAGTTATCGCCCACGGGCCTCGAAGCGGAGATCGATGTTGCCGAGTCGAAGTGTATCACCATCGTGAAGTTCAACGTCTTCATGCGGTACGAGCGGGCGCCCGTTGACGCGTGTCCGGTTGAACGCATTCAGATCTTCAATATAACAGTGTCCGTCACGGCGCATGAATCGGGCGTGCCGACGCGACACCGTTTGCGACGGATCGAGTGGCAGCAGATCTACATCCGGGTAGACATTGCGCGCGGGATCGCTACGCCCGATGACCATATCAGCCGCTGTCAGGGGGAAGACCTGCCCACTAGCCGCCTCCACCAAAGCGGCGACCCCGCGCGCGTCCGAGACGCTCCCGCTAATTGGGCCAGACTCGGCGGGCGTCCGTACACCCGCGGTATCGGCGGCATTGAGCAGCGCATCCGCCGCGGCGGTGAACGCTTGCGTGGACTGGAAGCGATCTTCGGGACGCTTGGCGAGCGCACGCTCGAAGAATGCGTCGTATGCCGGGCTGAGCTCTGGCCGCAGCGCCGTCACCGACGGCACAGGCGCATTCAGATGCTTCATCACGACATCCCAGGCATGCTCGCCGTCATAGGGGACACGCCCGGTGAGCAGCTCAAAGAAGACACAGCCTAGCGAATAGAGATCGGCGCGCGTGTCCACCCGGCGGCTATTTTCGACCTGCTCCGGCGAGACATAGAACGGCGTGCCGACGAAGAACCCCGTCACGGTGATGTCTTTGGATTCGTGGCTGCGCGCCAGGCCAAAATCGGTTAGCTTGACGGTGTTATCCACGGTCAGCAGCAGGTTCTGCGGCTTGATGTCGCGGTGAGTGACACCGCGTGACGCCGCCGTCGCGACCCCGGCCGCGGACTGCTCGATGACATCAATCGCTCGCCGCGGCTGGAACGGGCCGCCCGTGAGCACGGCATGCTTGAGCGTATGGCCGTCCACGTAGTCCATCACGATGAAGAGCACGCCCTTGTCGTCGCCAAAATCCACCGGGGCGACCACATGCGGTCCAGAGATGCGCGAAAGCAGCTCGAACTCGCGCTTGAACCGTTCTGAAAGCTCGGTATCGGCGGCGGCTTCGCGGCTGAGCGCCTTGACCGCATAGATGCGGTTGGTTTCCAGGTCGCGCCCGATGTAGACGGTCGCCATACTGCCACGCCCGCGCTCATCTATGAGTTTGTACCTGTTCTTCAGGACTCGTCCGATCATCATCGTTCCCCATGTATGTGCGCGCCTGGCGCTTGGGATCGAGCGGTCGCGTATGCGAAAGCGACGGGGTTTGAGCGCGACCCGCAGCCGATCTTCGCAGTCGTGCGCGGAGAGGGTCGCGCCCCATTATAACAAGAGAGCCGGAGCGCCGCAATGATAGCTCCGATGGTACCCGAAGCGGCTCCACATTCGCTACTTCCGCCACATGGGCAACGCGCCACGCGGCGACTCCGAATCCGCGCCACACACACCACAGTGACGTTGCTCGGCGACGGCCCCTCATACACGGCGCCGGGCACGAGCCGATGGCGGTTGGTGGTGGAACCCTGGCGCTCGCGCGCTTTTGACGGAAGAAAGGCGCTATGCTACACTCATTCGCTGATAGGATTGACGTTGCCTACGTCTGCGCGCATGGCCCCACACGCTCACGCGAGCACATCCTGTGAGTCAGCCGGGACGCCTGCGCCGCTCAACGCATCACCGTAGCGAGAGAGAGCAGATATGATGTCGAATCCTTCACTACCGCAGATGCCAGAGCCTAGCTGGCCAGCGCAAGAGCTCGGGGAGCTGGCGCGCGCCACAGCGGTCCTGCTGGGCGCCTCGCAGGTGTGGCTGGCGCTGCTCGATCGCCACGGAAACATCGTCCCACGCATCGCTGTCACCGCTGATCGTGGCGCGCCGATCGCGAGTGATCCCTCAAACCAGCAGACATTCACCGCAAGAGTCATCTCGCTGCTGCTCGCTCGCAACTCGCTCGACCCGCTGGTGATCGGCGACCTGCGCCAACAGCCCGATCTGCTGCGGTCGGTCAACCCGGATGTCAGCGTCATCCAGTCGCTCGCCGCTGTCGCGCTGGTCAGCGAGGGCAAGATGATCGGCGCGCTGATCGTCACGAGGGCGCAGAGCGCGGCCTTCTCGGATGTCATCCGCCAGCCGCTGAATATGTTGGCCAGCATGGTGATGGCCGCCATTCGCCTGACGAGTAACGCAGAGCGCAATGCGGCTCAGGCGAGCGAGTTGAGCGCCCTGCTCAACGCCGCGCGAGCGCTGACCAATTCACTGGACTCCCGGCAGGTGTTTCGCGCCATCATCGAGAGCATTCAGGGCGTCATTCGCTGCGATAGCGCGCTGATCTACCGCTACGATGAGCGCTCGAAGCAACTGCGCGTCATCGCGGGCATGGGCGAGCGTCCAGATGCGCTGGAAGGCTCTCTGATCGCGCTCAACGACGCCAGCTCGAAGGCCGCGTGGGTCGCGCGCGAGCGGCATCACTACGTGGGCGTGGTGCGGCCAGAGGACGAAATTGGCGCGCACACGGATGCGTTGGCTCTGCGGCCCGGCGCGACCTTCTCGCTACTGTGCATGCCGCTTGTCTCGAAGGGACGGCTGCGGGGTGTCGCGTCACTCGCGCGCCGTTATGCGTTCACGACACCCGAAGTCGGCGCGCTAGAGCGGCTCAGCCCGATTGCCGCGGCTGCGCTCGAAAACGTCGAGATGTTTCATCAGTCGCAAGCCGCCCGACAGCAACAGGAGGCGCTCTTCGCCTCGGCGTCAGACGGGTTCGCGCTGATCGACGACGGGCGGCGGTTCGCGCAGGTGAATCCAGCCTTCGCGAGATACATGGCTACCGATCCAGCGGACGTGCTCGGGCAAATCTGCTGCAAGTCATTTTCCGTCGCGAGTGATGGCGCGCCGCACGGCCCGGACTCGTGCCGTCTCTGCCACGGCGAGCCAGAATGTCTGCTGTACCAGGTGATGCGGACGGGCGCGAGCCGCGACCATGTGGAGTGCATCTTTCCGCCGCGTGAGCCGATGCTCATCAGCGAGCCGACGCTAGGCGCACAGGCTGCGCGTGTCTCGGCGGGGCCGGAGTCCATGGCCCGTACCATCGACTTCAGCCTGACGCCAATCGTTGGATCGGACCAGCGCCCGCGACTGCTGCTGGTAGGGCGCGATGTCAGCGGCCCGCGTGAAATGCAGCGCTTGCGCGCCGAGCAGATTCAGCTGATCTCACATGAGATGGCCGGTCCACTGCATAGCATTAGCGCCAACATTGATTACTTCCTCAGGTACAACGGGCACACCATCTCTCGCGAGCAGATTGCGATGCTCGATACGGCGCGCGCCACCGCCCTGAGCATGACCACACTGGTTGATGACCTCGACCTGATCTCGCGCAGGGACGCGGGTGAGTGGCGCATAGATCTCCAGCCAACGGACATCACAGAGGAGGCGCTCAATGCCGCTGCCGAGATGGAGATCATCGCTCAGCAGCAGAACATCATCCTGCGCACCGATATGGAGCCGCGCGTGCCTCTAGCGCTGGCCGACCGGGCGCGTGTGCGGCAAGTGGCGCGCAACCTCATCATCAACGCCATCAAGTTCACACGCAAAGGCGGTCGGGTCCAGGTTACCGTTCGGTCGGACGCCAGCTGGGTGGCGATTCAGGTCGAGGACACGGGCGTCGGCATCCCTGACAACGAGCTTCCCCTGATCTGGACGCGCTATTACCAGTCACCCCACACGGGCAGCGTCCGTGCGAGCGGACGCGGACTCGGGCTGGCAATCGTCCGCATCATCATGGAGGAGCATCACGGTCAGAAAGACGTGCGCAGTGAAGTGGGCAGAGGAACGGTGTTCATTGTGCGATTCCCCCGCGCCGACCGAGGCGGACGGGGGTAGAGGATACGGAAACTAGCGGAAGCTAGCGCGTGTTATGCCGCGCACTGCTCCGTGATCGTTGGCTGAACCACTCCTCCTGGAAAATTCGCAATGATCCAGAACTTGAGTGTGCTGTTACTTCCGTTCGTACAACCACCGGAGGGTAGCGAGAAGCTGTAACTATAGTCACCGCTCCCATCAGTGGTGACTGGCGAGTTTCCAGGATAGTAACCCCCGAGTTGATTTGTAAAGTTGACAATGAGTTGCACGTTTGGTTGGCTCGTATGCACAACAACCGAACCAGCGGCGCCTTGCTTGAGCGGACTTGGGTTTGTGGATGTGATTGATACTGATCCCGCTGCGCCGCCTCCGCCACCTCCGCCACCGCCACCGCCTCCACCGCCTCCGCCTGGATTGAATGGCACGGGCGTAGCCGTCGGCATCGCGGTGGGCGTGGGCGCGGGAGTCAGCGAGGGCGGAATCGGCGCGCCAGCGGGTATCTGCGGCGCGGGCCATGAGGGCACGGTCTCCGTTGGGAAGGTCAGCGTGCTATCCGGGCCGCCGGGGCGTGGGGTGCCACCCGCGCTCGTATAGGCGTTGGTCGACGAGCTGCCCGTCGAGAACCGCGAGGCGGCGGCGCTGGCGAAGGTGAAGGCGAAACCGAGACAGGCGCACAACATCACGACGATGGTCAGCCCCAGGCCGCCGCTCCACATGGCGCGGAACTGCGCGTTGGTCTCCCAGTTGTGCTGGAAGTCTCGCACCATGCGATCGAGTGCGCTTGGTCGTCTCATCTCGCCTGTTCTCACTCTCCCTATGCCGCGTCTGACCTCACCGTTGGCCCGGTGATCGGCGCAGGGTGGACCCTGCACGCTACGTCGCCGCTCTTCCCTGCCGTTCGCCACGGGATTCATTCACGCGCGCCAGACCCCTGACGTGCGTGGCCCAGGGGTTAGTGTAGCAGTGGCGGCGCAAGGACGCCACAGCGAGCGCCGATCGATAGTACTTCTGTGGCGTCGCGCGCTCACGATTGACCTGACGAGGCCAGGAGCGAGCGGAGCGCCGCCCAGACGACATCAGCGCTGAGGTGATCGAGCAGGGTGTCTGGCGAACGAACGGCGCGAGCCCGCGGGCCGAGCGGCGCCCAGCGCGCGGGGTCGGTCGGACCGAAGACAGCGACCGTTGGCGCGCCAACCAGGCCAGCCAGATGCGAGACGCCAGAGTCGCATCCGATGTAGCCCGCGCAACGCGCCAGCAGCGCCGCGAGCGTCGCCGTGCGCAGCCCTTGCGCCACGCTCACCCGCGGACACATCCGCGCCAGCGCCGCCTGCGTCTCAGCCAGCGCTTGCTCATCGGCCTCGCCCGCCAGCAGCAGCGGCGCATAGCCCGCTTCGCG
>DASQSS010000302.1:0-6683 GCA_035642255.1 Ktedonobacterales bacterium | reverse complement strand
GACGGGCTGTTGCCGCTGGCGGTGGTCGCCTGAGACGGCATACTCGCGCGCGCGCTTGATGGCGCGGCAGTATGCAGCCCAAACCAGCCCAACGCAGACGCGAGTGGCAAGACGACCAGTACGACGGCCAGCGCGATCGCTAGCTGCGTCACCGCCGTGCGAGCGCCGCGCGGCACGCTCTTGTTCCACC
The DNA here is from genome assembly GCA_035642255.1 of Ktedonobacterales bacterium. GTDB lineage: Bacteria > Chloroflexota > Ktedonobacteria > Ktedonobacterales > JADMIN01 > JAKAIY01. The sequence continues at coordinate 6,493 of DASQSS010000302.1, read as the reverse complement.
AGAGTGAGAGCGCCTGTCCCGCTGTCAGGCCATCATCGCCCGTCGGTAGCTCAGGAGCCACGGGCGCGCTTGGCTGGGGCTGCTCCTGGCTCCGCGCGGTCGTCGTCTCTGGAGTGGTCGCCTCCGCGGCTGTGGGGGTGTGTTCAAGGTGTGGAGCGCTCATCACTACCGTCTCCTGGAGAGAACAGGTCGCCCGTGGGCAAGCCTGACTTTGAGTGCGTCGTATGCTATCGCAAGCGTAGCCCGGCGCCCCAAGGAGAGCATGTGAGAAACGTCGCACATCGCATGCGACCCTCGCGGATGTGATGAGACTGTGATATGACTGTGATTGCTGTGATCACACGGTACAAGGCGACAGAAGGGGAGCAAGGCATGGGCGCTCAGCGGACGATTGACGACCCCCTCGTGAAGCTCCGCCAGCTATGTCTGGCGCTGCCTGAGACGAGCGAGCGGCTGAGCCACGGCGAGCCAACGTGGTTTGTCGGCGACAAGCGCGCGTTCGTCATGTTCGCTGACCACCACCACGACGACCGGCTGGCCTGCTGGCTTGCCGCGCCGCCAGACGCCCAGCGAGCGCTGGTCGCATCGGAGCCTGAGCGCTTCTTCCGGCCACCGTACGTCGGTCATCGCGGCTGGCTCGGCGTCTGGCTCGACGTCCCCGTCGACTGGGACGACCTCGCGGACTTCGTGACTGACGCCTACCGCATCATCGCGCCCAAGCGCTTGCGAGCCGCGCTCGATGCCAACGCTTCTACTGTTCCTGCTCCGTCGGGCGAATGAGCATTTCGTTGATGGCGACACGGCGCGAGCGGGTCACGATATAGGCGATGGCGTCGGCGATATCCTCGGACTCCAGCCTCTCCATGTTCCCGAAGCGCTGCCGCGTCTGTTCCTGTATCTCCGGGCGCAAGTGGCTGGTCAGCTCCGTCGCGACGGCGCCTGGCTCGACCAGCGAGACACGCACATGGCGCGTTGTGACTTCCTGCCGCAGCGACTCGCTGAACGCGCCGACCCCGAACTTCGTCAGATTATAGACCCCCGACCCACGCCGGGGCATGCGCCCAGCGACCGAGCTAATGTTAACGAGGTCGGCCACCTTGCGCTCCGAGTCCTCCGCCGCTTTCAACAGATGCGGCAGCGCGGCGTGCGCTGTATAGAGCAAGCCGAGCACATTCAGGTGAACCATGCGCTCCCACTCTTCCAGGGGCGCATCTTCGATCGGGCCGAGGAGCATCACGCCAGCGTTGTTCACCACAATGTCCAGCCGCCTCATCTCCGCGACTGTCCGCTCGACAGCGGCCTGCGCCTGGCTCTGATTGGTGACATCAGCCTCGATAACCAATGCGCGTCCATCACGCTGGCTAATGTCGGTCGCTAGCTGATCGAGCCGATCGCGCCGCCGCGCCACCACGGACACTGCCGCGCCCAGCTCGGCCAGCGCCCGCGCTGTCGCGTCGCCGATGCCACTGCTGGCGCCCGTCACGAGCGCCACGGTCCCATTCAATCGTCCAGTTGTCGCCATGTCGTTCTCACTCCTTGACTTGCCATACAACACGTATAGGATTGTACGCGCTCACTACCAGCTGATGCGCGTCTATCCAGGCGCGCATCAGCGAAACGCGACGGTCTGACGTCAAGGTGACGCCAAATCGTCGCGTTCAATCGCTTGTATGTATAGGTGAATGAATCGCGCTAGCGGGTGTTGTACATCGGCATGATGACGTAGGTGTACTTCTCGCCCTGCGCGCCGACCGGGCGGATGACGCCTGGCGCCTGGGGTGAGTTCAGCTCCAGCGCCACCTGCGGGGTATCGAGCACGGCCAACACATCGGTGACGTACTTGACGTTGAAGATCACCTCCATGCCCGCGCCGTCCACCGCAGCCTCCTCGATGGTGCTGGTCGCGTCGCCGACCTCCTCCGCTGTGGCCTGAATGGTCACAACACCTGGGGTCAGGCCATCCGGCTCGCCACCCTCCACTTTCAGCCGCACGATGTTCGCGCTGTCGCGGGCAAAGAGCGTCGCCGTCTTGGCGGCCTGGCGGAACTGATCGGTCGGCAGGGTCACGCGGGTCGAGTGGCTCTTGGGCAGAATCTGCTCGAAGTTGGGAAACTGGCCCGCGATCAAGTTCGAGAGCATCTCGACTTCGCCCGCGCGGAAGAGCACCTGATTGCGGTTGGGCGTCACGACCATACGCGCCTCGCCCTCCGCTGGCAGGATGCGCGCCAGCTCGGTCAGCGCGCGCGCCGGAATCAGCACATCGCCCATGTTGGGTGCGCCGGGAAGCTCCGTCGTCGCGACCGCCAGCCGAAAGCTGTCCGCCGAGGCCAGCGTCAGCCGCTCGTTGCGCACACGCGCCAGCACGCCAGTAAAGACCGGGCGCGCGTCGTCAGTCGCGGCGGCGAAGGCCACCTCGCCGATCATCACGCGCAACTCGGCGGCGTCGAGCGTGACTGCCTGCTCACCTGTGTCACCGCTGGGCAGCGTCGGGAACTCCGTCGGGTCCATCCCACGAATCGTCGCCTGGCTGCGCTGTCCGCTCACCTTCAGCGACTGACTGCTCGGCTGAAGCTCCAGCTTCACATCCGTCGGGCTGAGCGTGTTGACGAAATCGGTCAGCAGTTTCGCGGGCGCTGTCGTCGTGCCTTCCTCCTGGATGTTCGCGGGCGCCCAGCAGGTGATGGCGATCTCCAGATTCGTCGCCGAGAAGCGCAGGCGATCTCCCTCCGCCGCCAGCAGAATGTTCGAGAGAATCGGCAGCGTGGTGCGAGTGGAGACGGCGTGGCTAACGATGGAGAGACCCTTCGCCAGGTCTTGCTGCTTGCAGGTGAACTTCACGGTAGAGCCTCCTCGGCAGGTGATGCTTGACGACAGGCGCCTGCGACCAGCGCGATGCGCCTGCGTAGTATACGCGCTTTTTACTGTTCGCTGCTATCCCCCATACGTCCATAGAGGTCCCATCAAAGCCTGAATTCATGAGGATTCTCATCAGCCACTTACGCCAGATAGGTCATGCGCTGACAGATGGTCACAGATGGTATGGAGCGGAAAAGCGGTCAGACTCCGCATATGGTCAAACGAGGGGTCGTGCGCCAGGTCACATGTCGCGCCGCACACGACAGGAGGAGGTGTGGATGTCATGCGGCATCGTCGCCCGCGATGCGATTTCTGTTGTGGAGCGGCGCATGCATGACCGCAGCGCGGTAGAATGTCCTCAGGCGAAGTCACCAGGCGCATTCGCGGCGGGACCACGAACCGCGGACGAACCGCGCAAAAAGTAGCGCGCCATCGGCGACAGGCCCGGCTTATTATGAGGAGCGGACGCCATGAACACATTTGATGTTATGCGGCAGCGCTATCGCGCGCACGACACGCCGTGGGACCAGCCGCTCCCGCCGCCAGAGATCATCGCGCTTGCTGAGGAGCTCCCCGCGGGCAAGGCGCTGGATCTGGGTTGCGGACCGGGGCGCAGCTGCCTCTACCTTGCGCAGCGTGGCTGGCGCTGTGATGGCGTGGACTTCGTACCCGAGGCGGTCGAGCTTGCCCAGCAGCGAGCGGCGCAGGCGGGCCTCGCCGATCGCGTGCGCTTCACCGTTGGCTCCGTCACACATCTGGAAGGCATGGACCCGCCCTACGACCTCGCGATCGACATCGGCTGCATGCACAACCTGCGCGGCGACGATCTAACCGCCTACGCCGCTGAGGTCGCGCGTGTGGTGCGCGGCGGTGGTCTGTACGCGCTCTTCGCTCATCTGGCGGCTGTAGGGGGCGCCGCCGAAGAGCAGCATGGACAGCCGGACCAGACGATTCGCACGCTCTTCGCGCCCACCTTCACACTGGAGCGCGTGGAGTTAGGCCAGACGACCATCGGCGACCAGACCTGGCCGTCCGCATGGTACTGGTTCCGGCGGCGCGCCGAGGACCGCTAAGTAGCGGCGCCGGACTCTGGCGATCGTTCACAGCGCGAGAGGGGCCACGGCGCCCCGCAGGATTCCGTGGCTCCTCCCTTTATATAGACGCTCGATGACCGAGCGGAGCCTCAGGTGGCTGGAAGTGGTGGAGCCGCCCGCTGCGAGACGACGGCTGCCACGACCGCTGCGTCCGCTGGCTCCGCCGCTGCGCGCACAGCGGCATCCTCCACCGCATACTCCGCGCGGACTACCACCTGCTGGTCGCGCGTCGTCATGCGCACGAGCAGCAGCGTAATCCCAAAGACCGCTGCCCAGATCAGCACAACGCCAAGCGGCCAGATAATCGCCAATGCGTCCATTGTGACACTCTCCGTCCATGCCGCCATAGGCGCGCGACCGCGCAGATAGGGGCACATAGGGACTGGCCGCCGTCTATACCTCGACCGCCTCAGGCTCGGCCTCGATCACGCGGAAGGTGTGCTTGAGTTTGGCGGTCTTGCTGATGGTAGCGCCCGCGCCGCAATATTTCGTCTCGGACAGCTCGATGGCGCGGGCCACCGCCTCCGGATCGACGCCATGCCCGGTAATGATGTGCTCGACGGTGACATCGGTGTAGACCATCGGGTGGTCGTCCGCTCGCTCGCCAGTGACGTGCGTTTCATAGCTCGTCACATGCTGGCGTTTCTTGCGCAAAATCCCGATCACATCCATCGCCGTACAGCCGGCCAGACCCACCAGCAACAGTTCCATCGGCCGGAAGCCACGGTCGTTCCCGCCACCATGCTCCGCCGCATCCAGCGTGAGGTGATGCCCGGAGCCAGCCTCCGCCGCAAACTCCATCCCCGCCACGAGCCGCGCGTTCGCCGTCATGATCTCGCCCATTCGATCGCCTGCCTTTGCTCTCAGTACCCGCATATGTGCGCTCACACCCGGCTTCGCACCTGGTTTCACACCGAATCGCGTATCATGGTCGGTCTGCGTGTGAAGACTCCAGCAAAGTCCAGCTTCTTGCGCTGACGTCCACCTGGGCGTGTTACTACCGCGCGCTTGCACTATTGCGTCGCCGTCTCGCCGCTTCGTCACAGTTCAGGCGCGAAACCTCACAGGAACATCACACATGCGGTCCTGTCTCCAGCGCAGCGCCAGCGAGCGCCCATCGCATGCGAGGGATGCGCTATCATGCCTTCTGGAGGCATATGACGCGTTGAGGAAGCAGGAGAGGCGCTATGAGCGGTCACCACAGCGCGCCCGTGGGTACGGCATCCAACCTGACCCCTTCCACGACGCCAACCTTCGAGACACTGCTGCTGGCGCTCAGCCAACCTGGCGCCTTTGCTCCAGATGTGGAAGCGGATGGCGGCGACATCGTCGTGGCGCAGACACACGCATCCGCTGTGCTGCTCACCAGGACGCGCGCCTTCAAGCTGAAGAAACCACGTAATTTCGGATTCCTCGACTACTCGACTCCTGCCCTGCGCCGCCACTTCTGCGCGTTGGAGGCGCGCCTCAATCAGGCGCTCGCGCCCGGTGTCTATCTCGGCGTAGCGCCCGTGCTGCAATCACCAGATGGCGCGCTGCGCTTCGGCGGGACGCTCGCGCCGCAGCGCCTGCCCCAGCCGGGCGCACAGATGAACGGCGGGCGTGTGATCGACTATAGCGTCGTCATGCTGCGCCTGCCAGAGGAGTCGACCCTGGCGGCGCTCGTCCAGGCGGATGCGGCGGACGGTGACTTGCTCGCCGAGATCGCCCGGCGGATCGCCGCCTTCCACGCGCGGGGGATCGTTGGACCAAGGCGGGCGCGCTATGGCAGCGCGCGGACCATCGCGGCGAACTGGGCCGAGAACTTCGATCAGATGCGTCCCTACATCGGACGCACGCTCGAAGCGGATGACGACACGCGCATACGGGCGTATGTCGAGGGATTCCTGGCTGCGCGAGCGCCTTTGCTGCGCGCTCGAGTGCGCGAGGGGCGCATCCGCGACTGTCACGGCGACCTGCGCATGGAACATATCTATCGGCTCGGCATGCCTGGGCCATCGGACCATCGGCTGGTCTTTGTCGATCGAATCGAGTTTCTGGACCGCTTCCGCTTCGGTGATGTCGCCGCGGAGGTCGCGTTTCTGGCGATGGAACTCGACAGCGTTGGGCGACGGGACCTTTCACGCGCCTTTGTAGACGCCTACATCGCGGCTAGCGGTGACGACGCGCTGCGCGAGCTGCTGCCCTTCTACGCGTGCTATCGCGCCTACGTCCGAGGGAAGGTGCGCTCCTTCGAGGTCGATGATCCAGAAGCATCGCCCGCAACGCGCGCAGCCGCACGGGAACAGGCGCAGACGCTCTTCACGCTCGCCTCTGACTACGCGCGGAACCCTTATCGCGCGCAGCTCATCATGGTTGGTGGCCTGATGGGTGTCGGCAAGAGCACGCTCGCCGCCCAGCTGCGCAACGCTCTCGGCGCCACGCTCATCAACTCTGACACAGTGCGCAAGCGATTGGCCGGTGTCGCTCCCGGCCAGCCTATATCCGCCGTGTTTGGCGCTGACATCTATAGCGTCGGGTGGAACGAGCGCACCTACGACGCG
>DASQSS010000301.1:0-13698 GCA_035642255.1 Ktedonobacterales bacterium | reverse complement strand
GACGACATCCTGCGCAAGTCGCGTGAGGTGGGACTAGCCTGGGATGAGCTTGGCTTGCGTGAGACGCAGCGCTACATGCGCGACCTCGCGCAGCTCAACGTCTTGCCACCTGATCGCTACATTCGCGCCAGCAGCGCGATTGGACATATCATCATGCTGATCGAGGCGCTGCTGGCGAAGGGGTACGCCTATGAGCGCGAGGGCTGGGTGTACTATGATGTCAGCGCCGACCCCAGCTTCGGCGCGCTGGCGGAAGCATCTGGCATCCACGGCTACGATGAACTGCTCGCGACCGCCAACGAGCGTGGCAACTTCCCGGACGACCATCGCAAGAAGGATCCGCTCGACTTTGTGATGTGGCAAGCGCGCCAGCCCAACGAGCCAGCGTGGCCGAGTCCCTGGGGGCCGGGGCGTCCAGGCTGGCATATCGAGTGTAGCGCGCTGGCGACGAAGCTGCTGGGGCCGCGTATCACGATTCACGGGGGCGGCGCCGACCTGATCTTCCCGCATCATACCTGTGAGATCGCCCAGAGCGAGCATGCGACAGGCGAAAGCCCCTTTGCGCAGGTGTGGATGCACTGCGCGATGGTCAGCCTGGACGGTGAGAAGATGAGCAAGTCGCTTGGCAATCTCATCCTCGCGGCGGATCTGCTAAAAGCGTTCACGCCCGACGCTATCCGCGTGATGCTCCTGTCGCACGAATATCGCCAGCCGTGGGAGTACTTCACGCGGGACATGGTCGCCGCCGCGCAGCGCGCCGACCGCCTGCGCGCGGCGGCCCATACGGTCGAGCCAACGGACGAGGATAACATGGCTACTGACACCGTCGCCCAGCGCGCCGTGGAGGCATTTGACGCTGCGCTCGACAACGACCTCAACACGCCTGCCGCGCTGGATGCGCTTGACGCGCTGGCTACGGCCACGCTGGAACAGCCGCTGGGTGTGCGAGTCATCGCGCTGCGGGAGCTTGGCGGCGTGCTAGGCCTGGCGCTGGGTGATACCCGACCAACCACGAGCGGTTGGACCATCGAATAGCGCCGCGAATAGCTCAGGAGCACGTGCAATGAGGCGGCGCCCCTCACCGTATTGGGGAGCGCCGCCTCGTTATCGTATCCGCTCGGGTTTCCGCTCAACTTGCTGGCGAGTTGGCGGCTGTCAGGACTCCAGGGCGTTCGTATCGGAGCTACGGCTCGCGCCGGTGAAGAAGCCCACCAGCAGCGCGCCAATCGCCACGCCCATCGAGCAGGCCAGGAACACGCCGAGGAACCACGAAACGGCGTCAATGGTCACTCCGGCTGCATGGGTGAAGTATTCGAGAGCGATAGCGGTCAGCGCGGCGCCAAGCACACCGCCGACGAGACCAAGCCAGCGGGCGCGTGGCTGACTCATCAGTGCTGCGGCGAAGAGGCCTCCCGGAAGAGAAAGCACAGCGCCGATGATGAGAAGTGTTGTGCTAAGTGACACAAGCGCCTCCTGAAGGTGTGTATCGTGTAGACCATGAACAGCGCGACACATGAAGGCGGCGACGCTATCGCACACTATTGTACGACGCGCGGCCTTTGAAGTTCAGACGGACTACCGCGCGGCTCCGTCGCGCCGCTGTGTGATTCACCACCGTCTGTCGCAATTCTCTGACCTGAGCGCGGCCTCTGTAGCGACTGCCCGTTACCGCTCGTCTCATGGAATGGGGCTTGCGCGCGAGGCTGCGCTAACATATGCTAGGAAACTGGGACATATGGCGCGCTCTGGGCCATCGTGCCCATGTGACGACAACGACGACATGACGCCGAGTGGGAGAATTACGGTTGTTTAGCGAGCGCAGTTTGCACGGCGACCAGCCGGCGCGTCGCATCATTCGATTTGGTCAGCGCGTCACCGGACGCCAGCTGCCCACCGCTCCGCAGCGAGCGCGCGGCGTGGATGATAGCGCCCTGGGACGCCTGAAAGGTGTCCGGCTGCGCGCCCGTGGACGCGAGGCCTGGCTGCGCCTCAGCTCAGGTGAGCTCAGCCGCGAGGTTCGCACGATTCCCATCAACACCACCCAGGCGCCAGCGCCGACACCCGATGCCCTCGAGCTGCGTGGTGGCATGCGTGTGCGCTGTCATGAAGGATATGTTGGGCGTCTCGAAGGACTGGTCATCGAGACCCGCGAGGGGTTAGTCTCTGATCTGATCGTACGCGTGCGCAGTAATGCGCTTGCCGATGTCCAGCTGTCGAGCGATCCGATGTTCAAGCTGGTCAATGAGCAGGGACAGGAGGCGCTCATTTCACCTGCCTGGGCGGTCTCTGTGACACAGTCATCCAGCGTACTGCCGTTTGTCGCGCCCGACCTGACCCTGCGCCTCGATGCCACCGTCGAGCAGATTGCGTCCGCCGCTACGCTGCGCAGCGATGGCCAGCTGACCGCCTCGGTCTGGCAGATCCTGAGCGAGAATCCAGCCATTGCGCCGTATCTGGGGCAGGTGCGCGTGCAGGTGCGGGACGGCGAAGTGACGCTGCTGGGCGTGTTGCCCTCCCGGCGCCACCGCGCATCCGCTGAGCAGGATGTCTGGCATCTCCCGGGTGTCATTGACGTGCGCAATGAGATCACGCTGGGCGAGTAGCGCCTTTCACGTCCTGTTCGGTCCGCTCGCGCTATTTCCTCTACATGACCTACATGACCTATATGGCCCGAGTTCTGGATAGGCGAATCGGGTCATGGCGCGTGGGGGTGGGTGGCGTGAAGTCGCGCCTGGCAGGCCCTTGCTTGGCCACAACGTCCGCGTGCGCGGACTGAATATCCGCTCCTCAACCCGCGCGGGCGGGTGTCGCGGCGGTCCGCAGCACGCCAGCCAGGCGCGGGTTCCACCGCCAACCCACTATTCGCTCGCGGCGATCGGTGGCAGGAAACGGCGCAGGAGCGACTCTACGTCGTCGATCGTGAATGGTTTTGGCATCACCGCATCAGCCCCCACCGACAGGGCATGCCGTAGGCCACCTGCGGTCATGGCGATGACGGGGGGCATGCGACGCGCCTCAGCCTCAGCTTCAGCGCGCAAGATCGCGACTAAGCGGGCGCCATCCAGTTGTGGCATCATCATGTCGGTGATGATGAGCTCAGGATGATGCTGTCGCGCCAACTCCAACGCGGACTGACCGCGGAATGCGATGAGCGGTGTATACCCAGCCTCCTCGATGATGAGCGCGAGCGCCTCGGCGATTGGCGCCTCATCGTCCACTATGAGCACAAGAGGCGGCACCCGCGAGCCTGGACTATTCACGCTCGAATGTGGGCCATCTGATGAGTCCATCAGTGCGGGCATCCTCTCACAGTGAACGACGCAGGACATATTCTGACGTCAGGCCAGGGAATCGAGCTATCCTATCTACCGCTACGGCAAATACCCAGAGTAGGTTACCGCTGACTATCCGTCATTTGGAGCAATATATGCGTCAAGCAGCTTGATGCCAATGGGCGCTTGTAGGGTGAACTCCCGGAGTTGCGCATCGTGCGCGGAGAATCGCATCTTGACGATGGAAAGCACTCGATGGAGCGAGGCGCCCCCCTCGATATTCTGGAGAAGCAGCACATTTTCTGCCAGCACAGCAACCTGTCCGGGTGTAAATTCCAGGCGAGTGGAAATGGTCGTGTCATGTTCGCGAATGAACATCGAGGTAACGTTGCGTTGTTGCAGCGCCTCGATGAGCGATCCCATGTAGCTGTCAGCGCGACGTGGGTCGCTGCCCTCATGAATGGCGTTCTCAAGCTCAATGACACTATCGACAACCAGGCGTCGCGCTCCCACACGGTCGAGAGTGGCGACGAGTCGATCCGCCACAATATCTGGATTGAGCTCTACTGGCGCCCAGTGCTGAAGCGTCAGTAAGCCGCCTGGCCGTATGCCTTCGAGCAACTCCCGGCCCAGGTCAAAGGCGCGCGCCTTCTGCAACAGCTGTGTGAGGTTCTCGCGGAATCCGAGATAGACGGTTGGCTCACCCGCGCGCAGGCCAGCTGCCGCGAATTGTAGCCCCAGGATCGTTTTGCCCGTGCCCAGACTCCCGACGACTAACGTCGATGTGCCGCTGGTCAGTCCTCCACCGAGCGCCTCATCCAGACCCGGAATGCCCACGGACAGGCGAGCGAGCGGCGATGACATCTCCGCGGTGGCCTGCTCTATCAGCTCTGCGTCAGGCTCGGAGGCCTCTGTGCGGGTGGAGACACGCGACGCCAGCCGTGGATAGATGGCCAGTCCGTCGCTGCTCAGATAGATGCTATGCAGACCCGTGAGCGGTTGCGCCCCGCGCATCTTGACCACTTCGAGCGCGCGGCGCTGCTGCACGCCCACCAGGTCGTAATGCAGACCGATGATGACGTCGGCAGTGGTGGCTTCAGGGAAGAACGCTGGGTCGCGTGGATCAGCCTCGCTCGTGATGACCGTTGTCATGCCGAAGACGCTCAGGGTCGAGCCGATGTCATAGAGAAATTGACGCACCGCCTGCAGGTCCAAATCGGCGTCTCGGACGCCGCGAAAGCCATCGAGCACGACGAGGTCAGCGCGCGCTTTGCGGGCAATGTCTATCAGCGCCTCACCCGTCGCGGCGAGCCCTGCGGACAGATATTGTTCCAGGCTCAGAAACTGGATTCTGTCACCGACCAGCGCATCATCGTAGAAGGAAAATGTGCGCAGATGCGCGATGAGCTTGCTGGTTGGCTCAGACATCGCTGAAACGACGACGGCGCGACGGCCCTGATGCCCGGTGGAGAACGCGAGCTGATTGGCCATCGTTGTCTTGCCGCTCCCCGGCGGCCCTACGATCAACGCCAGCGCGCCGCGGACGAGTCCGCCGCCCAGCACGGTATCGAGATTGGCGACTCCTGTAGAATCAAATGGACCAACGCTCCTCTGTCGTGCAGTCGTTGCATCACGTTGATTGGTTGTTTGCCGCCCGCTGGACTGGTTGCGCTCGCTCACACATCACCTCGCCAATTAGTTGGTTCTCCGCGCGGATAGGTCTGTACCATAAGCCTGCACTGCCATGTGAGGCGCGTCGCGTGATCTGCGGCAGTACAGCAGAAGGGACATCCTACCCCACCGCCATCGCATCCCTTCCAGCGTGTCACGCCTGGAAAGTATACATTATGACCAGCAGGCGCGTGCAAGTTGATGGGCAGATAGGCAGATAGGCGGATAGACATCGTCAGGCCAGGCCGTACACGGGGATACTGGCCCCGCTGATCAACGCCGCATCGTCACTGGCGAGAAAGGCGATGACCCGCGCGATCTCCTCTGGCTTGGGCCAGTTTTCAAAGTTCGCCTTGGGCATGCCCTGACGATTCGCCGGTGTATCAATGATGCTGGGCAGTAAGGCGTTTACGGTGATGCGCTGGTCGCGCGTCTCCTCCGCCTGTGTCTCGGTGAGCGTGATGACCCCCGCCTTCGCCACGGCATAGGCCGCCGCGTTGCGCCTGCCGCTATAGGCTGAGCGCGATGACGTATTGATGATGCGCCCCCACTGCCGGCGCGCCATCTCGCGCGCGGCATATTTCGAGAGTAGGAACGTCGGGCGCAAATTCAGCCCCAGCATCCGTTCGAAGGTCGCCGAGTCCAGCTCGGTCACGGGCTTGCCAGCCGCAAAGCCGCCAATGAGATTGACGAGGATATCGAGCCGCCCAGTTTGCTGCGCGATGTCGGCGATCACATCGCTTACCGCTTGTTCGTCGCGCGCGTCGGCGACGACAGACCGTAGCCGCGCGCTCGCCTCACCTGCCTCGGCCCGCAGCCGTTCGCGCTCCTCGGGATGTTCTCGGTCACTCAGCGCGACAACCTGCGCGCCACCGACGAGTAGTGCGACGCATACCGCCTGACCGAGGCCGCCAGATGCGCCGGCGACGAGCGCTACCCGTTCCCGCAGATCGTAGTGATTCTGATGCCCGAGCGAGGGGTTCGTGGCGTTCATGGTTCGCTCCTTCTTCCAGCCGACGCGCCAGAAGGGACGGTAGCGCTATGGCGCCGAATCCGCCTGGCGCTCACGCAGCCTGCGGCGCAAGTGATGGAATGCGCTACCGTTTCTGCTTGCGTATTTTACCCGCAGTGTCGCCGTCCGGCCATCCTCAGGCGAGGTGAGCAACGATAGCGCCGCCTGTTGCGCTTCGCCCGCGCGCTGTCCGTCACCTGCCGCACGCAGGCGCAGGGCAGCGGTATTGAGCGCGGTCGCCGCGTCCGCCACCGCGCCCGAGGTCGCCATCTGGTCAGCCTGCGTCTGAAGACGATAGGCCGTCAGCAGTTCCAGCGCAAGGCGCGCCTCTGGGGCGAGCGGGGCTATTCCGTCGCCAGAGAGTGACGGCGCCAGCGCACGCTGACTGAGGCGCTCCGCTGACCCGACGGGCGTTGAAGGCGTCACCCAGTTGGCTGTGACAGAGCCAAGGTCGAATGCGCCACTTGCCTCTCTCGTCAATGCGTGAGGATCGAGCAGCAGGTCCCAGAGTGCGACAACGCTCTCCACCCCGGGCTGTGTCGTGAGCGCGGGAAGCTTGATATTGAGCGGCTCATTGGGCTCCAATGCGTCATCCATGCCGCCAGCGCCACCCTGGTCATCGAACACGCTGAAGACATCGGCGATTTCGGGCGCGATTACGGATGCGCGCATGATCTTCACCCCTGGGGCTGGCGCAAGCGACATGCGGATGTTGCTGGCCAGGGTCGCGCGCATGCCAGCGATGGCGGCGCGAACGAGATCGGTGAGCTGCGCTGGCTCTTCGACAAAGGCGCAGGAGCCACCGCTTATGGTAGCGATGCGATCGAGCAACTCCCGGTTCCACTCCAGCCCTAGCCCGAAACAGATGATTGGCGCGCCGAGCAGTCGCGCCCGCTCTGCGACCGCGAGACAGCGCGCCTCGTCGCCATAGGTGCGCCCGTCGGTGATGAGCAGCAGGGCGGCTACGCCGTCGCGTGCGACATCCGTCTCAAGTGGGCGAACGGCGGTTTCGAGCGCCAGCCCCAGCTGGGTCGCGCCGCGTGTCATCGCGCTATCAAGCGCCATCTCCGCGCCAACCGCTCCTACGGGACTCTCGCTGGCGAGCAGTGTCTCGACCCGATCATCAAAGAGCATCAGCGAGAGACGATCTTCCGCCCCCAATTCGCTGAACAACGCTTTGGCGGCGCGTTTCGCCTCGAAGATCTTGGGTCCGCGCATCGAGCTAGAGCGGTCCAGCAGCACAGCCAGGCGTATCGGAGCCGACCAGGCGCGAGCCGCGGCGCGCTCGGCCAGCAGCTCGCCGAGCAGATAGAAGCGCGTCGGCTCTCTCAGGCGCCCGATTCCCGCCGCGCCAGCGACGACTCTGAGCGCTAGCGTGGGTGTGGGCACGGCCTGCGGCGGCTGTGTAACCGTGGCCGCGTCAGGCGCGGTGCGCGTATCGGAGCGGGTCACACGGAGCTGCGCATCATAGGTACGGCGTAGCTCCGGCGACGAGAGGATATGATACGCTTCGGCGACCGCTTTGAAGTCTTCGGCTGCATCCGCAACGCCTGGGCGCGCATCAGGATGGGACGCGCGAGCGCGCAGACGATAGGCCTGGCGTATCTCCTCAGGGGTCGCGCCAGGGGTGACCCCGAGGAGCGCGTAGTAATTTGGGGGCAATCTGCCCATCCCCCTCTCGACCCGCTATTCCGCCTGGACGGGCGGCTGCATGGAGGACATGTCTTCCATCGCCGTGATCGGCGCTTCGTCGGGGCGCTCCTCAGGTTCACCAGCAGGCTGCGCTTCATCGTCGAGATGCGCGCGCTCCACGTCTTCTGACTGGCCGTACATCCTGCGATGCAGCAGCGCGTTGTCCGCGGGCTCAGACTCGAAGAAGATGACCAAAGCGGTGCTGTTATCATTGCCGCCCGAGGCGTTTGCGAGCGCCACCAGGTCGGTTGCGGCTGCGCGTGGCGAGCTGGCGTCCGCGAGCGTCTGGCCGATCGTCTGCGGCGTGAGCTCGTCCCACAGTCCATCGCTGCAAAGCACGACCCTGTCGCCCGGCGCCACCGCGAACTCCATCATGTCAGGTGAGACGTTGTCCTCCTGCCCGACAGAGCGGTAGAGCACACTGCGCGGCACCACGAAGCTGGGGTCCTCCAGCAGCGGATGATTGACCGCCTCCATGCGCGCAAGGAGCGAGTGATCCTCGGTCAGCTGCAGCAGTTGATTATCGCGCAGCAAATAGGCGCGACTGTCGCCCAGATGAGCGATCGCCGCGCGCGCGCCTGAAATCGCGAGCGCTGTGATGGTCGAGCCGGTTGTCGCATTGAGCCGCTGCCCGAACGCGCGCGTCCGGCGATTCGCCTCTTTTACCGCCAGCTCCAGCGCCTGCGACAGCGCCAGTTTTGGCGCGCTCTCCACGGCTTCCGCTGGATCGAAGACAGTATCAGTCGGCCACACTGTCGTGGGCAGGGTAAACTGGCGTGTCATCTCGGCAGTTACCGTGCGCGCGACCAACCGGCTGGCGATCTCTCCATGCGCCTCGCCACCCATGCCGTCCGCCACCAAAAAGACGCCGACAGGCGCATCGGCCGCCGCGTCGTCGTGGATATCGAAAACGGCCAGGCTGTAGGCGTCCTGGTTGGCCGCGCGCACGCGCCCTACGCTGGTCGCCGCGTCGGCGGAGACAGCCATTCGCAGCGAGCGCACGTCGGCGCCTAGCTCCGCCCCAACCGATGCCAGCGCCTGGAGAGTGAGGGCGAACGACTCGGCCAGCTCTTCGGCGCGTGTAAACGCGCTCGCCTCGCCACGCAATGCGATCTCGCGCAGACTACGCCTCGCGCTGGAATCTTCGTCCGGCGCCAATTCGTCGAGCACGCCGCCGATGACGCCCATCGTGCGGGCGAGGAAGTTGGTGTCGCGGGCGAAGAGTGGTCGCGCCTCCTCTTCATTTTCCGCCGTGGACGCTTCCTCGACGCCGCTCAGATAGATGCGTCCCTCGTAGAGGGTGACAACTGCCGGAGAGATGTGCAGGTGCGCCAGATTGTTGCGGTGCAGGGTCGCCAGCGCATCCGCCAGCTCGATGCCCGCCCGCAGCGCATCCACAGGACGCAGCCTCTCGCCCGCGCTCATCGATGGCACACGCACACCTTCCGCATCGGCGATTTCAGGCGAAACGAGGAACAGGCGCTCACCAGCGCGCGCGAGCGCCACTGGAGCCAGCAGGACGGGATGTCGCAGATTCATCGCTACGATGTGAGTGAGCTGGTCGCTGGCGCCGCTGGTGAGTTCGGACACGACATAGCGAAGTCCTGGCGCCGTCTCCTCTGGACGCGCGGCGCTCTCGGTTGGCTCGGCCAGGTACCGCGGCGACGATGGCTCCCCTGGGACGGCGCCGACGATGCGGTAGTCGCCGATGATCGTTCCCGGCGTCAGTGGCGCTCCCGCATCCAGCGATGCAGCCGCCGAGGGAGTGTTGCGCTCCGGCTCCGCGCCAGCGCGAGGGGTGAGCGACGGCAGTGGCATGGTCTCGGCGAGTCCAGAGTCCTCAACAGGACTGGCCGTGATCTCGACGGCTGGTGTGATGGCCTCGGGCATGGCTTCAGGCTGCCCATCCGGCTGCATAGCGTCCTGCTCGACGCTTTCTGTTGTCCGGGGCGTTTCGGTCTCCGCTGCGCCCGCGCTCGGCGCGGACTGCCGAAGCGCATCGGTCTGCTCGCTTGCGCCTGGCTGGTCTGGCTCGTTCGTGGGCTGATTGGGCGTATGCTGCGGATCCTGAATATCCATGCCACATCTTTCTGTGTACGAGAGACAGACGTTGTCTCACTCGTGGTCTCACTCGCGCGCGACGCTCCGATATCGCGCGCCCTGCGGAATGTTAGGCTCGTTATGCGCCCGGGTGAGCGGCGCGCAGCGCGTAGAGACAGTGGTCCGCGCTTCCCACATAGATGATACCGTCCGAGACAGTGGGAGACCCAGGCACGATGCCGTCCGTCTCAAAGCGCCAACGTAGGCGACCTTCGTTGGCGTCGAGCGCATAGAGTGACCGGTCGATGCTGCCAAAATAGACCACACCATCCGCGACTTCAGGCGTCGAATTCACCTGGTTGCCAGCGCGATAGCGCCAGTGGCGGCGGCCTGTGCGGCGATTGAGGCAGTACAGGTGACCATCCGTCGAGCCGATGTAGACATTATCTCCTACGACGACGGGCGACGAGATGACGAACTTCTCGGTGCGCTCTTCCCACGCGCGCCAGCCGGATTTCGCTTCGAGGCAATAGACAGAAAAGTCATACGAGCCGAAATACAGGTAGTCTTCAACAATGTATGGCGCGGAAATGACCGGACCATTCGTCCGGAACCCCCACTTCTTCTCTCCTGTCAGCGCATCAATCGCATACACATAGTTGTCGCGTGAACCGAAGTAGACCAGTCCATTGGCGTAGGCCGCCGATGACTGCACCTCGCGGTAGGCCTGGAAACGCCACAGCATGGCGCCTGTGCGCGGGTCTATCGCATGCATATGTCCGTCATCAGAGCCGACGTAGACGATGTCACCGAAGACCCGCGGCGATGAGCGCACATGATGCCAGGTGCGATAGCGCCAGACCTCCGCGCCCGTCAGCGCGTTGAGCGCGTAGACGTTGAAATCTTCTGAGCCGAAGATGACAAGGTCGCGCCAGAGTGTCGGTCGCGAGCAGATGCCGCCGTCGGTCGGAAACTTCCAGTGGAGCGCGCCACTCTGCTTGTCCAGCGCATAGAGATTGTTGTCGTAGGAGCCGACGTAGACGAGGCCAGGGCCGACGCAGGGCGTCGCGCGAATCTCTTCCTCGGTCTCAAACGTCCACACTGGCGCGGTGGGGCTCATCAATGTCGAAGTGGGCCCTACTTGTGGCGCCCAGGTCGAGCGATTGCGCCCGCCAGCCGCCCGCACGGTGCGCACATGGCTGGTGTCATCCAGCGGACCCAGACCCAGCGCGCTTTCGATCGCGAAGGACAGCTCCTCACACGACTGAAAGCGGTCGTCAGCTTTGGGCGCAACGCACTTCATGATGACCGCTTCCATCTGTTCTGAGACAGCTGGATTCATTCTGCGCGGCATCCGCTCATGAAAGGTGAATGGCGTCTCTTTGCGTGGATCTGTGCGCGTCAGCAGGTGATGCATGGTCGCGCCGATGGCGTAGATATCGGAGCGCGGCTCCGCCTGGCGCTTATACTGCTCGGGCGGCGCGTAGCCGTTGGTGCCGATGTTTGTGTGTTCCTCGTCAGGCACGAAGGTCTTCGCGATGCCAAAGTCAACAAGGACGATGCGTCCTTCGGGCGTCAGGATGATGTTGTTGGGCTTGATGTCGCGGAAGATGATCGGTGGGCGCTGTGAGTGCAGGTGCGCGACGATGCGGCACAGCTGCAACATCCACTCGCCCACCTGCTCCTGCGGCAGGTAGCCCGACGCGGCTGTGAGGCGCTGCTCCAGATTATCGCCCGGTATGAATTGCAGGACGATGTAGGCGCGGCGGTATTCGATGAACGAGTCGAATATCTGCGGGATGCCCGGATGCTCCTGCGTGAGCAGCATCTGCGCCTCACGCCGGTAGTTGATCAGTTCCGCCTCAGGCTCACCCATCTGCGGGATCATCTCTTTGAGAGCGCGGCGCATGGACAGGTGCGTATCGAGCACGCGGTAGACGTGCCCCATGCCACCCTGGCCGATGACCTCCTCGACGACATAGCGTCCACCTTGCAGGACAGTGCCGGGCGCGAGCTGGTAGTGCGCGCCGGGGTGAAAAGGCGATGTCGGATCGTCAGGTGGCTGGCCAGGCGCGCCTGGGCGCACCGGCGCTCCGCCGACGTAGCCGCCCGACGGATTGAATGGGAAACCCGCTCCAACCAGCGGCGCCTGCGTCGACGAGCCGCCGAGGTCACGCCGTGGCTGATCTGGAAAGCGCATTCTCTGATCTCCGATAGAATCCGCCATGCTTACCCCTCTCGCCACGTCATCGCGGGCTGCGCTGGAGTCGTCACGCTCACGCGCGAAGCCAAGATTTGCTGGGCTCCGATAGTTTGCCATTCTACCACGCATCCGCGCTCGTGTCCGTTCAGTAGCCCTCCTTGGGCGTGTCCTGTGGACGGCTTGTGTGCGCCATTTACAGCGAGTAGGCGCTCAAGCTCGCGAGCGCCTGCCGCGACTGTGACGCAAAGGCGCCGGTCGGCTGCAAGGCGAGCGCCGTGCGCAAGCTGACGATCGCTGGCGCGACATCACCGCTCTCCGCGGCATAGCGGCCCAGATAGAGCCACGGTCCCGGGTCCGTGGGATCAAGCGCGAGCGCGTGTTCAAAGGCGTAGAACGCCAGGGTTGTTTGCCCGAGGCTATCATATATCCGCCCCTCAAGAAAGGCTAGCGGCTCGCTTTTCGGGAATCGTCTCATGGCTGCGTAGAGACTTTGCTGCGCTTGCCCGTGGTCCATCCCTATGCCGTGGTCTAGATAGAACTGCACCAGCGCCACACTATACGCCTGATCGTCCGAAAACCGCGCGGCGTTGCCATAGGACAATTCGGCGGTTACGTAGTCCGCCTCGGCCAGCGCCGCATCGCCCGCCGCGCTCCAGAGCGCGGGGTTCTTCGGCGTGATCTCCAGCGCCGTCTGGAACAGCGCCAACGCCCGCGCGAACTTGCCATCGGCCATGGACACCTGCCCAGCCGCATAGAGCGCGAAGGGCAATGTGGAGCTATAGCGCAATCCCGCGGCGATCTGTGGTCGCGCGTCGGCGAGGCGCCCAAGCTGCCAGAGCGTCCACCCATAGTAGGCGCGGGCTGAGCCGTCGGTGGGCGCAAGCTGCGTCGCCCGACGCAACGGCGCCAGCGCGACAGCCGGTTCACCGAGCGTCAGCAGCGCATAGCCGATATTTTCCTCGTCGAGCGCCGATGTGGGAACGTGTCCCGCGAAGAGAAAGACACCCGCATTGCGCAGTTGGATGGCGTAGGCTGATTGCGAGTGGCGCAGCGCGAAGAAGTGCGCGCCCGCGCCGCTGACATTGCCCTGAGCGAGATCGAGTAGCCCCAGATGTCCCTGCGCAAGCTCGTCGTCCTGCGGGACCTGCGACCACCAGCGGGCGGCTTCGTCGAGCTGGCCAAGCCCTTCGGCATGTTCGGCCAAACGCGCATAGCCGGTGTAATCGCGCGCCTCGCCAGCCTGCCGCCACGCGATGACCGCGCCCGCGACATCATTGGCGCTCGCCAGCGCATCGCCCAGACGCAGCCAGGCCGAGCCATTGATTGGCGCCGCGTTGGCGCAGGCGCGATAGGACGCCGCCGCCTGGCTGGGGAGCTTCTGGAGCGTGTAGACATCTCCGGCGGCGCAGAGTGGGCGAGGGTCGGCGCTGTCAGCCGTGTGCGCCTGGGCGTAGTCAGCCAGCGCCATGTCATAGCGATAGTCGGCGCGGGCCTGAGTCGCCGCCAACAGATACGCGGAGTCGGCTGGCTGGATGGGCGCGAGCATGACGCAGAGCATCATCACGATCAGCGCGAATAGCGCCCGATGCCCGCGCCTCGCCTGACGAGGAGCTTGCGCATCGGGCCAGAGCAACGCGCGCGTCGAAACCCGCAGCCCACCGACTGACAGATCATTTCGCGCATCCATGTGGCTCGCCGCGCGCTCGCCGTGCGCCCCTGGCGTCGCCTCCTCCAGGCGGAGGTTGAGGTGGCGCGCCTCACTGGCTGGATCATCTTTCATTGCGCCTGCTGTCGCCCATCACTCGCCC
>DASQSS010000300.1:0-22155 GCA_035642255.1 Ktedonobacterales bacterium | reverse complement strand
CGCCCTCGAATACGTCAACTACCTCCAATCCGTCGAATCCTTCGAACCCGATTCTTCCACCAGCGCAGACACCTCGGACGGCGGCGCCCACCGACCCGGACGCTGACGAGGAATTCGTTGACGAGGTAAATGACAGCGAAGACGACTGGGCGATGGCGGACCAGCCGACGGTTCAGTGGACACCCGACCAGATTCAGCAGATGCAGCGACTCAAGCCAGACTTCTTGCAGACGGGTGAGCAGGCGTCGTGGCCTCCGCGACCGGGCGCGACGCCGATCGCGCCCGAGACGGACGCCTCACATCATGACTGGCGCGCTGGCCTGCCGCCACGACCGCAGCCGCCATTCACCCTCAACGGAGCGCCACGGCCTGCCGCCACAGAACATCGGCTGGCGGCTCCAGACGGGCGCATCGCTCCGGAGCCAGCCTCCGCGAGCATGGCGGGCGCGCTGCCCGACCCACGCATGTCGCGCTTCCAGGAGCTGCGACGACAGCGCTACGCGCATGACCAGGGCGAGCACGCGGACGATACCCCAGCTCCGGTGGCGGATACCATGCGCCAGTGGTGGAATGACTTGCGTCCCGGGCTGCAAAACGCGCTGAGCTTCCAGCGCGAAGCGCGCGCCAGTGGCATGCACCCAATTCCGGCCTATGAAGCGGCGCCAGTCTCACGTCTGGGTGACGCATTTGGGCGGCTCGCCGCATCCGCGCGTGAGCTTTCTGGGCGCGCTCAGCAGGCGGCGGCGCCAACCATCAAGCGTATTCATGACCAGATGGAGCAGGCCGCCCAGGGCATCATCAGCCGCTTCGAGGGTGACACCGTACGGCAGCAGGCGCCCCTCCTGGGGCCAGGGCGCATCGCCATCTTCTTCCGCCAGGGGGTCAGTGTTGGGCAGGCGCAGCGGCTTCTGGCCGCCAGCGCGGCGCGCCCGATGCGCCTTATCCCTCGCAAGCACGGCTTTCTTGCGCGCGTGCAGCCGGGCAAAGAGGCGGAGGTCTGCGAGCGCTTGCGCATGCATCCCTATGTGAGCGATGTCGTCTATCTCGAATTCAACGAGTATGGCGATCCAGTCGGCGGCAGACGCTAACCTCCACCGCCGACTGAGCGCGCCTCAGACGTCGTTGCTATCCGCTTGCGCCCCGTCCGCATGCGCCGCGCCGGTGTCTGGCGTAGGCGTGTTGTCGGGGCCGGACGTGGGCTCGCCGTAGAGCGAGATCAATTGCCCGACGCGCCCAGCGATCTCGCGCCAGATGTAGTGCTGATATTCGAGCATCGTCGCCTGCCGCTCGTCGTAGCTGCGCGAAGCGGGATCGCGCCGCGCGTTTGCGATGAAGCGCTGCGCCAGCTCGTAGGTGTGGCTGCCGCGCTCATCGAGATAGCGCTGGAGTTGACCCAACGCCGCCAGTAGCTCAGTCAGCCGCTCGTCCGCCGAGGCTGCTGCTACATCGGCGCGCTCCTCGCGGTCATCAGTAGACATATGCGTTCCCTGTGTTGGTTCAGTGTGTTGGATTAGTCGTGCGCGTCGCTGGTCGGCGGACGGCCGGGCGGCGTAATCTCGACCCGCAGCGCGTCATTGAAGCGGTTGAAGTAGTTGAACAGGCCAATGACCGCGGCGAGCTCGATGATCTGTCCATCATCGAAGTGCTCACGCAGCCCCGCCCATACCTCTTCGTCCACGTTGCGCGCGTCGGTTGTCATGCGCTCCGCCAGGGTCAGCGCCGCCAGTTCGGCTGGCGTAAATTCGTCGCGATGCTGGTCGATGTTGAACATCGCATCCAGCAGGTCCTGAGAAGCCCCGAGCTGCTTTGCCAAAGCAGTATGTGAGGACTTTCAATAGTGGCAGTCGTTGATCTGCGAGACACGCACCGCTAACATCTCTTTGAGCCGCGTCTCTACCGTGCCAGTGGTGAAGATGGCGTTCATATGGTCCGCCGCGGTTCGCATGATGTCTGGCCGCAGCGCCATAGTACGGAACATGTTGGGCATATTACCGCGCTCACGCTGGAATCGCTCCAGCGTCTCGCGCGCTTCAGGGGCCGCCTCATCTGGCCCGAGTGGACGTATGCGGGGCATCGCCATCGCCGTTGTCTCCCTCTGGTGCGCGAGCCATATCGCCTCATCAGCGCTGACCTCACGATAAGCTCGCGTAAGACACGTCGTCGTATAGTACACAGCGACGACCGCGCGGCGGACGCGCCCGCGCGACTGCATTATACCGGTTGGCATGGCATCGCGTCTTGCTAAAGACCGTGTCAGGCGACGCGCTGCGGAGAGAGGACGAAGCATGGAGAATCCGACGCAGGAGACAGGCGAATTGGTACGCTGGGGTGTGATTAGCACGGCGAACATTGGCGTCAAGGCGGTCATCCCGGCGATCGAGGCGTCGCGCAACGGGCGGCTGGTCGCGATTGGCAGCCGCGACCTGGCCCGCGCTGAGCGTATCGCGCTGCGCGAGCGAGGTGTGCGCGCCTTCGGCAGCTACGAGGCTCTGCTGGAAGACCCGGAGATAGACGCCGTCTACATTCCTCTGCCCAACGGTCAACACCTGGAGTGGACGACTCGGGCGCTGCGAGCGGGCAAACATGTGCTGTGCGAGAAGCCGCTGGGCCTGACCGCCGCTGAGGTGGGTGAGATGTTCGATACGAGCGAGCAGAGCGGCGCGTTGCTGATGGAGGCGTTTATGTATCGCTTCCATCCACAGATCGCCTGGGCGCGCGAGCAGGTCGCCGCGGGGCGTATCGGTCCGGTGCGGCTGATTCGCTCGGCCTTCGTCTTCGACATTCGCAGTAGCCCCGACAACATCCGGCTGAAGGCGTCGCTGGGCGGCGGCTCACTTATGGATGTCGGGTGCTATCCGCTGAGCCTCTGCCGCATCTTCTTTGAGGGGGCGCCTGTGCGCGCGGTGGCGCTGACGACCGAGCCGCCTGATTCCGAGGTGGAGCTGGGTGTCTCCGCCGCGCTGGACTTTGGCGAGGGACGCCGCGCGCTGATCGACTCCAGCTTCGAGCTGCCGTGGCGGCAGTTCGCGGAGATCGTCGGTGAGAAGGGCCGCATCACCATCCCGCTGCCATTCACGCCGGGACGCGTCGAAGCGGTCGTGCGTGTTGATGTGGAGGACGAGGCGTGGGAACGGCGCTTCGCCGCTGTGGACCAATATCAGTTGCAGGTCGAGCACTTCGCTGACTGCATCCAGCGCGGTGAGAGGCCCGCGATCACCCGAGCCGACTCGGTCGCCCAGGCCGAGGCAATCGAAATGATCTATGCGGCGGCGGGCTATCGCTGGCCGAGGTAGCGGAGCGCCCTCGGCTGGGGAGACGCGCCTTGCGATGAATAGAGGAGGGCAGCGGCTGCGCTGGGTCGGTTGGTCGGCGGATGAACCGCGCCATGACACGCTCACTCGCTACCGTATTGACCGCAACCCTCCATTCAGCGCAAGAGCGATGCGCCGCAACCATACTTCAGCCCATCCGTAGACCAAACATGTGACGAGCAGGCTCAGTGTGTGCAGAGAAGCATCGTATGGGGTTCCAAGGCTACGACCCAAACATGAAGGCTGTCATGAATGCGGAAATTGGGCGGCTCAACCAACCAGACAACGAGTACGACCCCAATGCTCCGCGCCGCCGGCGCTTCGTGCTCAGTCCGCTCGCACTTTTGGGCCTCGCGCTGATTCTTGCGCTGGTGGGCCTATCTTTCTTGCTCAAGTAGGCTGCTCAAATAGGAATCGGCGCTGACGTCCTGTGCTGTGGGGCCACTGGTCGCGCACGCTCGTGGCATGTGCAGCGATGCAGGTGAAGCATCTGACTTCACCTGCATCGCTAGCTTGCGCGCGCGTCTACTCCTGGGCTTCAGTAGACTCCGGAGCGCCGTGCGGCATGACAAGGCGTTTGTCGAAGCGGCGATAGATGGCGCGTGCGCGCGACGTGACGCGCCCGTTGACATCGTGGCAGACGCCTTCGACGAAGAAGAGCTGCTTGCCGCCGCCCTGCACATCGGCTTCGAAGGTCAGTGGCGCGTCATACGCGGGATGCTCGAAGGTGACATCGAGCGAGACGGTCACCTGTGGGCGCAAGCCATCCGCCAGCGAGGCGACGGCGGCCCCAGTGACGATGTCGAAGATGTAGGCCTGCACGGCGCCAGTCACCGCGCGCCCGCCCACACCCGCGCCGCGATGATGGTCACCCGGCTCGAAGACGCAGATCGCATGGCCATCCGCGCTGTGGCTGATGCGCGCGCCCATCCAGCGGAGGAAAGCGCGCTGGTTCCAGTATTCGTAGAACGGCTGGTCGCCGCTGGTCGTGGATGCCTCGGGCGCCTCTTCGGTGGGGATGTCCGCCACACTGCGGTCGAGGCCCTGGTCGAGGCCCTGGTCGAGATCGTCAGACATCTAGCGTGGCTCCTCTCCGATGACGCGGCGAGTGGCGAGCCACGCTGCGGGCAGCAGCAGCGCGGCGGCGACGAGCTTGAATGTGTCACCGATAAGAAATGGCGTTAGCCCCAGCGCGATGACGTGACTCCAGCCGACGAAGCGCGCCAGCCAGGGCAGCGCGCAGGCGTAGATGGCGATCTCGCCCGCAAGCATAGCGGCGATGGACGTGGGCAGCGCGCGGCCCCAGCCTCGATCGGCCAGCCAGCCAACCACCAGCGCCGCCAACGCGAATCCGACGAGATAGCCATAGCTGGCGGCGCTCGCTGCGGTGGCGAAGACCGGCAAGCCGGCCATGCCCGCGATCAGATAGAGCGCGACACTGGCGAGGCCACGCCGCGCGCCGTACGCCGCCGCCAGCAGCAGGACGGCGAATGTCTGCCCAGTCACAGGCACAGGGGTGAAGGGCAATGGGATGATGACATGTGCGCTGAGCGCCAGCGCAACCACGCCAGCGACCGCTAGCGCCGCTTCACGCGCCATGTTGGCCGCCAATCGCCCCCGCTGTGCGCCAGCAAGCGCGCCGCGCGCGACGAAGACGTCCACCAGCGCGCCGCGCTGGAATCCCTGTGAGAGCATCTGTACATTTCCTCCACGTTGAAATCGTAGCTGTCGCCACCACTCCTGATGGCGAGAACAATCGTCCCTGAGGTTTCGGGGGCTATCAGCGCGCCCGTGGCGCCGAAGTCCGCAAGCCGAAACCGACGTTCAGTATAGCGTATCTCGGCGCATGAACGCGGCGGCGCCTGGCGACGCATATGCAGGCTGCCCGCGATTGATGATTCGTAGGATGTGACGCTTGCTTTTGCGCAGTCTCCGCCTGCTCTTTTCATGGGAGTTTCACCGCGCTTCAATGGCGCCTCCATCACGTACTCATGTCGCCTGTGTACAGCGCCCTATATGTCCCATACCGCTTGCCGTATGGATTTGTCGCGCTTAGTATGCCAGTAGCTAGAGTTCGGTTGAGCGGCCGTCGCGCGCCCCCGCAGGGTAGCGTTGTCGTGAGTGGCCGCTGGCATCAGGTGATAGAGCAAGCTTGAGGCAGTAGAGGAGGCGCAGCAGATGGGCAGGGACTCGCGTGGTTCCTATGATGACGACCGGCGCAACAGTGGCGCCCCACGAGAGAATCCCAATGGACGGCCAAGCAGAGCCTCCGGTGAACGCCCCGCGCCGCCCAATTCACCCAGCCGCACGGGCATGCCTCGCGGTCGTGGCGCGCCCTCTGATCCCAGTGGGCGGCGCTCAGGCGCCAGCGGCGGGCTGATTCGCCCCGCTGGGCCGCCAGATGGTGGCTATGATGCGCCGCGCCGCCCGAGCCGTCCCGGCGACACCCCCTCGCGAGGCCAGCGCTACGATGGCGCGCGCGAGAGTGGTCGCCAGCGCGCCCCTCGCGGAGACGAATACGACGGCACGGGCGCATATTCAGCGCAGAGCCGATCGGTTGGCGCACGGGCGCGTGACCTCTCGAAGAGCATGTCGCGCCAGCTCAGCTCCATGATGCAGACCGCGCGCGGCGCGATGCGTGGGCGACACGACGACGGGTATGATCGTGACGCGTCGAGCTACGCGCCATCAGTCGCGATGGGCGCGGTGGGAGCGGACGCAGCGGCTGAAACGCCCCAGGGCTCGTATCGCCGCTCCCGGCTGCGCATCCGTGCGCGCAAGTGGCGGCTAGGGCGTCACAATCCGCAGGCGATGTGGTACGCCGTTGGATTCGCGCTCTCAGCGGCGCTGCTGGTGGCGCTGCTCGGTGCTGGCACGGGCGGCGCGTACTACGCCTTCAACTACTACGCGCAGCACCAGGGTGACATCGCGTCAGTCGCATCTTCAGCTCAGCTGGGCAGCACCACGATCTACGACCGCAATGGCAATATCCTCTATACGGTGCCGAAGTCCACTGGCGTCAACATCTACCTGAGCTATGGCGGGGGTGGCGTCAATGGCGATATCAGCCCTGATGTGGTGAAGGCGACCGTGGATACCGAGGACCACACCTTCTGGGACGCGACGAACATCGGTATTGACTGGACGAGTATCTTCCGCTCGCTGCTCGTCGACGCGGGCAGCGGCAGCGCGGCGCAAGGTGGCTCGACGATCACGCAGCAACTCGTGAAGAACCTCGTGTTGCATGACACATCGAAGGCCCTGCAGCGCAAAATCAACGAGGCTATTCTTTCGGTTGGCATCACGGAAAGTGGTACCTATCCGAAGTGGAAGATCCTCGAAATGTACCTCAACACGATTGACTACTCTGACGGCAACCTCGGCATCGAGGCCGCTGCGGAGAACTACTTCGGGTTGCAGCCGATCAAAGACGCGACCAAGTGTGGCTCGATGACCTTCAGCACACCACGCACTTGCTGGGCGAACCAGCAGCTCGACCTGGCGCAGATCTCGATGCTGGTAGGTGTGCCGAACGCGCCGACGGAGTACAAGCCCAGCCAGTTTAGCTGCTATCCACCAAATGGGCAGACAGCGGCGCAAGCCTGCCCTGCCAGCAAGTGGGACAGCCCTTGCATTGGCAACGCGCAGGAGCTGACGAACGCGGCCTGCTATCCGGATGGCATTGGACCGGACAACTTCCACTACACGACCAGTGGGCATGAGTGGATGGTCTATCGCCGCGCTTCGGTCGTGCTAGGCAGCATGTTGCGCTTTGGCCACATCAGCGACGCGACATTCCATAGCTCGCTGAACGAGGTGTACCAGATTCTGCTGAACCACAAGGTCGGCTCGCATCTGGGCGGCGGCGGCGCGTCGACCTTCGGCGTAACGAAGCTGGCGCCGCACTTCGTGGACTACATCCTCAACGATGTGCTGCCGAGCAGCCAGTTCAACATCCCTGACGCCGCCGTTGACGGCATCAAGGTCTATACCACGCTCGACCTGAATCTCGACGAATACGCCATTCAGCGGGCGCAGTATTACATCTTGAAACCGCACACGCTGACGTGGTCCAAGTACGCAGGTGGATGTAGTAGCTGTATGCAGCCGTCGCTCGCGGATTCGGCGAACATCCACAACACTGCGGAAGTGGCGATGGACCCGCATAATGGCGACATCCTGGCGATGGTTGGCTCGGTGGACTACACCGACCGTGATCCCAAGGTGACCGGTTTCTACAACGTCACCACATCTGACAAGCGCTCGATGGGTTCGTCCACGAAGCCGCTGGTCTACGCGACGGCGTTCCAGATGGGCTGGAATCCCGGCATCATCGTGCAGGACTCGCCGACCTGCTTCCCGGTCCCGTCGGTCGATCCCGTGACGAACAAGCCCATCACTGACCCTGCGGCGAAAGGCTGTCCGGGATACTATGTGCCGCACAACTTTGACGCTGGGAGTTTCTCCGGACACATCCCACTGCGCTATGGCCTGGCGAACTCGCTGAACGTCCCGGCCACGCAGACGATGGAGTTTGTGGGGGCCACCCCCAGCACGTCCGACGCCTTCCTGGCGGAGGCGCAGCGCATGGGCGTCACCTCGTTGATCAAGGGGAATATGGGCCCTACGACAGCGCTTGGCACGCAGCCCATCTCGCTGCTGCAGCTGACCAACGCCTACGGCGTCTTCGCAGACCAGGGCAAGCATGTGCCGCCGCGCTCTGTGCTGGAGATCGTCAACTCATATGGTAAAGTTGTGTACAAGGCGTCTGATCCAACGCCGGCGCAGGTGCTCAGCCCCCAGGCGGCTTACGAAATGACCTCGATCCTCTCTGATAAGAATGCGCGGATTCCCGACTTCAATGTCTGGAACCCTCTCGAGTTCAATGATCCCATCACTCCAGGGGTATCCGGCTACACGCCGGACAACGTGCTTGGCTTCCCTGCGGTCGCCGCCAAGACCGGTACGTCGCAAGGCATCAACGGTGCGCGCGACATTGTGACGATGGGATACTCTCCCTACATGGTCCTGGGTGTGTGGGCAGGCAATTCCGATTCCAGTGACCTGCACAACGTCATTGGTATCGCGGGCGCTGGCTACATCTTCCACGACATCATGGAGTACGCGATCAAGAACTACCACTGGCCGAAAGGCACACAGTTCCCAGTGCCACCGGACATGGCGCGCGGAGTGTTCAACTGCACAACGGGCCTCGCGACGTATGCGAGCACAGCGCCGACACCCTGTGATCAACATACGGACCCAACCTATGCCCCCGGCTCGACCACCATCTGGGACGGCTACAACTACACGCCTCAGACTAACACCGACTGGTACATCCAGGGTCAGGAGTGGGTCCACTCGTGACGATGCCCACAGCGGAATAGAGCGGAACAGCGACGAGGCCAGGAGTGACTGCCCATACGGGCGGTTCGCTCCTGGCCTCGTGTTGCGTGGTCGAAAGCTCTCTCAAGAGCTATCTCGTGGCTATCCGACGCACGGATGTCATACTCTTGTCTGTCGTCGCCCGTGCGTGTGGATACAGGGACAATCAGGTGGCGCGCTGTCCCTGCCGGCTCGCCTCTGCGCTCCAGTATGCTAGTTTATGCTAGTTCATGCTATGTGTGGAGTGCGCAAACTGTTCGTCAAGCGCGCTGCGCAGGATGCCGCCGCCGGACTGGTCGGAGAGGCTCGACGCGCGGTATCTGACTACTTTGCGACGATTTGGTGGGTCGCCACGCGCCGCGCGGAAGAGCGTTAGCGCGATCAGCGCCAGCGCCAGAGCGCCCAACGCGGCAAGCGCGAACTGCTCGATGGGGGAGAGGGTCGGCTTGTGCTGCGGCAGCGGCTCGTGTAGCGCTGCCCCATGCGCCCAGTTCGCGTAGGGCGCGGCGCCTTTGAACTGCGGATAGGATTTGAGCAACGCCGCGAACTCCTGAGATGAGCGGCGCCAGTGGCCCGGATACGTCGCCGCGTAATCGTTGAACGCGCGCTCCCAGGCGAGCTCGAACGCTCCCGGCTGCGGGTTGACTTTGGCGCCTGTGAGCAGGCGACGCGCGCTGTCGCTGGAGCGCAGGAACGCGGTGATGCCCTGGTTGTCTGGGCCGCCGAAGCTGACAACGCCGACGATATGCCCGTTGGCGTCGAGCGCGGGTCCGCCGCTATCGCCGTGCTCGATGTTACCGCCGACCTGAATCAACGCTGAGCCGTCCGTGTTCGATTTGACCGCGCTTACGCTCGCAAGATTGAACGACGGCGTGAGCAGATTGGTCGGATCGTTGTTCGCGTCGCCGTTGCCGGGGAAGCCGATAACGGTCAATGAGTCGAGCGGCTGCACCACAGCGGAGTCGTCGAGCTGGATGGATGGTGTGTTCTGCTCGTTCACATGCAGCGCCGCCAGATCGTCATGTGCGAAGTCACTCGTCGCCAGGATGCTGACCTGCTCGTGCGGAGCGCTCATTAGCGACTTGAGCAGGTCGCCGCTATCAGCCTTGTCTGGCGCGACCGACCCGCTGTACCAGGTGTCACGCCAGATGTAGGTGCTGGGTGAGTCAAAGGTCGTCTGGAAGTCGATACCGGAGGTCTGGAGGAAGCCGTTCCCGATGTCGCCCGCCGCGATCGCTGGGCCGAAGCCGAAGCAGGTCGAGGTGTTCAGCGCTTTGGCGATGTCGGCCTGCGCGGCGGGATCGGCGAGCAGTTGCTGCTCCAGTGTATCGTGATCCACGTTGACCAGATGATCAGCCGTCAGGATGTCACCGTGCGCGCTGACGAAGGCGCCGGAGCCGAGCACGCCTTCGGAGTAGCCGGGTGTCGCGGTCCTGGGGAGCGTTATGGTCTGGCCGCAGAAATTCAGCGTGATGTGTCCGCTGTAGAGTGTCGAGATGCGTACCACCGCCGGAGCCGCCAGATCCGCCGCGCGCACGACAGGATCGCTCAGCCGTCCACCGGGCGCGCGGCCAGTCGGCCCCTGTACTCGTTGCCCCGTCCCCGTCCCTGGCCCTTGCGCGTGCGCGTCTCCCGCCGCGAGGCCCCAGCATGCCACCGTGAGCAGCAGCGCCAGCAGTGTCGCGGTCAGCGCGGCGAGGCGCTGATCAGTGACGTAGGCGGCGGATCGCAGAGACGCTCGTGAGGCGGGAGGGTGTGTAAGCACGGTGATTACCTCAGACGTGACAACGAGGAAGCCGAGTGTGTCACGCGCGCTGTCGAGACGTTATGAAAAAGGTGAGGCGATTATAACAGAGGCTCCACACGAGTGAAAGTGTTGTTTTGCACAAGAATCGAGGCAAAATAACACAACGCGATATAATGCGGAGGGGGCAGCCTACGTAAGGTGGCGAACGAGAGGCAAACCCGTTACACTCACACAACCATGCGGTGAGCCGAGCGATGGCAGATGCCTATGGAGGCGTGAGTTCTGGAAGCGCGTCAGTTCGCTGGCGACGGCTTGAGCCACCAGCCAATGCATGCGCACGACACGATTCCTGTGTCCAGAACTCACGTATGGGGAATAGCTGTTACCGGCGTACACGCTCGAAGCACGAGCTGCAATAGACGGGCTTTTCGGTCTTGGGGATGAAGGGGACCTCGGCCTCACCGCCGCATTCCGCGCAGACTGTTTTGAACATCTCGCGAGGCTGGCGTTCACCAGATGCGCGGGCTGACGCGAGTGATGCGCGCCGATTCGCGCGGCACTCCGGGCAGCGCCCGGGCTCGTTCATCAACCCCTTCAACTGATAGAACTCCTGCTCGCCTGCGCTGAACACAAAGTCCTTGCCGCACTCGCGGCATCGCAGCGTTTTGTCTTCGTACATGGCTCGTGTAGCCTCCTCATGCGCGGCGCCGCTCAGCGATCTGGCAACGGCACAGCGCCCTCCGCCCTGGCTGTGAGCGTATGGCGACCGGGGAGTCGTCGTGCGCCCCGCGCGCGGTTCGTCGCATCCACGTTGGCCGACTGAAACCGCGCGCAAGCAAGTACGCCGGTGAAATACCCCGCAAGGATACACCAAAGCACTGAGTATGACAACCCTAAAGGCGTGACACATCTCACATTTTGTTCACAAAACCCTCATGAATAGATATCTATCTACGCTCGCGTTCACATGCGGCGCCTCGCGCGATGCAGGTGTTGAGACAGACGAGTTGAGACAGACGTTGGCGCCCGATCTATCACAGCAGGGCCTGTGGTAGATCGGGCGCTTGATTCAACGATGGGACGCGGCGCGCGTCAGGTAGAGCGCTAGGCGTCGTAGTAGAGCGCGAACTCCAGCGGCGTCGGGCGCAGACGCACCTCGGCGGCCTGGTCACGCTTCATCTCGACGTATTTCTCCAGCAGGTCGCTCGTGAAGACATCGCCCGCCAGCAGAAACTCGTGATCGGCCTCCAGCGCGCTGAGCGATTCGTCGAGCGAGCCGGGCACCGAGCGAATCTCCGACTTCTCATCCGCAGTCATGTCATAGATGTTGCGGTCGAGCGGACCGTAGCCGTGCTGCTCCGGCAGGATGCCGCGCTTGATGCCATCGAGACCCGCCTGGAGGATCGCGGCGAACGTGAGATAGGGGTTCGCGGTGGGATCGGGCGGCCGGAACTCGACGCGCTTCGCCTTCGGATTCTCCGAATACATTGGGATGCGGACGGCGGCGGAGCGATTGCGCTGCGAGTAGACGAGATTCACGGGCGCCTCGTAGCCGGGCACCAGGCGGCGGTAGCTATTCGTGCTGGGCGCCGCGAAGGCCAGGACGGACGGCGCATGCGTGAGCAGACCGCCGATGAACATGCGCGCCATCTCCGAGAGGCCCGCATAGCCGCGCTCATCGAAGAAGAGCGGCTTCTCGTTCTTCCACAGGCTGACGTGGACGTGCATGCCGGAGCCGTTGTCACCAAAGATGGGCTTGGGCATGAAGGTCGCCGTCTTGCCCGCGCGCCGCGCCACGTTCTTGACGATGTACTTGTAGAGTAGCAGACGATCGGCCATCGTCAGGAGCGAGTCGAAGCGCATGTCAATCTCGCACTGCCCGCCCGTCGCCACCTCGTGGTGCTGCGCCTCAACGGCGATGCCGCACTCTTCCATCGTCAGGGCCATCTCAGCGCGCAGGTCTTGCAGTGTGTCGCTTGGCGCGACGGGGAAGTAGCCTTCCTTGGCGCGCAGGCGATGACCGAGGTTCGGACGGTCGGGCGTGCCAATGCGGCCCGTGTTCCAGTGCGCCTCTTCGCTGTCTACGAAGGCTGACTGCTCATTCGTAGTCGAGCGGAAGCGCACCTCGTCAAATACGAAGAACTCCGCTTCCGGCCCGAAGTAGGCGGTGTCGGCGATGCCGGTGGACTTCAGATAGGCCTCGGCCTTACGCGCGACGAATCGCGGGTCGCGACTGTACGAGTCGAAGCTGCCGGGCTGGGCGACATCGCAGATCAGGCTGAGCGTGGGGACCGCTGTGAAGGGGTCGAGAATCGCGGTTGAGGGGTCAGGGATCAGGAGCATGTCGCTCTCATTGATTTCCTGGAAGCCGCGAATGCTAGAGCCGTCGAAGCCAATGCCTTCTGAGAAGGCGGAGATGCCAAATGCGCTCATTGGAATACTGAAGTGCTGCCATGTGCCGGGGACATCGGTAAACTTCACATCCACCATGCGGACGCCGTTTTCTTTGGCGAACCGCACCACCTCGTCGGGTGAATTAGCCATACGTGTGATACCCTGCTTTCGCTCTCTGACTCGCTCGCCTACGACGCTGATGAGCGTCACAGGTGTGACATGTAAACCCGCGGACACCTCGGATGTCGCGTTCCCTGGAGCGTCGGCGCTCTCACGCGCGATTCATGGTGCATATCGCACATCATTGTGCGCGCCCACAAGCCTTCTCACCTAGTGTACTGCGCACGCTCTCAGGCGAACAGTGACAAAATCACCAGAGACCCAGCAAATGAATTGTGCAAGGCGCCTAGCGATCGTGGCGTTGTTCGTGCGATGGAGACTGTGGTACAACCGTGACAACGCAGGTAGCGCGGCTGGAGCCACGGCGAAAGGATAGACGCATGACCCCCGACGATAGAACCCACTCTATGACGCAACAACCGGGTCCAGCGCCGGCGCCACACGCGGCCTGGCCGCTCTACGACGCCCCAACGAGATTTTCGCGGGCGCCTCTGTCTCCGCAGCGTGGCCGTGTAGGGCGAGGCTGGTTCTGGGCAGTCATAGGATTTCTGGCGGGTTGCCTGCTGACATTGGTGGTGGCGATGGCGGCGCTGGCTCCCGCGCCCGCGCCGAGCGTACCCGCCCAATCTCGTGGCGCGGCGCTCACGGTCACGCTGACCGACACGCTGCTCACCCAGTCGCTCGGCTCCAACCTTGGCGCCGGCGTGGTAGCGGTGGCTCAGCCGCGCGCCCACATTCAGGCGAACGGGCGGATCGTCATCTCAGGCGTCTTGCAGGGGATCACAGGGGCCGGGAGCGACATCACCGTTGTCACGCAGCCTTATGTCAGCCAGCATACGCTCGCGATTCGAGTTCTGCGCGCCTCGGTCGCTGGCTTTGCGCTTCCCCCATCGTCGCTGAACAGCATGCGTGATCAGATCAACCAGCAGTTGGCGCAGTCGAGCCGTATCTCGCTTGGGGTTGGCAGCGCGCTCGTCGTCAGTGGCGTCAGCTTCGCCAACGGCTCGATGACGCTGACCTACGCGCCTGCCAGGGCCTAGCGTCATCCAGGGAACTTCTGGAGAACGTCGTCGGGCGACCCGCCTCAATTCTCCGATGGCTGCCAGCGTCCATAGAGCCTGGCTATGCGTTTGAGCTCGTCCGCGCGCCTGGTGGTCAGTTCATCAGCCTCAAAGCGCCACTCCCAGTTGCCGTCTGGTCGCGAAGGGAAGTTCATGCGCGCCTCGCTGCCAAGATCGAATACGTCCTGCAAGGGCACGAGCGCGAGCCGCGCGACTGACGCATACGCCAGGCGGATCATCGCGGCGACGACCTCTTCTGGCGCACAGTCAAGATAGTCCAGCGCGAAGTCTCGCTCGGCGCCGCTCGTGGCGCTAAACCAGCCGCGCGAGGTGTCATTGTCGTGCGTGCCCGTGTAGACCACCGCGTTGGGGACGTAGTTGTGCGGCAGATCATGACTCTCTGGCGTGCCGCCAAAGGCGAATTGCAGCACACGCATCCCCGGCAGCCCCAGCTCCTCCTGCAGCGCCCGTACCTCAGGGGTGATCACGCCCAGATCCTCGGCGATCAGGGGCGTCTCGCCCAGCGTTTCGCGGATCGCCGTGAAGAGCGCCGCGCCGGGACCGGGCAACCATTCGCCCTCCACAGCCGTTGTCGCGCTCGCCGGGCTTGCCCAATACGCTTCGAATCCACGGAAATGATCGAGCCGGATGATGTCGTAGATGCGCAGCGCTTGTCGCACACGGTCAATCCACCAGTGATAGCCTGCCGCCTGCAAGACATCCCAGCGATAGAGCGGATTGCCCCAGCGCTGCCCGGTCGGGCTGAAGTAGTCCGGTGGCACGCCCGCGACAGCAGTTGGCTGTCCAGCCGCATCGAGCGCGAAGAACTCGGGATGCGACCAGACATCCGCGCTATCGTGCGCCACGAAAATCGCTAGATCGCCGATCAGCTGAATGCCGCGCGAGTGCGCCGCCTCGCGTAGCGCATCCCACTGCCGGAAGAAGAGGAATTGCGCGAACGAGTGCAGCTCGACCTCGCTGGCCAGCCGTCGGCGCGCCTCGGCGAGGGCCTGCGGACTGCGCTGGGCATAGCGTTTGGGCCACTCGACCCAGGCGCGCTGGCCATGCGAGTTCTTGAGGGCCATGAAGAGCGCGAAGTCGTTGAGCCACGCGACGTTGTCGGCGCGGAACCGCTCATACGCCTCACGCAGCGCGGGCTGAGCGCGCTCGCGGAAACGTTCGCACGCCTGGCGCACCATCTCCAGCTTCCATGGAACCACCGCACCGTAGTCCACCCGCCCGGTCGGAAACACTGGCGTGTCATCTAGCGCCTCACGCGGCAACAGATCGTCCTCCACCAGACGTTCGAGTGAAATCAGCGCGGGATTGCCCGCGAACGCGGAGAGCGCGGCATACGGCGAATTGCCATAGCCGGTCGGGCCGAGTGGCAATGTCTGCCAACAGCGCTGTCCGGCCTCCGCGAGAAAGTCAAAGAAGCGCTCAGCGGTTGGCCCCAGATCACCGATGCCATACGGCCCGGGGAAAGATGTGGGATGCGCGAGGATACCCGCGGCGCGTGGCCGTTCCATGAGAGAAAGCTCCTCGTCGCGCCGTACAGGCGAACGATCAGGCGGATCAGATGACATTCAGATGCTAACGATGGGACAGCCGACGCGCTGCGGGTGAGCGGCGCCCACGGCGTCATCGCCGCAAGCAACCGGGCGCAAGGCGGCGTATATGCTAGTGTACGAGCGCGCCGCGCAGCCGGTCAAGCGACACGCGACTCAGACATCTGGCGCAAGGATGGCCGCGCCAAGCGGCGGCAAAGTCAGGCGTATCGCGTGGCCTGTAGAGGCGACACGTTCGCCCGTCAACAGGTCGCGCGCATGTTCAGCGTTGGCGGGCCACGTCAGCGCGCCAGGGAGCGCGGGACGCGTCAGGGCGCTCATGCGCACGTCGAGTGTCACCGTCTCGTTGGCTCCGTTGAGCGCCACCAGGATGACTTCGCCAGGCGCGCCGCCTTCGCCGGGTAGCTCCTCTGTGCCACTGACCCCGCGCAGGTATGCCGCCACGCGCCGGTCATCCGTAGCGATGGGCCGGAAGCCAGAGCCGCGCAGTGCGGCATGTTCATGTCGTAGGCGGGCTAGCGCCCGCACATCCGCGAGCAGCGCGCCGTTCTGTCGATCAGGCTCCCAGACCATCGGGCGGCGTGTGTCGGGGTCATGTCCGCCCTCCATGCCAATCTCATCACCATAATAGAGCATCGGCACACCCTCATAGGTCAGCAGGAACCTCAGGCCCAGGCGCAGCCGAGCCGTGTCGCCGCCAACCGCCGTCAGGAAGCGCGGCACATCATGCGTGGAGAGCGGATTGAGGGCGGCGCTGGTCGCCCAGCCAGGATACCAGGCGCGCACGCGACTCAGCGCGTCGAGGAAGCCCTGGCCGTCGAGCCGCTGGTCAGCGTGCGGCGCGCCTGGCGCCTGTTGGCCCGGCGCGGCGGCGAACTGGAGCAGCGCGTGGCGCAACGGATAGTTCATCACGCCATCAAACTGATCTCCCTCCAGCCAGCGCGAGGCGTCATACGCGACCTCGCCGACGAGATAGGCGTCCGGATTGATCGCGCGTATCTCGCGACGGAACGCACGCCAGAAGCTCGGGTCCACTTCATCCGCGACATCCAGTCGCCAGCCCGTGACGCCCATCCGTGTCCAGCGCTGCGCTCGCTCGATCAGGTAGGCTTGCACCTCCGGGTTGGCGGTCATCAGTCGCGGCATGCTGGCGGTATGCCCGAATGTCCGATAATTGCGTGTGTGCGGGTTGGGGCGCTCGCCGTTGACGTCGAACCAGCTCCAGTAGGGCGACGCGACGCCATGCTGCGACACATCGCGCCAGGGCTCGAAGTTCAGACCGGCATGATTGAAGACGCCGTCGAGGATGATGCGCGCGCCACGCGCGCGACTTTCGGCGATCAGTCGCTGAAAGATAGCGTCATCACCGAACGCTGGGTCAATCCGATCATAGTCGTCGATGTTGTATTTGTGGTTGCTAGGCGACTGAAAGATCGGTGTGAGCCAGATCAGGTTGACGCCCAGGCTGGCGATGTAGTCGAGCGCATCGATGACGCCGACCAGGTCGCCGCCCCAGAAGGCGTCCGGTGTCGGGCGACCGGGCCAGCGGTTCGCCATGTGCGGCGCGACGGGTGGATTGCCGCGCGCGAATCGGTCGGGAAAGATCTCATAGCCGATGGCGTCACGCAGCCAGGCGGGAGTCGAGACGAAGCGCTCGCGATGCAGATAGGGCCAGTGAAAGTAGCCATCGGGCCAGCCCGTTTCCGGTCGGATGGATGTCACACCGCGCTCGCCAAACCAGCGCGGCGCCTCTGCGAGCGTGGGATCATCCAGGCGGAAGATGTAGCGCACACGACCCTCGTAGGGCGTCAGGTCCGCTTCCCAGTAGGCGTACATTCCATCGTCGGCCAACCAGCGCATGGCGATGCGATCGTCAGGTCCTTGCCAGTTTTGGGTATCGCTCCACTCGACGGAAGGGCGCCGCTGATCGCCATGCGCCAGCCGCAAGCGCACTCGCAAGCGCTCATGCGCGAGCGGATAGGCGAAAGGATGTCGAGGATGGTGCCAGAGAGCCAGGTCATCGTGAGCGGTCATGCGTATATCACCCCATTGTGCGCGAGCGCAGCCCAAGCGCAGCCCAAGCGCAGCCCAAGCGCAGCGCAAGCAAGCCTTGACATCGATGTGTTTGCCCAGTACTATCTTGGCAAGTGGACAGTTGGTTTGTCAACTGTCTTGTAAGTCACCGAAGAGCATCTGAGCGACTGGCTGGCGTTGACGCCGGAAGGCCCGCGTCAGTCGCCCTGACAGGCGCTCAGAGACGACCGTCAGTGTGGCAGGCGCCGACGAGCGCCGTACAGTCTGGCCGGTCCATCAGCGATAGGCCAAGCGATTGGCTCGGTGATAGGCTTGACGTGGCAGCGCTCTCCCCAGCGACGAGGAAGGGCCATGATGGCGCAGACGATGTCCGGTAGACAGCTATCTCTTCCTCCTCATCCCTGGGCAGGCCTTGAGCGTGTGGCGTTCGGATCGGCGCCGCGCCGAGCGGACGCTCCAGACAGGCATGCTTCCTGCTACGGCTGGCGTAATCGAGCGGCATAGCGTATCGTGTAGCTCGAACCCCCGCGCAACGTGTGGCGCGTACGGTAACAGAGGAGTGAGTGGTCAATGGCGGACGTACGTTTTGATCATGTGTACAAACGCTACGGGGAAAATCCACCCGTGATCACCGACCTGAACCTGCACATCCAGGACCACGAATTCCTGGTGCTGGTGGGTCCGTCTGGTTGTGGCAAGAGCACTGCGCTGCGCATGATCGCGGGTCTCGAAGAGATTAGCGATGGGACGCTCTACATCGGAGATCGCGCTGTCAACGATGTCGCTCCGAAAGATCGTGACATCGCGATGGTCTTTCAGAACTATGCGCTCTACCCTCACATGTCGGTCTTTGACAACATGGCGTTTAGCCTGAAACTGCGTGGCACATCCAAGGATGAGATCACCACGCGCGTTAACCGCGCCGCCGATATGCTCGGTATCACAGAGTACCTCTCGCGCAAGCCGAAGGCGCTCTCCGGCGGCCAGCGGCAGCGTGTCGCGCTGGGCCGCGCGCTCGTGCGCGAGCCGAAGGTGTTCCTGCTCGACGAGCCGCTCTCCAACCTCGACGCCAAGCTGCGTGTCGCCACCCGCACCGAGATCGCTCGTCTGCATCAGACAACCAAGACCACATTCGTCTACGTCACCCATGACCAGGTTGAGGCGATGACGATGGGCGACCGCATCGCTGTGCTCAACGCGGGCCTCATTCAGCAGCTTGGCACACCACAGGAGTTATACGATCGGCCAGCGAACCTCTTCGTCGCGGGCTTCATCGGCAGCCCGGCGATGGACTTCTTCAATGGCACGATCAAGCGCACGAGCGACGGCTCGACGGTGACCATTGGCGACCGTACGCTGACACTGCAAGGGCAGAGCGCGGCGTCAGGCTCGAATGCGTCGTCGAGTGGCGATCGTCAGGTGATCGCGGGCATCCGTCCCGAAGACTTCCGTCTGGCGACCGAGGGCGATCCCAACACGCTGCAAGGCGTAGTTGATGTTGTGGAGCATCTGGGGAACGAGCAGCTCATCTATATGCAGACCGACGGGGCTCGCGCCGCGGACAACTCCGAGGTCAAAGCCGTGACAGCCCGCATCGCTCCGGATGCGGTGGTGCGTCATGGCGACCGCGTGTCTGTCACGTTTGATCCGACACGCGTCCACCTCTTCGATGCTGAGACAGGCAAACGGCTCTAGCCGGATGCAGCGCGCCTGCTCGATAATGAGAACCTGCCGCCCTCGTTCGCGGCGGGCTCTCTTGTTGTGCGCCACCGGCTCCCCGTAGCGTGGCAGTCGCTTGTCAGGGCGCCAGGAGCGACGAGGTATGGAGGCCAGAACGGGATGCGTGCGACCCCACGCCCAGGTACGGACGCCGCTGAGCGGGCCAGCGCGTCCACTGCTGGGCCACTAGCTGTTCGGCTGCGGCGCGCCTACGTGGCGCATGCGCTGACAGACGCGCTCCCGCGACGGCGCAGCTGGTTCCTCAAGCGTGCGCTCGACCTCGGCGTCGCCATCCCGCTTTCGCTTGTCACCTTGCCGATTTCCCTGTGCATGGCGCTCTGGCTCTGGCTGCGATTCCATCACCGCCCGACCGTCACACGGGTATGCACGATGCGCGGAGGCGTGGCGTATTCCGTGCGACAATTCCGCGTCATGGCCAACAGTGACTCTCATGATATGAGCCAGTCGAGCGCATGGTTGAGCGGCGCGTGGGTCACGCGCCTGCCCGCGCTCTGGAGTGTCGTATGTGGACACATGAGCCTTGTTGGGCCAGCGCCGTGGCCATTCGCTGCCTATGACGCCGTTTCCACGGATGCGCTGGCGCGGCTCTCGGTCGCGCCGGGCTTGCTGCGGCTGCGATCAGTTGGGCGGCTCGGGCGGCTCGCCGTGACGCAGGCTGACGCTGACCTGCGGTACGTGACTCACGGCTCACTCTGGATGGATCTCGAACAGATTGCCGCTGCCGCGCTCATGCCGGGCCGTCGCTTTCCAGTGAGCGTGACGCCAGTTGACGAGTGAGCGGCGCGTTGAAACGATGTCGTGCTCGATGTGGAAAAGGAGCGCCTCGCGATGATTACTCACCTCGCGCGTGTCACCATCGTTGTCCGAGATCAAGATGAAGCGCTCCGTTTTTACACGGAAGTCCTGGGATTCACCAAGCGCGCGGACGTGCAGTTTGGTCCGGGCGCGCGCTGGTTGACGGTGGCGCCGCCAGATCAGCGGGAACTGGAGATTGTGCTGCAGCAGCCTGATCCCGCGTTCCACGGCGAACAGCAAGCGGCAGAAATGCTGGCGCAGGTCGGCAAGAATCCGACGTGGGTGCTCTACTCGACAGACTGTCAGGGCGACTATGGACGACTACTGGAGCGCGGCGTCACCTTTACCTCGCCGCCCACCGAACAGCCATATGGACTCGAAGCGGTCTTCCTCGACCTCTACGACAATAGCTACAGTCTGCTGCAGCCCGCTGAGGCGCTGGGCTGAGGCGAGCCGCGCGCACGGCTTGATGCACTCGTGGCGACGTGTAGTTGGGCGCGCTCATAGCCCCAAATATGTTAGATGTATGTCATACCTGGTGGCGAGCTGAGCGCGCGGCGCATCTGTGACATTCGCGCTCATTCGCTTGTGGAGCGACCTATCGGCGCCATAGAATTGGTATCATGAAGACATTACACGCGGTCCAGGGGTACATGCTGCGGCGGGCGCCGACGCTCCTCTTCGGTGTGGCGCTCATCATCATTTCCAATCTGATCGCCCTCGTTCCTCCGTTGATTCTGCAGAACGTGATAGATGGGTTGGGCCGTCATGAGGATGTCGCCAGCCTGACGATTTCCGCGCTGCTGATCGTCGGGATCGCGCTGGGAGCGGGCGCCTTTCAGTTTTCGTCGCGGTTCATAGTCAACTCGGTCTCACGCTGGGTCGAGTATGAGATGCGGCGCGACCTGTTTCGCCACTTCCAGCGGCTCGATCTCGCCTACTTCCAGCAGCGCAAGATTGGCGACCTGGTCGCTCGCGCCACGAATGACCTCTCGCAGGTGCGTCAGATGCTGGGGCCCGGCGTGAGCAACCTGACCAACGCTACTGTCGCGCTCGTCGTCACGGGCATCGCGATGGTTTCGATTGATCCCCAGCTAACGCTCTATTCGCTGACGGTAATGCCGCTGATCACCGTGCTGTTTGTCTTCGTCAGTGGCGGCATCCGTCGGCGCTATCGCCTCGTGCAGGACCAGTTTGGGGAGGTGTCAGCTCGCGCGCAAGAGAACTTCTCCGGCATCCGTGTGGTCAAAGCGTATGCGCAGGAGCAGGCTGAGCTCACTGACTTCAACCGCGTCAACGCGGAGTATGTGCGCCGCAGCATCGCCTTCGCGCGGCTCAACTCGCTGCTCTGGCCGACGATGTACTTCATTTCTGGTCTGGCGGTCGCCATCCTGCTCTGGCGCGGCGGCATGGATGTCATCAGCGGGCGCATCACGCTCGGGCGGCTGGTGCGCTTCAATACCTACCTGGCGGCGTTGAGCTGGCCGATGATCTCGCTCGGTTGGACGGTCAACCTCATCCAGCAGGGAACGGCCTCGCTCAGTCGCATCACCGAAGTGAATGAGGCTCCGCCGGCCATCAGCGATGGGCCACAGACGCGCGCTGATGCCACGCCAACGCAAGGCGCCATCGACTTCCGCCACGTCAGCCTCAGTTACAACGAGCGCGAGGCGCTGCACGACATCACCATCCATGCGCCCGCTGGGTCGTCACTCGCTATCGTCGGACCGACCGGCGCGGGCAAGTCATCGCTGGTCAATCTGC
Source organism: Ktedonobacterales bacterium (assembly GCA_035642255.1). Lineage (GTDB taxonomy): Bacteria > Chloroflexota > Ktedonobacteria > Ktedonobacterales > JADMIN01 > JAKAIY01. Next base: position 236 of record DASQSS010000300.1, on the reverse strand, counting down.
TCGCGCGCGTCTACGACGTGAGCAGCGGCTCAGTCGAGATCGATGGCCACGATGTCCGTACGATTCCGCTGGTGGAGCTACGCCGCAGCCTCGGTTATGTGCCACAGGAAAACTTCCTCTTCTCGCTGTCGATTCGCGAGAACGTCGGTTTCGGCGCGCCTGACCTGACCGAGCAGCAGATGCTCGACGCGCTTGAAATCTCGCAGCTTGGTGGTGATGTGGCGGACTTCCCCACT
>DASQSS010000299.1:0-4145 GCA_035642255.1 Ktedonobacterales bacterium | reverse complement strand
TGAAGGTCACCGAGATGACGCAACTCGCGCCCGCGGCCAGCGTACTCGTCCCGGTCGGGCAGGTGTTGGTCTGGGCGAAGTCGCCGGGATTGGTCCCGCTCAACGCGATCGCGCTGATGCTCAGCGCCGCCGTTCCGCTGTTCTTCAAGGTGATGCTCTGCGCGGCCGTGGTCGCGCCCACGTTCTGGCTGCCGAAGCTGAGGCTGCTTGGGGTCAGGCTCACCGCCGGAGCGCTGCTCGTACCGCCAATTGGGCCATTGTAGGTGTTGGCGACCTGAATGTCATCGAAATAGACGGAGCCCACGGCATCGCTGTAGAGCGCGAGCTGGCTATATGCGCTGCTCGTAGACAGGTCCGCGTTTACCGAGGCAGCGGGATTTCCATTCAGCCAGACCTCGCCCTGCCCAGACGTTGTCTCGTTAGACAGCACCTCGACGCTGTACCAGGTATTGGCGGCCAGCACATTCACATTGGTGTAAAGGTCCGAGCGGACACCGGCGCCATTCCAGAAGTAGATGTCGAGGCCCTGGCGACTGGCGTCGTAGTCCACTTCCCACAGCTTTGCGCCCAAGGCGTTCAACCCTTCCGTGATCGGTGACGTGCCGGCGCCACTTGTCACTCGGAAGTAGAAGCGCGTGTAGGTGCTGGTCTGTGCGCCGCCCGCCAGACTCGCCGAGAGCGTTACGTACTGCCCGCTCGTGTTGGTCAGCTGCGCGGCGTAGGTCCCCGAGTTGACGACGCTCGACTGCACTTTGGCGGCGCCGGTGCCAGTGGGAGCGCTCCACTGGCCAAAGCCACCACTTTCAAAGCCGTCGACGAAGAAAGTGCCAGCGACAGCGCCATTGCCAGACAAAGCAAGGCTCTGTGGGCTGTTGGGAGCGTTATCGGTGATGCTCAGACTCGCCGTGCGCGCGCCACTCGCTGTCGGGCTGAATGTCACATTAATCGTGCAGTTGGCTCCCACCGCCAGCGTGCTCGTGCCCGTCGGACAGGTGTTGGTCTGGGCGAAGTCGCTAGCGTTCGTGCCCGCCAGGCTGATGTTCGAGATACTGAGCGGTCCATTGCCGCTGTTCGTCAGCGTCACCGTCTGAGGCGCGCTCGTTGAGCCAATGTTCTGACCGCCGAAGTTCACGCTCGTAGGATTGAGCGTGACCGCTGGATCGGTAGCTGAGACGCCCGAACCCGAAAGCGCAACGCTCTGCGGGCTGCCAGCGGCATTATCGGCGATCGCGATCGATGCGGTCCGTGTGCCCGATGACGTCGGACTGAAGTTCACCGTGATTGCGCAGTTTGCGCCTGCCGCAAGCGTAGCGGACCCCGTGGGGCAGGTATTGGCCTGCGCGAAATCCGCGGCATTCGTCCCGGCCACGCTGATGCTCGTAATGCTCAGATCGGCTGTGCCGGAGTTAGTCAACTGCACGGTCTGCCCGCCGCTCGTCGTGCCTATCGTCTGGTTGGCGAAGGTCAGGCTCGTCGGTGTCAGTGATACAGCTGGCGCAGGCGCAGCGCCCGATCCACTGATGAACCGGTTGAGGATGTTGGCCGTGATTTGCCGAGCCTGTGTGCTCTCAAATCCGGGGTTACAGTCGCAATAACCGTCGTTGAATCCGTTATCAACACCCCAGGACCACTGCAGCGTGCCAGCGGCAAAGACGATGGCGCCGCTGCTCGCGGTGTACACGGTAGCGTCCGAAAAAGCGGCCACGCCATTGTCAACTGCGGGCACATTTGAGTGCCCAACCTGTTGGAGTCCCGTGGGAGCATATGAGACAAAGCTGGCGAGCGTGGAGTCGTTCGCGGGGTTTTCATCGAACTCATAGCCGATGATGCCCGGAATGGCATTCTGCCCTGAACCGCTGGTGACCTCTTTACCCGTGTAGTTCACCAGGCCAGTTCCGGCGTAGATCCAGCTGGAGGCGTTATACACTTCATAGTCGCGGTTATTGGCCGTGCCGTTCTGCATGACGCCGACGATTTGATTCTCGGGCAACGGTGGCGACATATCACGCCAGCGGATCGTCGTTGGGTCAATCGTGCCGTCCTTGGCGCAGTAGATGCGGCGGTCAGCCTGACCGGACACCGAATTCCCCCACTTGATGCGCCAGTAAACGTTGTTAGCGCTGAAGAATCCGATGTTGGCGCCAGCGCTAATGTAACTATTCACGTTAGCGCGCATGTTATCGGAGTAGTATTCATCGTGGCCAGTATTGATGAGGGCTTTGCGTCCATTGAGCAGGTTGGGATTGTTCTCCAGGTCCACATCGGTGGCGTAGGTCACATTGTATCCCTGCGCCTCCAACCAGCGAACCATTGGATAGTCCCAGACCATGAAGTTGCCCGCGCCATCCTGGGAGCCCTGGACCATGTAGGGGCGGTCAAACGACACAGCATACGCTCGGCCGCTGCCAGAGTTGCTGAAGGTGACGTCATTGAACTTCCCATAGAGGTTGTAGCCGACATCTTGATTGCCAGCGCCACCCCAGAAATTGTACGCCTGCCAGGTCGTCACATCTTCCGAGAGTACGATGTCCGCCTGACCTGAATCACTGCGAACCACGAAGGTCATGTAGTTTTCGAGTCCGGTATCGAGGCGCTTGAGTTTTACAATATATGTGCCAGTTGTCCATGTCGTGGGTACTGTCAGTGTATAGGCCGCGGGCCAGTTGCACTCGGTCATATTCAAGGTAGCGGTCGCCGTCGAGGTTGGGCAGTTCGCCTGCACGGTGCCGTTGAGGGGGCCGACTTCCTGCATGAAGCGACCGCCGCAGGCTCCCACGCACGCGCTTCCATCCGGATTGGTTCCCGTCGGGTAGTAACCCATGCGGTAGAAGTCCATGACATATTGCGCATTTGAGGACAGATTCACCATGAAGCTAATCTGGCCGCCCTGATTGACGCTAGTCAGCGAAGCATAACCCTCGATCTGGTGCTTCGTCGCCTTCACTGGCGTCCCAGTGGAGTCCAGATCAAACTGCCAGCCAGTAGATCCGGGCTGCTGGTTCTCCGCCTGGATAGGATTCAGCGTGGCCGCAGCGGCAGCCTTGGCGACCTGAGGCGTCTGAATGAAGACGAAACCGACTGAAATCAGAGCAAGTAACATGAGAATGCGGCCGCCGTAAAGACCTTCTCGACGAACACGCTTGCCCTGGCGCTCTGGGAGCTCGCTTGTGCGCCGCACGCGCTTTACACTGGAAAACATATTCATCGCGATTGCCCTCCGTTTATGAGACTCAACACTGCATAGCCACTCTTGTGAGATGAAGCGGAACCAATCTGATGCAGAGTATGTAACCGCGCCGTGAAGAGGCGCTGCAGCGCGGAATGCCTTCGACGCCACCCCCTGCGACACACCCCCACTGCGCTACTCCTGATGATTCAATCGGGTCGCCATACGCTGACGGGTCACTGATGAAGAGGAATTTACGAGGCATGCGCTTGCAAGCGGCTATCTGCTACTCCGCGCACTCTAATGTAGAGTAATGGGCGCCGGTTTACGTGATGTACAGATCAACGGCACAGAGAGAGGTATTCCTCGCCAGGTGGTATCGATATGCGCACCTCAATGCAAACCCATACACCGGGCGTTACGCTCACAGCGAATGGACCAGAAGACGCTTCGTAGCGCGGTATGCGCACAGTGACGCGTAAGAGTACAATGACGCTCATCGCGCGGGGTGAGGAAGTTGAGATGACGTTCGGTCTAAGTAATCAGCCTTCAACGCAGCCGCGCCACCTTCGCACTGGATTGCGCGAAGCCTGACCGAATCATCGAGGCGCCGCGACGCCGTGGGGATTTCGACGTGAAGGCCAGCGCGCTGCAAGAAATACCTCGTCTATATCGGCGGCTCGCTCGCCTCTAGTGAGCGTCAGACGGCTCTTACCCCAGCGCCCGCGCCGTATACGCCCGCAGCGCCTCCACGCTCGCGGCGCCCTCCGCGCGCAGACCGAGGTAGCCATCAGGGCGGATGACGACGAGCGCGCTGGCGTCATCGCCAATGCCGAAGGCGCGGCGCAGGGCGTCTCTGGGGTCGGCCAGCGTTGGCAGCGGTTCGCTGGCGTCGGCGGCGCTCGACACGGCGAGGCCGGGCGCTACTCGATACGCGGCGAGCGCATCGCCCCAGAGCTGGATGGCGGCCGCTAGTTCG
>DASQSS010000298.1:0-5343 GCA_035642255.1 Ktedonobacterales bacterium | reverse complement strand
GGGATGTCGATCTGCGCCATCACGGCGCTCTGGGGGAGGCCGACCGCTGTGCTGAGCGCATGCGCAGCGGTAGTCAGCGCGCCAGCCGAGCGCAGCAGCGCCGGGTCCACGATGACGGTGTCGCGTGTGACACTGATCGCCAGTGTCACGCCGTTCGCGTCAAGGATCTCGCCACGCCCAGCGGGAATCCGCAGCGCACGCACACTCTCTTGCGCGGCGCGCTGCGAGAGGGTTGCGCCCTGGGCGATCTGCCACCATGCCGTGCGCCCCAGCAACGCCAGCAGCGCCGCGACCGCCAGTGTCAGCAGCAGCGCCTGCCGCCGCGCCATCACCATCGTCGGCGCGCCGGACGACTGGCTCGCGCGCGGGAGCGTCTGGGCGATCCGCTCACCTGATTCTGGGCGCTCTGGCGGCATCGTCTGTATCCTTCTCGTGTGGATGGGTGGTCATTTGCTGGCGTTGTGGAGGGTGATCCATACGACGGAGGCCGGGTTCGCCGGAACCATGCCAAGCGCGCGGGCGCGCTGTTCGATATAGGCGGGGCTTTGCAGCGCACCCAACTGCGCGCGCAGGTCGGCGTCCTGTCGTCGCAGATCGCTCTGTCGCGCCTGCTCTTGCAGGAGGGTCTGATGCGTCGCCGTCACCGCCGCGACCTGGCTCAGATAGAACAGCGCCAGCAAGCCAATCACGACGGCGCATTCGAGGATGATCACGGGCTGCGATTGGCGCCGGAAGCGAACGAACGCCAGTCGCGCCCGTTGAGAGAGCCAGTCTGGCCGTGTCTGCGCCAGCGGACTGCGTAATGGCGCGCGTAGTGACCTGCCTGGTCTACGGGTTCGCGCACGGATCTGCGTTGGCATATGATCCCCCTGAGTGTCCACCTGTCGCTATACCCACCAGCCAACGCATGCCAGGCGCCGACATGCAGGCGGACTCGCGCGCTAAGACACACGGCGAAGCGCCTCTTCCCCTGGCGATGTGGGCGAAGAGGCGCTCTGAAGGGAGGCGCTGGCGGCGAGACTTAGCGGCGGTAGTCTACCTGCAGGCTGTGTGTGGTGATGAAGCGCTCCACCGTGCGGCTATCGGGGATCGTGAACAGGCGGGTGGCCTGATCGCGTCGCAGCACAAAGTTGAACGCGGTCTGCGAGTCGTCCGCCGCTGACCAGAGCGGGCGCGCGAAGATGGGCTGAACGATCTCCCATCCATCGGCCAGCGCCTCGCGCAGATCGCCGAAACGTCGGCTGCTCATCTTGCGCGGATGCTTCGGCTCTGAGCGGGTGGCGGGTGTAGCGCGCGGGGCGCTCGCCTCTATGGGCGCAGGCGCAGGCGCCGGAACTGGCTCCGGTCGCGGGTGCGTGGCCTTGCGGGGACCGTTGGTTGGGGCGACACGCAGTGAGATGTCCAGCGTGGTCAGCGGCGCCCTGCGGCCTGCGCCACGCCGCGCTCGGGGCGCGCTCGTGGGCGTTTCCACCGTCGCCTCGCTCATGCCAGGCAGCGCGTCCTGCGCGACGCGCGCGGCTCTGCGTCGCGCGCTCGTGGGCGTCTCGCCACTTGCGCGCTCAGTCGTAGCGCTCTTTCGCTTCGCCATCGTTCGCCTCCGTTCCGGTCGCCTGTCTCCCTGCGGGCCTGTCGCGTCCCGTCGGTTCACCCGCCTGGCCCAGCCGCTCGGCCACACGCAGCTTGGCGCTGCGCGCGCGGGGATTCGCGCTGGTTTCCGTTTCGCTGGCTACGAGCGGATGACGGGTGATGATGCGCAGGCGTGGCTCATGCCCGCAGACGCACTGTGGCGCCTCTGGCGGGCAAACGCAGCCGCGCTGCTCACGCTGGAAAAACTGCTTCACGATGCGGTCTTCGAGCGAGTGAAAGCTGATGATCACCAGTCGGCCGCCCGGTTTCAGCGTCTCCACCGCAGTGGGCAGGGTCGCCTCCAGGCTACCTAGCTCATCGTTCACGGCGATGCGCAGCGCTTGAAACACGCGCGTCGCGGGGTGAACGCCGCCGGGCCGCCCGTGCACGACGCCCGCCACCAGCCTCGCCAGCTCATCCGCCTGATTGATCGGCGCCCGGCCGCGCGCCTCGACGATGCGTCGCGCGATGGGGCGCGAGAAGCGCTCCTCACCGTAGCGCCAGAAGATGTCGGCCAACTCCGTGTCGCGGCGTGTGTTGACCAGGTCCGCCGCTGATTCGCCGCGTGTCGGGTCAAAGCGCATGTCCAGCGCGCCATCCGTCGCGAAGCTGAAGCCCCGGTCACGGGCGGCCAGTTGATCGGATGACAGGCCCAGGTCGAGCAGGATGCCATCCACTGGCGCCAGCCCAGCCGCGCGGGCGAACTCACCGAGCTGACGAAAGTTGCCGTGGCGCAGAAGCAGCCGCCCCGCGCTGATCGCCTCGGGCAGCCGCTCCTCCGCGCGGCGCAACGCCTGGGGATCGGCGTCAATCGCCAGCACGCGCCCGCTTGGACCCACGCGCTCCAGCAGCAGGGATGTATGTCCTGCGCCGCCGAGTGTGCCATCAATGAAGACGCCGCCCGGCTGCGGGCGCAGCGCGTCGAGCGCCTCCGCAGGCATCACGGGGATGTGCGTCGTTTCACGCGCGGCGGGTAGCCCGACGGGCGCGCTATCAATGCTGGCCACTGGCTCTGTCGTGCGAATGTCTCCTCTTGTACGGGCCTGAATGACGGACTTGTATGGCTAGAAGGGCAACGGCAGCGCGCTCAGGTCTTCGTCCTCGGTGGCGCTGAGGTAGGCGTCCCACCCAGCGACACTCCAGATCTCGAAGCGGTCACGCGCGCCGATCACCATCGCCTCGCCATTCAGCGTGGCATACTGGCGAAACTTCACCGGGATGACGATGCGTCCCTGGGCGTCAAGCTCCAGCTCGTGGGCCATGCCGAAGAATCGGCGCTCCACCAGCCGCAGCAGTCGTGGGTCGGTGATGGCCGCGCTCAACTCGCGCGCTTTCTCTTCCCACGTCTCCATCGGATAGATGTAGAGGCATGGGTCCACTCCGCGCGTCAGCACGGCTCCGCGCTCGATCTTCGAGCGGAAGCGCGCCGGCACGGCGACCCGTCCCTTGCTGTCTACGCTATGGAGATACTCACCCAGGAACATGTCGTTCTCCCCATTTTGCCCCACTTTGCCCCACCCTGCTAGTATAGCCCTCCCCTTCACAGGCGAACAGCCCTTTATCCACGACTTTGCGCCGCGCCCGTGGATAAGGCGGTGGATAACCCGTGGACAACGCAGATTTCCCGACAAATGCGGACAATTCACCCCAAATCGACGGGATGAAACGCCGCGCTTCGCTCCCGAACGCCGCGCCTGCGTCGCAGGTTGCATCGAGGTGGAACCATCCGACGTGGCCGATGAAGCTGGGCGCGCGTGAGGCGCGAGCATCGCTTCCCCAGAGCTGATTCGCCGGGCTGCGGGCCCTATAGGTGGGCGCGCTCAAAACGGAGGCTTGACAGTCCGCGGGGCTTCCCTGCACAATACGGCATATTCCCTGCGCCGCCAGCCGGCCAACCACAAAATCAGCGCGAAGTGTTCTGATTCGCTGGTTTCCTGGCTTTATTGGGCGCGGAAAGCGGGCAAGCGTGTAGATCACCATCGTTGCCGCGCGTCTTCATGATCAACGGAAGATCACAGGCGCGCTTGTGATGATGGATGCCCTCGTCTCTCGCTCCACACGGGCCAAAAGTCCTTTCTCAGGGCGTTCTCAGCTGTGGAGGAGTGAGATAACTACTCTTTGCGACGTAGTAGAGCATGAGATGGTCTACAGGCTTATAGCCCCACCAGTCATACCAAGCAGAGAAAAGACGACAACGCGGTCGTCGGCTATCTGACGAACGATAGCGCGCTCGCTGGCGCCGCAGCCAGATGAGATAGGCGTATTCAGGAGTGACATGGTGCAAGACGATTGGCCTGATGACGCTCTCTACGCAGGGCTTGTCGCGCGTGACCCGCAGGCGCTCGAAGCGCTGATTCAGCGGTACGCGCGTGAGATCACCTACTTCATTCGCTTGCTGCTGAATGGCGTGGGAACGGCCCAGGACGCCGAGGAGTGCGCCAACGATCTGTTTGTCATCGCCTGGCAGGAGATCGGAGCGTTCACCCCAGCGCGTGGTTCGCTGCACACCTGGCTCACGATGCGCGCCAAATATATTGCGCTCGATCGGCGACGCCAGCTCCAGCGACGTCAGGCGACGGTCACTTCGCTCGATGGCGAAGCGACCGTCAATCGCAACGGTGACGCTCGATCTGGCGAGCGCCAAGTCGCCCAACTGACTGACCACAACATGGAAGGCATCCTTGAGCAGCGCGAGCGCCGAGAGGAGCTTCGCGCGGCGTTAGAGGCGTTACCTGATCTAGACCGCTATCTCGTGTACATGCGGTATTTCCGCCTGGCGAGCACAGAAGAGATTTCGGCGAAAACCAGTCTCTCTCGCCATGCCATAGATACACGTCTCTGGCGAGCGCGCAAGACGCTACGCGACGCCCTTGAGGAGCAAACCTATGAGCGGGTTCGAGCGCTCAAACAGCAGCCCGGAACGCCATGACGCGCCGGACGGGAGCGGACGGCCCTGGCCCAACGACTTCACACTGGAGGAAGAGCAATTCGCAGCCGAATTGCGCGCTTTCTTTCCCATCGAGGATGAGGAGCTCCCTCCACTTTATATTCAGACACTGCTCGACGACGACACGCAGGCGCCGCTCGATCGCGGTGATCTGCGCCGCATGACCTATCGGGTCAAGCGCACGCTTGGTCTGCCTCGCAAACCCCTCTTCACCCGCCAATGGGCGCCAAGCGCCTGGGCTGATCAGCTCTCGGTGCAAAGTGTCACCAGCACCGTCAAGCGCGCGGGTCGTCCAGTCGTCGCGCTCGCGGCGCTGCTGATCTTTTGCATGGTCAGCAGCATGTATCTGGCCACACCCTCGTTTGCGCAGGGGCTGCGCATCATCTTTGGGGACACCGGCGCGCAACAGGTGAGGCAGTATCCCAGCAACGTGGCGCCGGAAAAGCATGTTGACGCGGCCGCGACGCCCGCTAGTCAAATGCCCATGTTCTGGCTGGGATCAGCCTCCGGCGCCTACTACTATCAGGGGATGCGCACCCTCCCGCAGACGCAGTGGTCGCGTGGACCCATCCTCGACATTCAGTATCTGCTGAGCGCGCGAACGGCCCAGCAGACGGGATCCGGCGTCCTCGATATTCGTGAGTTCCAGATTTCGCAGTCGCTGAGCGCTGTGCTGCAGAGTGTGCAGGAAGGCTCCGTCAATTCGGTCACCGTGAATGGGCTGAACGCCGTCTATGTGGATGGTATGTGGGTTACGACACCGGGGCAGC
>DASQSS010000297.1:0-11874 GCA_035642255.1 Ktedonobacterales bacterium | reverse complement strand
TTGGGGTCCTGCTCACCTTGTTTGCGGTCGCTGGCACGCTATGGCGTGACGCAGCAGGCTCCGCGCCTCACTCCGCTACTGGCGTCACTCCTGTGGCCAGTGGCGCTCCTGGCGCTCCTGCCGCGAGCGCAGCGCCATCCTCACCAGCGCCGCCGCCTGCAAACTCACCGTCGTCAGACCTGCCACAGAGAGCGACGACAGCCAGGCAGTAGCTGGTGGAGTTGGTCCTGGTTCCGGATTGTATAACGCCTTCAACAACGCAACTCCGTTCACGACGGTTGCTGCCAGCATAGCAAGCGCGAGGTGGTTGGCGATACGCTCGCCACGATCCAGGTGTGACTCGAATGCGTCTGGTTGAGGATCGATTCTAGTGGCGCCGCGCTCCAGCTCGCCGACCAGTCGCCGGACGCGTCAACTGACCAGGCGCTCGCCAGCAGCACGAAGCCGATGCCAATGAAGAGTTAGGTCAGGAGGTGTGGCGGCGCGGGGTGAGGGTCATCTGTCCATCCGAAGAGCGTCTCCCACAGGCGCCCGTTGTTATGTGGGAGCAGATCCATGCCGGGATACCGACTCTGCCGCCAGCCCGAGAGCAGTTAGATCGTCAGTTGGAAGCCATATATCTCTGTGAACAGCGCCACAATGAACGCCGCAAACACGCTGAAGTTGCGCCAGTCGCGCTGTGTACGTGGATGTGTGAAGCTGAAGACGAAGATCAGGAAGATGGCCGTGTTGATGATGACTAGCGGCCATAGGCATCAGGTTGAACTGGAGTTGACGATGTCATGGGCGCGCTTCCTCTCGATGCGTATCTGCCGTATCTAGCGTATGCCTGGCTGTGCGTCAGGGGTGATCGTCACTTCCGCAAGCGCCATATCGGGCGCGCCTGCACTGAGTAGCCCATCGAAAATGGCGCACTGCACGTGGCTAGGTGGATGTGGTAGGTGATAGGGTGCGCGTTGCTGGCGCACGCGCGCAGAAGCAATTTGGATGAGCGGCATGTCGCATTGTGTAAAACTCAATCAGCCGATTGACCAGGCGGACGGGATCATTATCGTAGAGAACGACTGCCCCGGTATCCTTGCGGCAGAGACGCGCAAGATTCTCCACTTGGTCGGCGATGCCGCCAGTTTTCGTTAAAACGCCGATGAGCCTACCCTCATCGAAAGCGATCGCGAACTCCCCGAGTGTGCCAGACCGACCGCCAGCGATCACGACGATGTCGGAGGAGTGAATGTTGAGTACCTCGCGCCCCATGAGTCCAGATCCAGTGAAGATCAGCGTGTCATAGGCGTCGCTTGGTGATCCGAACTTGTGTTCGTGCTCCTCGCGAGACAATCCTGGTGAGATGCCTATGGAGAGACCGCCCGCAGCCTGTGCTCCACGGGCGGCGGCGTATGGTAGTCCTGGGCTACCACCCGTGATGAGCACACAACCGTGTTCCGCGATTGCTCGCCCCAGGCGGATCATCCGCGCCACCGTGTCCTCATCGGCGTCCTGGCTCGCCGACCCCATCACACCAATCGTGAGACGCATCGTACGCGCTCCTCGTTGCGGGCAACCCCTCTGAGTCGGTCACTATGCTCCAAAGCAGGCTTCTGAACGAACGACCAATGTAGCACCGCTACGAGTTGTGGCTGCTCGCACGTCCCCGTTACCTGCGCTGCGAGGTCGCCCATCGCGATCTCTGGGGAGAGTGTGCCGCATGCTCCTGAATCCGATGTGAATGCCTCCTGATGCTTCGCTGAATGCCTCGCTGAGCGCTCTGATGCGGCGAAACAACGGATGAACTCTGTTCTCCGGCAAAACCGAGTTGCCGCCGACGCAATACGATTGAAGAACATAGCGCTAAGCGCGACGGGACACCTCCCGCGTCGTTGAGAGAGATGCCCGTCGCGCAAACCTGCTATGAACCCGCTAAGCAATTCTGGCCGTCACCACTCGTGGGGAAGCTTGGCGTGAATACTGTTGAAGCCAGAGCGCCCCATGCAATGGCGCCAACCCATTTACCGCTCGCTGTCGCGCTGCCTATCGCGTTGTCCAGAAGGCAAGCCCGATGCGAGCAGACCCCAGCGCCCCAACTTCGGCGTCAGTCGGCGGTCGAGGCCGTAGGTCAGACCAGACATGCTCAGGAACAGGCCGACGAAGACCAGCACGTAGATGACCGCGGCGCCAATGTCGGTAGAACCTGCCTGGTACGGGCCACCAAACCCTTCCGCAGTCGTCCAGATGACGAGTGAGAGCAGGACACCCGCCAGGTTGGTGAGATTCATGAAGACCCCGAGGATCAGCGCGACCCCGATGGCGGTCTCACCGATGGCGACTAGGTGCGCGAAGACATGCGGATCCACGTTGACGACGTTGATCCAGAAGTGGATCCACGCCTGTACCCAGCCTGGCTGACCGTCGAGCGAGCCATTCAGGTAGTCGCTGAACTTGTTCACGAAGTCAGGCTGCCACTTGAACCAGGCGTCGATCAGCCAGACGAGGCCAAAGAGGATACGCAGCCCCGCGATGCCTTTGGCCTGCCACGGCGCGAGCGTCATCGGCCCCGCGCTCACCTGTGGCGTCGGCGACACCTGCGCCGATGATCGCGCGGATGGAGTTGGTGAGGACATACTTTCCGCCCCCCTCTGATGTGAAACCCGTGGCGCCTCCACTATCAGGGAGGCTAACTCGCTACCATCATCGGCTTGCCCTCTCTGTCGCCGCAGAGGCTGGGCGTCTGCTGGGGCGGATGTAATTGTCGCCGCATGACTGTTTCTGTTGGTATCCATTGTACCGCTCCTGCTTGTTCGCAACTTCTCACCCGGCACTGCCTTTCGCCGGGTGTGGGAGAGCAGATCGTACTTTCTACTTCCACAGATAAGCATGAACGGCACGCCTGAGGCATAGATGAAGGGAACCTGATGCCTGGCTGATGCTTTGGGTGATGATAAACGCCTGCGCTTCGAGTTGGTGTGCCGCGCAGATGGAGTGACTCTGACGCCGTGCGCTATCTTTCGGCTTGCTAACTCTTGGGCAGCGCGCGGGGGAACCGATAGAGATTGCCCGCGCCCGCGAACACGACCGGCTGGTCCCCTGCCACATGCAGCACGAGCAATGCAGCCACCTGATGCGCAATGCCCGGTCCCAGCGCGCTCCAGTTCACCCCGCCATCGGTTGAGCGATATACCTGCTGATCGGTGCCAGCGTATAGCGTGCCTGGCGCTTGCGTATCAGCAGCGAGAGAGACCACACGACCACTGGGCAACCCGTGGCCATAGCCCTGCTGCGTCCAGATCTGGCCCCCATCTACGCTGACGAAGAGACCATGACTCGTGCCGACATAGAGCGTGGTGGGGCTATTCTGTGTCTGTGGCCGCGTTCCCCCACGGACGGCGAAGATTTCCTGCGCGTCGAGAATCGCTGGCCAGACCGCCCAGTGCGCGCCATTGTCCAGCGAGGCGAACAGACCCACTTCGAGCACTGAGGCGAAGATGATCGTCGCGCCTGGCGCGCGGTAGAGCGTATAGACATCGGCGCCCTCGGGGAGGCCATCGCTCGCCGCGGTCCAGGTCGCCCCCTCGTCATCGCTCCGAAAGACGCCATGCGCGCCCGTCCCAGCCAACAGTGTGCGGCCATCGCTGCTCCAGACGAGCGACAGCGCCGAGTCCGACGGGGGCAGTCCATGGTCACGTCGGAGCCAGTGCGCTCCGCTATCGAGGCTCAAGAAGACGCCTGCCGTGCCGGAAGCAAACAAGGCCTTGGGGGTCGTTGGGTCGGAGAGCAGCGTGTCAATCGCGCCCGAGGTCGGCAGCTTGGAAAGAGGCGCGGGGAGACGCTCGGCTGTCGCAGAAAAGTGGTAGATGTCACCCTGGCTGCTCCCCGCAAAGAGCCAACCGGCGCGCGCTGGGTCAGGCGCCAAACTGAGGATGATCGTATCCGGCGCGCCCACAGGAGGATATGCGAGCCAAGCGCTAGCCGGGCCCCCACAGCCAGCGAGAATTAGGAGGACCAAGGCGCTGAAGAGCGTTATCGGCGCCTGCGACAGGGTATGGCGCCGGCCTGTTCTTTGCCCATACGCGTCAGGCGCCCGCATGATGATCGTGTCCTCCCACTCATCAGTATAGCGCCGCTGTCGAGGCGTCAGCCGCTGCCCTAGCCGCGCCGTTGCGCGCTGGCGGCGGCTCGATCTGCGGCAGCAGGAACCAGCACACGCCCAGGCCAAAGATCACGCCCGTCAGGGTGCGCAGCTCCCAATTGCTCTCACGCAAGCCAAAGAGCTGGGTGAAGCCATCCAGCGCCATCGGCGCCATCGTCAGGAGCCAGAGCGGCCAGGTGAGCGCATGCAGTCGCCCGCGCACAGCGCGGAAGAGCAGCGACCCCACGAACAGTGAGCCATAGATCGCCAGGTTACGCGCGCAGAGCGCGAACTGGTAGCCCAACAAATAGTAGCTGTGCGAGGGAACCTGCCCGCAGATGACGCGGTATGCCGCAAATAGGGCGCTTCCCAGCGGCTGGACGCCCAGCGCATAGAGCAATGGCGTAATGACGGCGCCACTGACGACCAGCCCCAGTGTGAGATTGACGAGCAGGAGCCAGCGACGCGCCAGGGTGTCCGCGCAAGCAGCGATCGCCTCCGTGAACGGATGGGCAGCCGCGCGCAGTTCAGCCATCACGAGATTCTCCCAGAACGCTCTACACAGATTACTGGCTGGACGCCAGACGCCGCGCCTCCAGGCGCGCGACCAACGCGCGCCGGAGCTTGCGCTCGGACAGACGGCCATACGAGAAGAACGCGCCATCAAGCAGTACACCTGGCGCAAAAATGACTCCATACCTGAGCGCCAACTGGTGTCCCTCGACGCTGGCGAGATTGACATACGTGAGCGTCAGTGGAACCTCGCGCGCCAGCCGCTCCAGCGTCTCCTGCGCCTGTTCACAGAAGCCGCACTGCGCCTGCGTCAGCAGCGTCACGTGAAGGAGCGTCGCCTCAGGAAGCGCGCCCGACGTGGAATCATTCATCGACCTATCCATTGCGCTCTCCTTTTCGCAGGTCGGCGATCAATTGCGACAGTGGCACGTACATCGTGTAGTTTGGCGGCCCGCCGTAGTCAGCGCGCCAGCGGATGCGCCCATCTGGCCCAACGAGAATGAAGGTATGACCATCCGCCGCGCCCGCCATCATGCCATAGGCCATCGCGCCATACGCGCGCGAGACGTTGGTACTGGTATCCGCTAACACGGGGAGCGAAATGCCCTCATCTGTGACCTTTTGCTTGAGCGCGTCGAGTGGATTGGTCGTGACGGTCACGACCGCGTCAATGCCAAGGCCGCGAAACGGACTCATGTCGGTCTGAATATCTTTCAATTGCGTCCAGCAGCCTTCGCAGCCGATACCCTCCTGGAAATAGAGCAGCACCGTCTTGCCCCGCAAGCCACTCAAACTGACCGTCCCGCCCGTGGTGGAGGGAAGAGTGAAGCCGGGCGCCACGGCGCCGACACCAGGGCTGCCGACGGCGTATTGCGCCTGGCCAGCGCTCGCGCTGCCGAGCGAGAAACGACTGGCATTGCTAAACAGGTAGACGACGGCCAGCACAACGACCGCGCCCACCAACGTCAGTACAAGCTTTCCTGGACGCCATGTGTGGCGGTAGGCGGGGGACGTGCGCCGCTGGGGCAGCGTGGCTGGACGTGTGGCGGCGCGTGGAGGCGCTGTCCGCATGGTCGCAGCCGGATGAAGCGCGTCCGCCGTGACAGGCTCGGGTGTTGTGGCGCCCTGCGCGCGTTCGAGTGGGAGACGTTGACGTTGTGCGCTGCGTGAGGCGCGCGACGCCCGAGATTTTTGACGACTCACAAGTGGCCTCCTTGAGCGGGGGATGATGATATGACTTCTTCGGTGCTCGCGCTCGGCGTGTCATGTGGGGGTGTGCTTTCTGGCATCGTGTCAGGTGGCGTCGCTGGTTCGATCTGCCGCAACGCGCGTCGCGCAAGCACTATCAACGCCAGCGCCACCAGGACAATACCCAGCCAGTTTGGCAGCCAGCTCAGCGCGTCAGTGAGGTTGCTCCCCACTTTCTGCAGCCACAGATCCATCGTGAGTTGCCAGCCCGCCAGTCGCGCCATTGACGAGTAGGTGAGGCCCACCCAGATCATCACTGGGCCTAGCGCCGCGAGCAGCAGACCGCTCGCCAGTTGGGTTCCGCTGAGCGTGCGGCGCACGCCGCCAATCTGGTAGGTGAAGGTCCGTCGGCGCAGCAGCCGGTTCGAGCGCCAGTCATAGCGCTCCCAGAGCAGCGAGATGCCAAAGAGCGGCGCGACCATGCCAAAGACATACGCGACGCCGAGCCCGAGCGCGACCGCGAACGAGGGCGCTGCGCTCGACAGTGCGATGACTCCCGCCAGCACGGGCGCGCAGCAGGAACTGGTGATGCCCGAGAAGACGCCCAGTGTGTAGACACTGAAGGGACCAGCGCGATTACCACTCTTGTGCCCGCCCGGCGTGGGCAGATGGATCTGGCCACCGAGCAGTGTATACGTCGCTAGCCCCAGCAGGAGAATCCCGCCAGCCACGTAGATCACTGGGTGTCCCACCGCGAAGACCTGACGCAGCAGCGAGGCGCCCAGCGCGATTGGCAGGATGATCGTCGCGACCCCTGCCGCAAACAGGAACGTCATCGCCACCAGCATGCGTCGATTTTGAAAGGCGTTGGCAAGATACGCTGGGAGCATGAAGGAGATGCAGCAGGGCGCAAAGAGCGCGATGGCGCCCGCAATGACAGCGGCGATGAGCGAGCCGCCGAAGAAGATTCCGCTTACCACATGACCTCCTGTTCGACCGCGCGCCAGGTCGCACGAGGCGCCAATTGCTAGCCCGTGCGACCCGACGCTGCCAGCCGATGACTCTAGCGCATCGGATTCACGATCGTCAGCATGAGCGCGATGGCGCCCGCCAGGAGCGCGATGCCCAACAGGACGGTGTAGGCGTCACGATGAATGCGGTTCATGGTTGTGCTCCTTCTGCGGTGTCTGGCGCCGCACTCGAGGGCAAGGTGGTTGGAGCGACGGCCGCCCGCTCGCGCTTCGGGCGATGCGGCCAGAGGTCATGCACCCTCCCCATCTGCATGCTCAGAATGATCAGCGCCGCAGCCGTCACCACGAGCCACCAAGGATTGCCGGATTCGCCATAGAGGCTTCCCAGTCCAGCGCCCATGCTGTAGACGCCTACCACCGCCGCCACCACAAGCAGCGCCCACTCGGCGATGGGATGGCGCGACTCAGACGTCTGCTCTGGCGCCGTCGGTGTGGACGTCGCCCTTTGTATCCTGGTGTTCATGGCGCCACCTCTCCGAGTAGCCCACCTGCGGGTATCGCTGAAGCGCCAGGCGCGAACGCGCCCACTGCGCCTTCCTGCGTGGATGTCGGTTCTACGTCAACTTCTGTATAAGGGCGGTTGTGGTAGCCGCCGGGCCAGGGTGCCAGTTCAGCCGACTCCAGCTCACCGCGCCGCGGATAACGGTAGATGAAGCGATAGAGCTTGAGGTACTTCGGCAGGCTGCGCAAACCGGGAAGAAGCGGCACGGCAAAGAGGAAGAATGCTGCTAGCAGCAGGTTGTCGATGACGAATCCGGCTCCATCTGCGCCGTTCGGCAGTTTGACGTGAATCACTGCGGGCAGGAACAGATACCATGGCCCGACAGCGAAACCTCGCTCTTTCACCATGCCCCACTGGTCATCGGTCAGCCCATTGGCGACGGCGGTGTTGAGCATCGCGGGATGATCGTAGAGCCAGATGTTGACAAGGTGGAACGAGTGACCTGGATCAACAGACAGCAGGTATTGCTCAAGGTCCCCAGTTTGGGCGAGCTTGAGCTCCGCCTGTGTTAACGTTGGCACTGGGCCAAAGTCGCCTGTGAGTGTCCCCACCTTCTGGTAATCGGGGCTGGCGATGCCCATATTGTCGCCGCCACTCGTCATCGGAGTGATCGTTCCCAGCGCCTTGTCATAGGCGCTCGCCCAGGCGAGGCGCTGGTCCGCTGACGCGTTGGTGTAAGTCGTCAGCGCAGTATCGACAGGCTGGCCCAGCAGTGGAGCCGCCTGCGTCAGCGGGCCGATGACGAAGACCTGCGCAGGATCACTCATGCCGAATTCCTGCGCGTTCGTCGTAGAGGCTGCTGTGCCATCGAGCTCCTGGGTGAAGGCCAGGATAGCGCCGCCCGGGTCTTTCTGCGTAACGCTGGCGATCGTGTCGCGCGGCCAGTTGGGCGAGCCAACCAGCGCGGCGAGCAGTATGACGACCACCAGCATAACGGCGGCGACGATGGGATACTTCCAGAAGACATGCCGCACCGGACGTTCAGGTGGACTGTCTCCACGACGGGCGCTTGCGCTGGAAGTGAGATCAGACAGATTGGACATGATGGCGCTCCTCACACTTTCCGGGTCTCTGTTGTGGCATCCACCGAGAGCGGTCGGGCCATGCCTTGAATGCGCACCAGTACGATGTGGGCAAAGATCAGCCCTACCAGTATCGCGGGGATCAGGGCGATGTGGATCGTCATATCCGCCGTGAAATTGGCCGGGCTGAACAGGTGCAAGAAGAACGGCTGGGTAAAGAGCATGTCGTCCGAATGCATCGAGACGAACTGCGATTCCCAGTCGCCACGAGAGAGCAGCCCAAACAGGTTCTCGCCCATGGCGATCATGAAGATCGCCAGGCCAATCCACCAGTTGAGGATGCGACGCCCACGGAAAGAGCCAGTCGCCCAGACGCGAATCGCATGCAGAATGGCAAAGAAGAAGAAGCCCTGCGCGCTCCAGTAGTGGAACGACTTCAAGAACTGGCCGATCGGGTTGGTTAGCCACCAGAATGGTCCCAGCCAGGCCAGCAGAATCCCGCTGCCGACGAGGAAGACAAACATCAGGAACGTGACCCCACCCATCGCGTACCAGTAGGACTCGGCATAGTAGGGGACAGATTTCCCGAACATGTCGTGATAGGGGCCAGAATAGGCGAACGACTCCAAGATCGCTTTGACACGCCCATGTTCCGCGACGCGTGTCGGGAAGCTGTCCCGTTCGCTCGGTTGCGCTGATGTCGCCATAGCGACACCTCCTGAACTCTGCTTCACTGAAAGTCCAGCCGCTGATCAGGCTGATTCGCGGCGCCGCGAGCGCCATCCGTGGGCCTGAACACCGCGCATTCAGGGCCTGGGTGAACTCGCTATGAGTCAAGCTAGTGGCGAGACCTGAGCGCAAACTGATGGAAACCTGAGGCTTGGCTGAAGTGGCGTAACGTGTGGCGCGCTGTGAACGATTTGTGATGCCTGTGTGATGTGTCGTGACACGTCTGTTAAGTGGAAGGCGCATAGTGTGCATGCGCTGTGAGAGGTAGACCAACTGCACAGCGTGGCATGGTTCATGCGCGAGAACGCGCCGTTCGCGCTGTCAACTCCCGAACCGCTCGAGTAAGCGATGTACTGAATGGAGGCAGACGATGGAACACATTGTCGTGATAGACGACGACCAGGCGGTCACGAGTGTGCTCCGCCGTGGCCTCACTCTAGAGGGGTTTGTAGTCTCCACCGCTGAGGATGGCGAGCGTGGCCTCGAACTCATCCGTGAGCAGGCGCCAGACCTGGTCATTTTGGATGTGATGATGCCCGGCCTCGATGGCCTGAGCGTACTCGAACGACTGCGCGCGGCTGAGGAGCGGGCGCCCGTCGTGCTGCTCACGGCCAGAGACGCCCCAGCCGACCAGGTGCGCGGACTCGATGCAGGCGCGGACGACTACGTCATCAAGCCGTTTACCTTCGAGGTGCTGCTGGCGCGTGTGCGCGCGCAATTGCGGCGGCAGCGTACAGATCAGCCGCATCTCCTCCGTTTCGCCGATCTCTCCGCTGACCTGGAGACCCACGAGGTGCGGCGAGGTGAGCGACAAATCACCTTGACTGCGCTGGAGTTCCGCGTGCTGGTCGCTTTCCTCCAGCATCCTCGGCAGGTGCTCTCGAAGGAGCAGTTGCTGGAGCGTATCTGGGGCTATGATTTTGGCGGCAACGGCAACGTGGTCGAAGTCTATATCAAGCAGTTGCGCCAGAAGCTCGAAGTCGAGGGCGAGCCACGACTGCTCTACACCCTGCGCAACGTGGGCTATGTCTTGCGCGAGGAGTGACCCGCCATGACGTTACGCCTGCGACTGGTGCTCTGGTATGGCGCGCTCAGCGCCCTTACCTTGCTCATGGTCACGACCATCACCTACGCGGCGCATGCGCGCGGCCTCTACGATGACCTGGATCGGGCGCTGATCATTACGACAGGTCACCAGGCGCAGATGGTGGCTGGCGGCGACGTGAGACTCATGCAAGGGGGCGGCGGGTTTCAGATCTTCCTGCGACGCTATGACGCAAGCGGGCGTCTGCTGTCAGCGCCAGAGGGCAACCGCCTCGCGCCGCCAGTGAACCCACTCAGCGCGCTCGCGCATCCCGGCGGCCCTGCGTACCCCGCGATCGCGGCGCTCGTTCCTATGATACAGCCTTTGGCTGCCGCGCCGAACAGCGCGTTTAGTACGCTCACAACGCCAGAGGGACGCTGGCGCGTCTATGTGGCTCCCATTGTCGCCACGGGGCAGGTCACAGGCTATGTGGAAGGCTTGACCTCACTGGCGCAGGTGGATGCGGGACTGGCGCGCCTGGCGCAGATGTTAGCGATCATCTCCGTGACGAGCCTGATCATCATGCTGCTGGGGAGCTGCCTTGTCGTACGGAGCGCGCTCCGCACCGTGGGACGCCTCACCGACACAGCGCATGCGATCGCCGAGTCGCGGGACCTGTCCCAGCGCATCACTACCACAGGCGCTGGGGATGAGATCGGGCGACTTGCCACAACGTTCAATGAGATGCTGTCGAGCCTGCACCTCGCGGCGACCGCTCAGCAGCGCTTTGTGAGCGATGCCTCACACGAGTTGCGCGCGCCGCTGACCGCGCTCCAGGCCAACCTCGACCTGGTGAGCCGCCACCCGGAGCTAGACGCAGACGCGCGTGCGGAGGCGCTGGGCGAAGCAGATCGTGAGGCAGGACGCATGGCGCGGCTGGTCGCGGACCTGTTAGCGCTTGCGCGCGCCGACGCCGGGGTCGCATTGCGGCGTCAGCCCGTGGAGCTCGACGCGCTCGCGCTCGAGGTGTTCCAGACGGCGCGTAAACTGGCCCATGGCCAGGAGCTGGCGCTGGAAGAATTTGAGCCGGTGGTGATCATGGGCGACGAAGACCGCCTGAAGCAACTGGTGTTGATCCTGGTGGATAACGCGCTGAAGTACACGCCCAAAGGCGGACGCGTGACGCTCGGACTGCGGCATCGCGCGAGTGGGTCCGACATGTCCCAGGCTGCCAGCGCAGTCTGCGCTGAAATCATCGTGCGCGATACCGGTGTGGGCATTCCGGCGGAGGCGCTGCCCCATGTCTTCGAGCGCTTCTATCGGGCGGACCCAGCGCGCAGGCGCGATCCCGGCGGCACAGGGTTAGGTCTGGCGATCGCCCGCTGGATCGCCGAGCAGCACGGTGGCGACATTACCATTGAGAGCGCGCCAGGAGTAGGAACAACGGCGACCATCCAGCTTCCCATTCCTACTGAAGCGTCTCACACGACAGCCGTTGTTCGACAGCCGTTGATCGCATGAGAGACTCACCTGAAAGGCAGCGACATCTAGCGGCCGCTGACTGGACGAACCGGCGCAGGATGCAGGACGCGACCTGACATTTTGCGCCACCAGGCAGTACTGGTCAGTCATGACTCACACAGGGTCGCCAACCAGGAAAGACGACGACGCGCGATGGACGCGCGATGGACGCGCGATGAGAGGAGGCAGCAAACGGGTAGCGTACTACCTCTCAAGGGCCACAG
>DASQSS010000296.1:0-17546 GCA_035642255.1 Ktedonobacterales bacterium | reverse complement strand
GGCCTACCTGCGCACGACCTTGACCGGCGGCGAGGCGTGGGCCCGCGCCGTCGAAGACGCGCCATCCGAACCGGCGCGGCGACAGGCGCTCGCGCGGCTGCGCTGGTGGGCGCGTCGTGGCGCTCAGGCGGCCAGAAGGCTGACGGGAGGTGACGGGAGGGTTGACAGGCGATTGACCCTGGCGGGGCGCGTTCCAGCGCGTTCCAGACTGACTCTCCCTCGCCCTGCTCCTCATCCAGGCCGCCTTCCCCAATCTGATCATTTTCGGCGCCTCCCGAAAATGATCAGAAACCGCATAGTCACTGACTTCGCACGCATCTTGCGCCTTGGCTACTACGCTGGAAACGCCTGTCATCGGTGAATTCGTGTGGAAGGGCGAACCGGACGATACGCGGCTAGCGCTCTATCGTCTCCAGCGCATAGCGCGCCTCGGCCTGCACTGATGGCTCAGGGTCGTGCGCGAGCGTGTGGGTGAGAGCGGCGCGCGCCTCTGGTCCGCCGAGACGTCCCAGCGCCCAGGCGGCATGCCCGCGCACCAATGGCTCGACGTCGCTTAGCGCCTCGATCAGCGCCGGGATAGCGACGGGATCGCCAATGTTGCCCAGCGCCACGCAGACGTTCCGCAGCAGGCCCCGCCGCTTCGTCCGCTTGATCGGGCTGTGGCTAAAGCGTTGGCGAAACCCCGCATCATCCAGCTTCAGCAGAGGAATCAGCTCGGGGCTCGACCCCACGAGCGGACGCGGGCGAAACTCCAGCCGGTCACCTGCGCCGAGTCGCCCGCTCGCGCGCAGTCGCCGCTCGGCGACCAGATTCACGGGGCAGACCTGCTGGCAGATGTCGCAGCCGAAGATGTGCGCGCCGATCAGCGGTCGCAGCTCCAGCGGGATGGCGCCGCGATGCTCGATGGTGAGATACGAGATGCAGCGGCGCGCATCCAGCACGTAGGGTGCGACGAAGGCGTTGGTGGGGCAAGCATGCAGGCAGACCTCACACTGGCCGCAGTTGGCTGCCAGCGGCGCGTCTGGCGCAAGGTCGAGGCCGGTGACAAGCTCCGCCAGAAACACCCACGACCCCCAGCCCTTTGTCAGGATGTTGGTATTCTTGCCATACCAGCCCAGCCCGGCGCGCTCGGCCACCGCGCGGTCAACCATTCGCCCCGTGTCGCAGAAGACGATGCTCTTCTCGTCGCCAGGTGGCGCCAGCTCACGTACGAAGGCCGCCAGCGTGTCGAGCTTGCGGCGGATGACCTCGTGATAGTCATCACCCCACGCATAGGCCGAGACGCGCCCGTGTGGCTCACCTGGCGTGCTGAGGTCACGCGGCGCATCGGTCAGGTAAAAGACGCCGAGCGCCACCACCGAGCGCGCCGACGGAAGCAGCGCTGTTGGGTCGCTCGACACCTCAGCGCGCTCAGCGGTCAGCCAGTCCATCCCCTCGAAGAAGCCCGCCGCGATGCGTGTCTTGAGCGACTCCTCCGCGCGCGGCAGTGGCTCGGCGCTCGTCACGCGCACGAGGTCGAAGCCGAGGGCGTAGGCGCGCTCGCGGATGCGCTCGGTCAGCGTCTCAGGCGAGTCCATATCGTCGCTTTTCACTCCTCTCTCGTCGTATTCATACTCGCGGCCAGCCAGCTACCTGCGGCAAAAGCCACGTCCACTCAGTATACGAGGTGAGCGGGTGGGGCTTCCGTCCCATGAGGCGCCGCGCGGAAGTATTGTATGGAAAGGAGGAATGGCGCGGACATGGGCGCTCTGGTGGGTGGAGCGTTGCGCTGCGCGGGCATAGTTGTTCGTCTGTAGAGCTGGTGGGAGTCCTTTGCGCATGGCTGTCGGTACTAGGCGAATTGCGGGTTGACACGGCCTTCTCTATACTGAATGCCAGTGCGAGCGCCTTAGCGGGCGAACGAGCGAATGCGACCTATCGCCAGATGAGACAGAAAGCAGGGCCGCCATGCCAGATGCACAACGGCGCGTAGAATTGGCGACACGCATCGAGCAGCGCCGCCAGGAGCTTGGTGAGCGTGCGGACGTTAGCCAGCGCCTGCGAGATCTCTCGGCCTCAGGCAGCCGTTTTCCAGCGCCCGCGGCGCGTGGCGCACGGCGATCAACCCTGAACACGGTCATCATCACGAGCATCGCTGGCCTGGGTTTGCTCCTCATCGCCGCAATCGCCGCAGTGGTCATCGTGAGCGGCGTCTGGGTACAAAGCCAGCTCAATACGCCGACGACCACCGTCGAGAACTTCTACGCCGCTGTCCATCAGCAAGACTACGCAACCGCGTATAGTAAGTTCTCCAGCCAGGCGCAAAGCTCACTCAGCGAGACGAAGTTTGAGCAGACGATGCGCGCGACCGACCTGATTTCCGGGGGTGTGCAGTCCTACGCGATCGTCTCCACGACGACCAGCGGCTCAACCGCGACGGTGACGGTCGATATCGTGCGTCTGGCGGATAGCTCGGTGGCGCAGGTCTATCAAGTGAAACTGACGCAACAGCAGCAATCCTGGGTCATCTCGTCCATCCGCCAGACAGGGCAAACCAAGGCCCCTACGCCAACCAACTGACACAGCCGCGCTCGCCGCATACCTAATCACAAGCCCTTCGCGCGCATATCTCACACCTCCGTCATCGATGCGCTGCGCCGCAAGCGAGCGATGAGGCGTGGAGCCGCATTCTTTCTGGCCTCAGCGGGTCCTACTGGCCTGCAAAGAGGGTCAAAATGTGCTATTATAAGTAGGGATTCTAGGATTAACCGGCAGCGTGTTGTGGGTACATGACGTTGTCGAGGAGGGCAGCATACACGCTATGGCGACAGTATCGAAAGCATCGGAGTATACCGCAAAGGATATCGAGATCCTGGAGGGTCTCGAACCGGTGCGGAAACGCCCCGGTATGTATATTGGCAGCACGGACATTCGTGGGCTGCACCATCTCGTGTATGAGGTCGTCGACAACAGCATAGACGAAGCGATGGCTGGCGTCTGTGATCGCATCATCGTCACGATCAATCCCGATGGCTCGATCACCGTTGACGACAATGGCCGTGGCATCCCCGTCGAGCCGCATCCCAAGCAGCCGAGCAAGTCTACCCTCGAAATCGTCATGACGACGTTGCACGCTGGCGGCAAGTTTGGTGGCGATGGCTACAAGCAGGGCTCCAGCGGGCTGCACGGCGTCGGCGTCTCGGCGGTGAACGCGCTCTCCGCGTTCTGCCGGGTTGAGGTGCGCCGCAACAATAAGCTCTACGTGCAGGAATATCGCGGCGGGACACCAAAGGCGCCGGTCAAGTCGATTGGCTCCGCGACTGGCACGGGCACGAAGACGACATTCCTGCCTGACCTGAGCATCATGGAGACGGGCGACTTCCAGTTCGAAACACTCGCCGAGCGTCTGCGTGAGATGGCCTACCTGAACCGCGAAGTGACGATCAAGATCATTGACGAGCGCCCCGACCGTGAGCAGGAGGCGACCTTCTACTTCGACGGTGGGCTGCGCTCCTTCGTACGCCATCTGAACAAGAATCGCAACGTGCTGATGGCGCGCCCGGCTTATGTTGAGCGCAAGGTTGACAAGAGCATCGTCGAGGTCGCCCTCCAGTACAACGACAACTACAGCGAGACGGTCTACTCGTTCGCGAATGGTGTCAACACCGTTGACGGCGGTTCGCACGTGACCGGCTTCCGTGCGGCGCTGACCCGCACGCTCAACGAGTACGGGCGCAAGGCCAATCTGCTCAAGGAATCTGACACCAACCTCAGCGGCGACGACGTGCGTGAGGGTCTGACAGCGGCGATCAGCGTGAAGCTGCCTGAGGCGCAGTTCGAAGGGCAGACGAAGGGCAAGCTGAACAACGCCGAAGTGCGCACACAGACCGAGATGGTCGTCACCGAGATGCTGGCGAAGTATCTGGAGGAGACGCCATCCGAGGCCAAGCGCATCATCGAGAAGTGCCTGAACGCCGCACGCGCCCGTGACGCGGCCCGCCGCGCCCGTGAGCTGGTGCGACGGAAGGATGCGCTCGACTCGACCTTGCCTGGCAAGCTGGCTGACTGCTCCGAGCGGTCGCCGCAGCGTTCTGAGGTGTATCTGGTCGAGGGTGATTCGGCTGGTGGCTCAGCCAAGCAGGGACGTGACCGCCATTTCCAGGCGATCCTGCCGCTACGCGGTAAGATCCTCAACGTGGAGCGCGCCCGGCTCGACCGCATGCTCTCCAGCGAGGAGATCAAGAACATCATCACCGCGCTCGGCACGAGCATCGGTGATACGTTCAGCACCGAAAAGCTGCGCTACTGGCGCATCATCCTGATGACCGACGCCGACGTGGACGGCAGTCACATCCGCACCCTGCTGCTGACGTTCTTCTTCCGCCACATGGAGCCGCTCATCACCAAGGGGCATCTCTACATCGCGCAGCCGCCGCTCTACCGCATCCAGGTCGGCAAGCAGCGCCACTACGTCTACAGCGATCAGGAGCGCGATGAGTTCCTGGCGCGGCTCGGCCCAGGCAAGAACGCCGCGGTCAATCGCTATAAGGGTCTCGGCGAGATGGATCCAGAGGAGCTGTGGGAGACGACGATGAACCCGGCGTCACGCACACTGCTCCAGGTGACGATCGATGATGCCATCAAGGCCGACGAGACCTTCTCGATGCTGATGGGTGACGAAGTGATGCCGCGCAAGCGCTTCATCGAGTCGCACGCCCACAGCGTCAAGAATCTCGACATCTAGCGCGCGTTCAGACGCGTAGACGAATAGACAGAGGCGCCGCCACAGCCGATTGGCCAGGCGGCGCCTCTGTCTATCTGTCTGTAGATCAGGGCTAGTGGATCAGGTTCTGATTCTTCGCCTCGTCCTTGGCGGCATCCTTGGCGGCATCGGTGGCCTGCTGGGCCACAGTCTGCGCCTTGTCCGCGGTTGTCTGTGCGACGTCCTGCGCCTTCTCGACCAACTGGTCACGCGCGGGACCCATCCACTGGCGTTCCTGGTCTGTCTCAGGCACAGCCATGCCCGCCAGAGCTCCCGCCGCGACGGCTACCAGACCGATCGCGAGCGGATTCTCGTCCATCGTGCGCTCGAACCAGTTCCTGGCGCGATAGGCCTGATATTGCGCCTGGCTCGCGACCTGTTGCGCCTGATCCTGGAGCTGTCCACCCATATCCTGCGCTTTGTCGCCGACCTGGCTCATCCTGTCTTGCGCTTTATTGGCGACCTGGCCCATCTTGTCCTGCGCCTTGTCAGTCAGTGACTGGTCGCTCTGCTGGCTTCCCTGATATGAGTAGCTCTGCTGATATTGCCCATATTGCCCATATTGGCGCGCTGGGTCATACTGCCGCTGGAAGCCGGGCTGGTAGCCGCGCTGATAGCGTCCATCGCGGTTCCAGTTGCGGTTCCAGGAACGCTGCTCGGCGTTCTCCCTGACCTTCATGACAAGCCAACCCACACCAATACCGGCCAACGCGGCGGGGATCGGGTTTTGCCGGATAGTGTCCAGCAGGGTATAGCCGCCCTCCCGCGCTGAATCGGTCATATCATTCATCGTCTGTTCGACCCTTCCTATCGTCGCGTCGTGAACGACGTCCTTGGCTTGCTGCGTTAGCCGCTCCGGGCTGAGTCGCTCCTGGATGGAGTCGATCGTGTCGCCCATATTGGCGCGCGTCTGCTCGATATCCTCGCGAATGTCATCCGAAGATTCATCGCTCGTGACGCCACCAGATGGTCCGCGCTCCGTTAGCTCAGCATAGGTGACGTTGTCACCCGCCGCGACCTGCTCGTCGTACGTCGCACCGGCGTTCACATCAGGTATCGGCTCGATATAGGGGTCAGAATAGGGGTCAGACGGCCTCATGTCGCCTGTTGTTTGATCCATGTCGCGTCCTCCTTGATGGTTTCCACCGTCTTCGTCGGCGCCAGCTGCGTCTTCTTGAGGTTCTCGACGCCCATCCACGCCATCACGCCGCCGACGATCGCGACGATGATCGTCACGATCAGGGCCGCCAGCCACCACGGCATCGCATTGGCAAGCGCGATGATCGCGGTTGCGACCAGCGCGAGAAACGCGGCGTATAGCAGCGCTCCCCCGACCACCAGCACGGCGGCGTTCTTGCCGAGCGCGCTCGCCTTCTCGGTCATCTCGGTCTTCGCCAGCGCAACCTCCTGGCGCACCAGCGTACTCATCTCGCGCGTGAGGTCCGAGAACAACTCTCCGAGCGAGCGATCATCCTGTCTCGCTTGCATGGTTACGACTCCATTCCCATCCCATGAGCGCGCGGACTCGCCTGCGCGAGCAAGCTGCGTCCACGCGCGAGCGTTGTCTAGCGCGGAGTCTCCCCAGCGATGATGTCCTCATCGGTTGGGTGGGTTTCATAGGTCCCGTTCACGCGGCGCGCCGTCGCTTGCGCCTCTGGACTGCCATTGGTCGGTAGATTGCGTCCATAGGCGAGGCCACCGGTGTTCACATTCGCGCCCCTGCCCGGAGGGCTCGGATAATTCGTCGCGCCATAGTACTGGTCGCCATAGTAGCGAGCGCCGTAGCCCGTCTGGCTCGTGTAGCCGGATGGTCCGCCACGCCACTGACGTGAGTTGGGTTGACTCATGCCCGCGCGCGAGCTCTTCAGGAAGCGCGCGCCGATCACGCCGAGCAGGAACGCGCCACCCAGGAACAATGCAGGCTGGTTACTAGCGAAGTCCTCGACCTCACCGATCAGATCGTTGACGTTGCGATTGCGCAGGTGATCCGCTAACTGGCCGATACCTGCGGCCGCTGTCTCGGCGACCTGCGCGATTGGCGCCTGGTTGTTCTGCCGCAGCTGCTGCGCCGCCTGATTGACGGCGTCGCTCACGGTGTTTAAGCTTTGCGCCGCCTGATCCTTCTGCGCCGCCGCTTGCGACAGCGTCTTCTGCTTCGCCTGATCAGTCACTGCGCTGGCCGTCTGTTTCACCTGCTCGGCGCCCTGCTTCGCCTTATCGGCAACTTGTTGGGTCGCAGAACCGCCCTGGTTTGTGTCATCCTGACCATACGGCGGGAGGTCTGTGGATCCCTGGGACTCGTAGTAGGGTTCTCCAGTCGTCACGTATGCGCTCCTTTCAACGGAAACTGGCCCGTTCGCATAATCTATATGCAAGCGCTATGCCGTAACACACCGTCCCAGGCCAGCAGCGCCTCGTTGCGCACTCTTGCCGAGATACTAGCTGAAGTGATGGCTGAGGTAACGGCTGAGGTGGTGTCAATCTTCGCCGACGCGTAGCGCCCGGCCCAATCCCGTTCTTCGCGCGACCACTCCCGCAACGACCAACGCCAGGAAGAAGATCACCAGCAGCGTCGCCAGGAAGAGCAGCGAGCCGTTGAGATTGATGGCCAGCTGGCTGGGCGGCGTCCCCAGCACCGGCGGCGTGTAGGTCGAAGTCGTGAAGCCGAGGAAGGGCAGGCTGGCCCCCGCGAGCAACGCGCCAATAGCGACGCCACCCAGCGCGCCCAGTGTGTAGACCAGCGCCTGCTCGGTCAGCAGCATGCGGATGAGCGCGCCACCACTCAGGCCCAGTGTGCGCAGAATGGCGAATTGTGTCTGGCGTCGTCGCGCCGCGATGGCGGCCTGTGTGATGACGCCGACCAGCGCCAACAGCGCCGCAATCCACGCGCCGAGCAGCAACAGGCCGCTCATCCCTGCCGCTACAGGGTCAGCGCGATAGGTCGCGGTCAGCGCCCGCGCATCGTAGACCTGCTGCACAAAGAAATCGGGATTGGTGAGCGCCTTCGCTCGCTGGGCCGCGGCGATGGGATCAGCGGTCGTGCGCAGCAGGAAGTCATTCGGCCCGTTGATCGAATAGGAGGCCACATTGGGGTTCGCCAGCGCGCCGAGGTAGTCATTGAGGTCAACGACGATGTAGCCCGTGCCAAACTCGTCGTAGAGCGATGGGAAGTCGTTCACGATGGCGCCGACGACAAAGTAGGCGCTGGTTGAGGTATTCGACTGGCCAGCCTCCTGTGGCGAAAGCTGGAAGCGTGAGCCGACCTGCAATGCGAAGTTGTTGGCGAAGGTCTGGTCAACGAGCGCGACCATCGGCGCATTCGGCAGCCCCATCGAGGAGCCATGCGGCCCGCGCGCGATGAAGCCTGTCAGCGCGGCCAGCGATTGGCTGGCGTAATCGCTGCGCCAGGTGGCGGTCTGCGCGAAGGTGTCCGGGTCCACGCCAAGCACATTCACATTCTGCCCACCCTGGTTGGGCAGGGTCAGAGCGATTCCCCGATACATGGCTGTCACGCTCTCGACCCCTGGCATCCTGGCGAACTGCGCCGAGTAGCCCAGCGTTGACTGTGTGCCCTCGCTCTGTGGCTTGATCGAGACGCGCTCGTCCGCTCCGGTCAGATAGTAGGCGTTGTCATGCGCGCCGCGTGTGATCGTCGTCTGGAACGTCAGCGCGAAGAGGCCCAGGCCAACCGCCAGCGTCAGCAGCAACGTCAGGCGGCTAAAGGTTCCTGACGCGCGCGACACCTGAGCGAAGGCGAGCATGCCGGTCGCGCCGCGTCCGCGCGCGGTCAGCCAGGCGCCCAAGCGCAAGAGCCAGGGCATCACCCGCTGCAGCAGGAGCGCACCTGCGAGCAGCATCAACGTCGGCGCGAGCAACTGAATGAGGTCAGCCTGGCCGCCCGGCTGCTGCGTCACCCCTGTCTGCGTATCCATCAGGGTCCGCGTCGTGAGGTCGCCGAAGGTAATGAGCTCGGTGTAACCCGCGGCGCAGAGCACGGCCAGCCCGACATCGAGGTAATAGCGCTTCCAGAAGGGAATGCGCTCGCCGCGGCCCTGCTCGCGCCGGAAAGCCAGCGCGTCCATGCGGGCGGCCTGCCAGGCGGCCAGCCCGAGCGCGATCACGCCTAGACCCGCGCCGACACTCGCAGGAATCAGCGCATCACGCAGCGAGATGGAGCGCGCGACATAGGCGGGTGTGAGCGCAGCGCTTACCGCGTGGTTCAGCGGCACGAAGAAACGCGTCAGCGCCAGCGCCAGCCCACCAGCCGCGAGCATCCCCACGCCCAGCGCGACCGCCGCCAGGATGATGCCCTGCGAGAGATAGGTCAGCAGCACCTGCAGCGTGCTGGCGCCGCGACTCTTGAGCGTCGCGATCTCGCTCGACTGGCTTTCGACCAGCAGGCCCGCCATGATGAAGATAAAGAGCAGCGCCAGCGCCACCAGTTCCGCGTCCACGGTGTAGAGCGGCGCCGTCTGAGCAGCGAGCACACTCGCGACGCCGCCAATCAGCCGACTGAGCTGCGTGCCGACGCTGACGGACTCAGCGCCATAGGATCCCGGCACGTCAACATCCAGCGCCGAGCGCAGCGCCTTCACGCTCGTCTGCACGCCGGGCGCCTGAGCGACAGTGATGGTGTCTGGATTGACATAGTAGATATAGTTCAGCCCAACACCCATCGCAATGTGCGAAATGGACGCCTTGTTGGAAGCAAGTGTCCGCACCAGCGACCCGCGAGGAAACAGCACAGGATACTGCGCGGGCGGCGGGTTATTGATATTCGGCGCGACGACGGTATCGAAGCGCAGCCCGTTCCAGTAGGGATCGGCGCTCTCATCCTTGGGAAACCAGACGCCCACCACACGGGCGTCGAATGCAAATTTAGCATAGCCCGCATCCTCAAAATGCAGGACGGTTCCCGGCTGGACGCCCATCGCGGGTGTGACCATGATCTCGACATCGGCGCCGGGGGCAGTATCGCGTGGCGTGCGTCCAGCGAGCAGTTTTATGTGAGGCAGCGCCGTGGTGTAGTCAAACGACATCGCCAGGTCCTGCGCATTGCCCGCGTGATACTCCGGCAGGGCCTTTGTTACCGGCTTGCCGTTGACCTTGACTAGCGCGAGAGGGCGCAGCGCCTGCACGTACTCCGTCGAGCCACGCTGGCCACTGGTGAATGCCGCGACGGTGTTCGCCACATCGCCGTTGACCACTGAATCGAGATTGGCGAGACTGGTCTCCGCTGCGGTCTGCGAGTTGGCAAGCGAGGGAACGGTCACGGCGATCTGGATGTTGCGATCGGTCGGAGCCGCCGACGTGAGTACGCTCTGGAGCTGCGCGCTGGCGACGAGGTCGCTATAAAAGGGCGCCGTCGCCAGCAGGGCCACGGCGATCAGCATGCCCAGCTCCACTCCCAGCAGCAGCCGCCAGCTTCGGCCGAGCCGCTGCGCCGCCAGACGGGCGCTGGAGAACGGGCCTGCGAATCCGCCGCGCCATGGAGTTCCCGCGTCAGGCTCCCGCATCACGACAGCGTCGACCTCATCCGGCATGCGCTCAGCCGACTCGACACGCTTCGCCACGCGCTCCGCTCCTTCCGCAAGCCTACCATTCCCGCATATCTCCCGCACATCCGGCGCGTCGTTCAGGCGGCGCCACCACACGCGCGGTCACGACAGCATAGCCAGGTAGTACCCTGTAGGACGAACCAGCAGAGCGGCATTTACGCGCGGAGGGAAGGTTGACCAGAGATGAGAGTGGGCTGGATGACTTCACAGCCAGCCGTTGCGCTCGGCGATGCGCGCGGCCTCGACACGATTCTGCGCATTGACCTTCTGGATGGCGGTGGAGAGATAGTTGCGCACGGTGCCTTGCGAGAGGCTCAGCTGATCGGCGATCTCGGCGACGCTGGCGCCCGTCGCCGCCACCGCCAGTACGACGCGCTCGCGCTCGGTGAAAGGATTGTCGCCCGCGCCCAGCGCCGACATCGCCAGGGTCGGGTCCACGACGCGCTCACCTGCCGCAGCGCGACGGATGGCCGCCGCAAGCTGCGTAGCGGGCGCGTCTTTCAGCAGGAAGCCGACGACACCGCTCTCCATCGCTCGCCGTAGAAAACCGGGCCGTCCGAACGTAGTGAGGATGATAACCCGGCAAGCGGGCATGCGCTCGTGCAGCGCCGCCGCGACATCCAGCCCACTCATGCCAGGCATCTCGATGTCGAGCAAAGCCACATCAGGGCGCGACTCCAGCGCCACCACCACCGCGTCATCTCCGCGTGACGCTTCAGCGACGACCTCGATGTCTGGCTCCAGCCGCAACAGCGCCGCGAGCGCGCCGCGCACCATCGCCTGATCTTCGGCCAACATTACCCGAACCATGCGGTCATCCTCTTTTCCGCGCGTGCGCCCGTCTGCGCCTCGTGGTTGGCAGCCTGCGGAGACTGTGGGGTGTCCACCTGATCGGGTGTCGCGTCATCGCCGCCCACTGGCAGCGTCACCACAAGCCGCCAGCCGCCGCCCTCTACCGCGCCCGCCTCGCAGGAGCCGCCCAGCGCCGCGACACGCTCCCGCAATCCCGTCAGCCCCGCGCCGCGAGCGGACGACGCGCCGACAACGCGATCACGCGCCCCCTCTGCGCCATCACCGCGTGCGGCGCCATCGTCGCGCACTTCCGCGCTCACCTGCCCGTCGCGGCGCGCGAACGTAATCGCGCACGTTCGCGCGGTGCTGTGGCGAATCACATTGGTCACGCCCTCGCGCACCGCCCAGGAGAGCGCGGCCTCGACGCCAGGGGCGAGCGCTGGCGGCTCGCCTTGCTGGGTGAGCGCGACGCCAGCGGCGGCCAGCAACTCACGCGCGCCGCTCAGCTCAGCGTGTAGCGTTGGCTGACGGTAGTCAGTGACCGCCTCGCGTACTTCGATCAGCGCCTGGCGCGCCGCCGTCTCGATATCGCCGATCTCAACGGCCGCCCGCTCGGGCGCTGCGTTAACCAGCCGCCGCGCCAGCTCACTCTTGAGCGCGATAAGCGAGAGCGTATGGCCGAGCAGATCATGCAGATCACGGGCGAAGCGCAGACGCTCCTCGGAGACGGCGAGGCGAGCGATCTCCTGACGCGCGCGCCGCAGCTCCTGATTTGTGCGGATGGCGCGGCCGAAGAAGTAGACGAACGAGCCGACCGCTGGCACGATAAAGAAGATTTGGCCCGTCGAGCTCAGCGGTGAGCCGGTGACGAAACTCAGCAGCACGGCCAGCAGCGTCAGCCCAATCACCGCCGCGATGACGCCCCATGCCGAGAGCCGCCCGCAGATCGCCGCGCTGACGTAGATCAGGCTGCCCAGCGCCGACTGTCCCTCGAACAACACCATCGTGACACCCAACGCCAGTAGAGCCGCGATTGGCCCCCATGTATTCAACAGGGAGGATTCGCGCGCTGGCGCCGGCGTCGTGCGCGTCAGGCGCCATGCTTCCTGCCACGTAATCCAGAGGTAGAGGCCAATAAAGAGCGCCATAGCGCCGAGGTCGAATGCCTTCAGCTCGGCTGACGGCTGCTGAAGGATCTCACTAATAGGCTGCCAGAGGAAGAACAGCCAGAAGACCCAGATGATCCACAGCGCCTGCGGCGGAATCCCATCGCCGCGCGCATCGGATTGCGCATCAGATTGCGCCCCGACGCGTGAAGAATGAACAGATCGCATGCGGCGGCATCCTTATCTGGCTCAGTGCCGACTCGTTTCCAATGAGCGCCATGGCCGATGCCGACACTGTACACGCTGCCCTAGCGCGGCGCCAAGGCGCGGTAAGGCCCTCACTGCTCTCTCACTGCCATCTGCATGACTTCCGCATCTGCATGACTTCCGCACAGCATCAGGCGCCTCAGGCGGCGCGCATCCGCCAGGGACGAGCGGAGAAGAGGGTAGCCAGCAGCAGGAAGATCAGCGTCCAGACGGCGAGGGTCACGACACTCGTCACGGTAATCGCCTGGCCGTTCGCGACGCGCCACCCCAGATTCGCCGCCTGATATGAAGGCAGCGCCTTGCCAATGGTCTGGAGCTGCGACGGGAAGATGGCCAGTGGAACCCAGAGGCCGCCCAGCGCCGCCAGTGTGGTGTACAGTCCGAACGTGACGCCGAACGATGCCTCGGCGCTAGTCGAGTAGCCAATAGCGATGCCGAGCAGCGCAAACGGCCACACGCCCACCCAGACCAGTCCGATCACCGCAAGCCATTGCCCCACGCTCAACTGCACGCCATGCGCGATGACGGCTGTGACGCAGACCAGCAGAATCGCTGGCAGCGCGAAGACCAGCGCCGCGATCATGCGCGCCGCAAGCGTAGCCCAGGGCGCGATAGGCAACAGGCGCAAATTGCGCAGCCATCCGCTGCCGCGCTCGGCGGCGATGCGCGGGCCGGTGGCGAGCAGACACGCCCACATGCCACCGTAGACTGACATGGCGATCATCTGCACGAGCAGCGTCGAAAGCTGGCCGGGCGCTGGCGGCTGTCCACCAAAGATCGTCGTGAAGAGCAAATAGAAGCCGATTGGCGCGCCGACCGCCAGGCAGATATAGAGCGGGTCGCGCAGCGTGCGCAACATTTCCAGCCGCAGATAGCCCTTCATTATGCCGCTCCTTCACGCACCATCGAAACGAACGTCTCTTCGAGGTTGACGCGC
The DNA here is from genome assembly GCA_035642255.1 of Ktedonobacterales bacterium. Lineage (GTDB taxonomy): Bacteria > Chloroflexota > Ktedonobacteria > Ktedonobacterales > JADMIN01 > JAKAIY01. The sequence goes on along the minus strand of DASQSS010000296.1, from coordinate 4,145 downwards.
CTGACCTCCAGGTCGGACCAGCGCAGGTCGCTCGTGGCGAGCGCGCGCACCGTCGCGTCCACATCGCTGGTGTAGAGCGTGACACGCTCGTCCTGTGTCTCATAGCGCCCCACACCGGGCATGCGGTTGAAGTCCGACGTCTGCCCGACTGGCACTGTGAATGAGACGGAGGGCTGACCGAAGCGCTCCTCGATGTCTCGCATCGTCCCATCCGCGATGACACGCCCCTGTGCGACGACGATCAAGCGCGAGGCGAACGTCTCGGCCTCCTCCAGATAGTGCGTCGCGAAGAGGACCGTATGCCCCTGCGCGGCATAGGCGCGCATGCGGCCCCAGAACTCACGCCGCGTCTCCACATCCATTGCGGCGGTTGGCTCGTCGAGCACGAGCAAGTCAGGGTCGCCCGCAATCGCCATCGCGAATCGCACACGCTGGGTCTGCCCGCCAGAGAGGCGATCGATGCGGCGGCGCTCCAACCCTCTCAAGCCGGCAAGCTCGATCAGATCGCCACTGGCCAGCGCCGTTGGATGCAGGCTCCGCACGAAGTCGAGGAACTCGCTCACCTGTACGCCTGGCAGCAGCTTGCCTTCCTGCAGCATCGCGCCAATCCGGCTGTTGCGGATCGCCTCAGCGGGCGACATGCCCAACACCTCAACTGTTCCACTGGACGGAGCCAGCAAGCCCAGCAGCATGTTGATCGTCGTGGTCTTGCCAGCGCCGTTCGGCCCCAACAGCGCCACTGTCTCCCCGCGCCGAATCTCGATGTCGATGCCAGCGACCGCGCGAATGGAGCCGAAGTTCCGGCTGACTCCCCGCATCCGCACGGCGCAAGCGCCTACGTTGTTCATGGCTGTGCTCCTGGCGGCAAGGGGCACGTCACGCGCATCCCCTGCCGCTTTAACGCTCTCCGCACGCTCTCTATGCGACGCGACGCCCCTGAAATAGCGTCATGAACCACATGACTGCGCCGCCCCCCGCGAGAATGACCGCCAGCCAGTCAGAGAATGCCTGCGCACCGACGCCGAGCGAGGGAGCGAACACACCGAGCGCGATCATAGCCACGCAGGTGATGGCGGCCAGCGCAGCCAGGATGGTGACGCCGATACGAGCGCCGCGTCGACGTGTCGTCGTCACGCCCGTCTCATCCGTGGGGCGCAGCAGCTCGACGCCCAGCCAGAGCAGAATCGCCAGTGGAATGAAGTGCACCGCGTCGATGAATGCCCCCCAGCCCACGTTGATCGGCTGCATGAAGTTCCCGTTGATGTAGCCCTCGCCTGCCATCAGCAGCAGGATACCAGCGACTTCGAGTCGAGACATTGTCGTGCGAGCGGTGCGCGTGACGGTCGCGCTGGTGTTGTTGGATGTGGATGTCTGAGTGATCATGATAGCGCTCCTTCTGTGTCCACTTCGCCAACGCGCTGGAAACGCTCGCAATCGTCGCGTCTCACCTCATTCGCGTCGTTCCATCGGACAGTCATAGTGTGCCTGAGCGCGCTCAGCGTCGGTAGTCATGTTTGTCATGTGTTCGATATGACACCTGTCATGCGGCCCCCGATCCTCCACATCCGTAACAACTACGTATTTTGGACTAGAGACACTTTCGCTAGAACAGGTATGATGATGCGCGGTATTGTCAGTCTGCTATTAAGGCAATTCTAAGTGGAGTTATTCAACGCTCTCGGCTTCAGCGCGGTTTTTCTCGCGCTGGCGTTCATCATATTCATGTCCGCGCCGAGGCAGAGCCGGCTGTTCTGGGTGTGGACGAGTGTGGCGGTGGCGCTCGTCCTCTGCGCAATCGCCTTGCCGCTCGGGCTGTATCTTGTGCCATGAGCAGAGACCAATAGTCGTGACAAGGCAAAAACAAGCGGGAGAGCGGGCTGGAGAGGCGATTCTCTCCAACCCGCTCACATTCGTCTGACAGGCGCCCGCCACCACCAGACACCACCAGACACCGCCGCTACTTCCCGTTGTGTTCGGCCAGAAAGTCGAGCAGCAGGCGGTTGAACTCCGCGGGCCGCTCCATCGGCGGCACATGCGCCGTGTCGCGCATCACGACCTTGCGGGCGTCGGGAATCCCCGCCGCGATGCGATCCGCGATGAGAGAGATGTCGCTGACATCCTGATCGCCGACAATGACTAGCGTTGGCGCGGTGATCGCGCTGAGCCGATCGTTGGCGGGCGGGACTGGCTCACGCCTGGTCGCCTGCTTATGTTCGCCGCCTCGCCGCAAGGCGATCAGGTTCATCTCGCGCACGCGCTCGCGCACGCTGGGATTGACCATCTCAGGCGTCCGACCTGGCCCGTCAACCCAGATGTGAACCTCCAGGTCGTTCGCACGGTCAAGGTCGCCAGCCGCAGCCGCCTGCTCCGCCTGCTCGAACATGGCGATCTCCTCAGGGGTGGATTCCGTGGAGAAGCCGCCCAGACCGGCGCCAACGGTGACCAGGGCGCTCACCATTTCTGGATAGCTGACGGCGAAGTCAATCACCGTCGAGCCGCCCATCGAGACGCCCACCAACGCCGCCCGCTCCACACCGAGGAAGCGTAGCAGTCCATGCAGATCTTCGTACAGCGCATACTCACTCGGCGGCATCGAGGACTGGCCGAACCCGCGATGGTCATAGCGAATGACGCGATAGCGCTCCGCCAGAACGCTGAACTGGTCATCCCACATGCGATGGTCGGCGATGCCCGCATGGCTCAGCGCCACCACAGGACCCTCACCCGCGACCTCATAGTAGAGCCGCGCGCCGTTGACCTCTGCAAAACCCTGTTGGCTTGATGCGCCGCTCGACATAGCGAACCTCCTTTAGCGAGATAGGTCTAGACACAGGCGACATTACCCCTGCCTCCTTCTCCCGCATGCAGGACAAACCGGACCACTCCCTCTCCCAACGACGGGAGAGAGGCTGGAGTCATGTCCCACGTCTGGACAACTTAGGCACTCGCGGGTGCGCTGGCTGGCGCTTTAGGACGCTGGTAAATGTGGATGGCGCGCCCTTCAGCGGCCAATGTCGCCTCGCGCAGCGCCTCGCTATAGGTCGGGTGCGGATGAATCGTCGCCAGCAGCTCGTCGGCGGTGAGCTCCGCGCGCATCGCCAGCGAGAACTCCGTAATCAGGTTCGTGGCGTCCGGACCGTAGATGACGGCCCCGAGAATCTCGCCGTAGTCCCCCAGGATCACCTTCGTGAAACCCTCTGTCTCGCCGGTGGCCAGCGCCTTGCCATTCGCCACCCAGGGGAACTTTTCAGCGCGCATGGCGCCGCCGCGCTCGCGCGCCTGCTTCTCCGTCAGGCCAACTCCCGCGATTTCCGGGAAGGTGTAGATGACGCGCGGCACGACGTTATAGTCCATGCGCGCATCGTGGCCCATCGCGTTCTCCGCCGCGATCTCGCCCTCGGTTTCGGCGACATGCGCCAGCCAGGTGCGCCCGACGACATCGCCGATGGCATAGACGCCCGGCAGGTTCGTCTCCATGCGCTCGTTGGCGATCACCTTGCCGCGATCCATCGCCAGGCCCGCGCTGACCAGCGCCTCGATGCCCTGCGTATGCGCCTTGCGTCCGACGGCCACCAGCACATACTCACCATCGAAGGACTTCGAGCCGCTCTCGGTCGCCGCCGTGACACGCTTCTTGCCGTCGGCGTCGCTGATGGACTCGACCCGCGCGCTCGTCGCGACGGTGATGCCGCGCTTGGTCAGCGAGCGTGTGAGCGCCTGCGCGACTTCGTCATCCTCGTTGGCGATCAGCGAGGGGAGCATCTCGACGATCGTGACCTTCGTTCCCAGCGCGTGGAACATGCAGGCAAGCTCGACGGCGATCACACCGCCACCGATGCACACGAGGCTCTCGGGAACCTGTCCCATGGACAGCGCCTCGGTGCTGAAGATGACATTCTTGCCATCGATGCCGGGGAATGGCGGGCGCACCGTCTCGGAGCCAGTCGCCAGAATCAACTTGTTGGTCGTCAGCTCCTGGGTCGAGCCGTCCTTCATCCGCACACGCACCTGTGTCGGCGATAGCGCCTCGGCGGCTCCCTCGAAGATGGCCACTTTGTTCGCTTTGAGCAGCTGGCCGACGCCGCCGGTGAGCTGCTTGACCACCTTGTCCTTGAAGGCGACCGCGACGGCCATATCAATCGTCG
>DASQSS010000295.1:0-2884 GCA_035642255.1 Ktedonobacterales bacterium | reverse complement strand
GCTCGCCCCGCACCTCTTCGGGCAGGAGCTCAACGCCGTCACCTATGCGATGGCGAAAATGAACATGTTCCTGCACGACTACACCGACTCATCCTTCGCCATCGGCGACACGCTGAAGGCGCCAGGATTCGCCGGGCAGGGATCGGGGCTGCGCCACTTCGACTACGTGGTGGCGAATCCGATGTGGAACCAGGACGGCTACGACGAGGGCTTCTACGAGAGCGACGAGCTCCACCGCTTCACCTTCGGCGCGCCGCCGCGCTCCTCGGCGGACTGGGCCTGGGCGCAGCATATCCTCGCCTCGCTCAACGACACGGGCCGCGCCGCCGTCGTGCTCGATACCGGCGCCGTCTCACGCGGCTCTGGCAGCAAGTCCTCCAACAAGGAGCGCGACATCCGCCGCGCGCTGGTGGAGGCCGACCTGATCGAGGGCGTCGTGCTGCTGCCGGAAAACCTCTTCTACAATACCTCCGCGCCGGGCATCATCCTGCTGCTCAGCCGCGCCAAGCCCGCCAGCCGTCGCGGCCAGTTCCTGCTGGTCAACGCTTCGACCTATTTCGTGAAGGAGAAGCCGAAGAACGCGCTGACTGACGCGGGTATCGCCGCGGTGGCCGAGGTCTACCGCGCGTGGGAGACGCGGGAGAAGCTGAGCCGCGTGGTGACGCTGGAGGAGGTGCGCGCCGCTGACTATAACCTCTCGCCCTCGCAGTTCGTCGAGGTGGCTGACCGCGTGGAGCATCGTCCGCTGGGCGAGATCATGGCCGATCTGGCGGCAGCGCGGGCGGAACGGGAGCAGGCGGACACGGCGCTGGCCGAGGCGCTGGCGCGGCTGGGGCTGGAGGGGTAAGCGAAAGGTCGCGCTGCGGGACCCGGCGACCAGCGAGGAGCGTTTGGTCGCTAGCGCAAATAATGATACTATGCTACAATCGTAATAACCCTTTGGGTTATCATAACCGCGAGGGCCAGTGTGGATATTTCCTTTCAGTCGCGCAAGATGGCGAAAGAGTTCAATGAGCAAACGCAACTGGTGCGCCGTCATGGACCACGACGCGCCAAATTGATCAGGCGGCGGCTCGATGAACTCCGCGCGGCTGAGACCCTGGAGGTGATGCGCACGATCCCAGGAGCGCGCTGCCACGAGCTGCATCAGAATTTAGCGGGTAAGCTGGCAGTGAACCTCGACCAACCGTACCGCCTGATATTCGAGCCAGCGCATGACCCGATGCCGGCGAAAGACGATGGCGGACTGGACTGGACACGTGTCACGGCCATTCGCATTCTCAGCGTGGAGGATTACCATGAGTGACACGACAGTAGCGACACGCAACGAATACGCGCCTGATATGGTATCCCCTCCCGGCGAGACGCTACTGGAGACGCTCGAAGAGCTTGGCATGTCGCAGGCGGAGCTTGCCCGGCGTATTGGCCGCCCGAAGAAGACCGTCAACGAGATCATCCAGGGCAAGGCCGCGATCACGGCTGAGACGGCGCTGCAGTTCGAACGCGCGTTGGGCATCCCGGCGAAGTTCTGGCTGACGCGCGAGGCCCAATACCGTGAATCGCTCGCCCGCCTCGACGAATGCGACCAACTCCACCACTGGCGCGACTGGCTGCTTGAGCTGCCGCTCGCGATCATGCGCAAGCGCGGCTTGCTGACCGCTACCCGCGACAAGTCGGCGCAGGTGCTGGAGGCGCTGCGGTTCTTTGGCGTCGCCTCGCCCGACGCCTGGCGCGCGGTGTGGGAGCAGGAGGCGGTCGCCTTCCGCACGACCACCGCGGCCCGCGACCGACTGGGCAAGGTGGCGACCTGGCTCCGCCAGGGCGAGATCGAGGCGCAAGCCGTCGACTGCGCGCCCTATGACGCTGACGCTTTTCGCGCGGCGCTCACGCGCATTCGTGCGCTGACCACCGCGTCTCCCGGGGTCTTTTTGCCGGAGATGACGCGGCTCTGCGCCGAGGCAGGCGTCGCCGTCGTCGTGACGCAAGAGATCCCGAGCGCGGGCGTGTACGGCGCGACGCGCTGGCTCAGCCCAACGAAGGCGCTGCTCCAGCTGAGCCTGCACTACAAGTCAGATGACCAGTTCTGGTTTAGCTTCTTCCATGAGGCGGGGCACATTCTGCTCCATCGCAAGCGTGAGGTCTTCCTGATCGGCGCCGAACCTGACAGCGACGAGGAGCGGCAGGCGCACGCTTTCGCGGCGGATACGCTCATCGCACCGCAGGAGTGGCGGCGCTTCGTGAGCGAGGAACGCTATCACGCTCGGGAGGAGATCCTGGCGTTCGCCTCCGGCATTGGCATCGCGCCTGGCATCGTCGTGGGTCGCCTCCAGCATGATGGGCTGCTGGGCTTCGATCAGCGCCGCGATCTGAAGGCGCGGTATGGCTGGGCGGAGAAGGAGGAGGGGGAGTGATGACGATTTTGACCCGATCATTGCCAATGTAGATGAGATCAGGCACATAAGTTCCGGGCTCGACCTGATGGCGAGTGAAGATGGCCGGGCTTACCATGGTGTGAATAGGTTCCCACATAGAAGCAGAAGGAAGAAGAATTCTGATGTGGATGTTTGAGAAACCGCTGGCAGAGGTGACTGAGCAGGATCTTCAGGCATTGGTTGATAGCGCGTTTGAAGAAGGCACTCTGATAGATTACAAGGAGACCTTGCCGGGGAATAGCGACGGAGACAAGTTTAATCTGCGCGCTGATGTCGTAGCATTCGCCAATTCCTCGGGTGGGCTGTTGATTTTTGGAATGCGGGAAAAAGAAGGCAAAGCATCAGAATTGGTAGGACTTGCAGGCATCAATGCTGATGCTGAGATCTTGCGTCTCGAGAACGCGATACTTGCTGGAGTGCAGCCGAGAATCAAGGTCACAACGCAACCCATT
>DASQSS010000294.1:0-15882 GCA_035642255.1 Ktedonobacterales bacterium | reverse complement strand
GTTCGAAGGATTCGACGGATTGGAGGTAGTTGACGTATTCGAGGGCGTCAGGGGAGTCGATAGGGTCGAGGGACGACCCATTGGCGACGCGGGATCAGACGCCGAGGCGCGCGAGCGATTGAACGCGCCCGCCAACGTGTTATAACGCGGGCGTGGTGGCGCTGGCTCGGTCATCGGCTGGTCGAGGCTGGAGACCTGCGGTCGCTGCTGCGGGCGCATCACGGTCGCATCGGGATCATCCAGCGAAGTAGACCGCGGCTCGGATCGCGCGGCAGGCATGTCCTCCGCCAGCGCGAACTCGAAGCCTGATGGCGCACGAAACGGCGGTGGCGTGGCGTCAGCCGCTGAGACGGCGGCCACCTCGCGCGTTGCGCCGTCGTCAAATTCATCGAGCTGATCCGCCTGAGACACATCGGGCGCGTGAGGAGCCCCAGTGCGCTCTGCGGGCAGTTCATCCCGTCCAGCGGAGTCTGGCAGGAGTTCAGCGGCTGGCAGCTCACGGGTGACAGGCGCGCCCGCGACGTTGTACGCATTCGCCGCCGCTTGCGCCGCCGCCGCTGTGTTGCTTCGCGGGGTCTTCCTGCTCTTGTTGGCGCCGCGCGCTGAGTCGCTCATTACGTCAGTGTTCTCCGCCGCAGCGGACGAATCCATGCGAGTGGAGTCATCAGATCGTGTCGTCATCGCTCATCTCCCGACCTTGCCGCCGCACGCGCGGGGAACGCAGGCGCGGCGGGGCGAGCGCAGGCGCGCTCTGCTGCTACACAGTAGCATATCCCGTCCGGTCGCTCTCAATGTGGTCATGCATGTAGGCTAAACGCTGAATGGTCCGGCTCCCGCACCCCCAACATGGGTCTTGGGGCGGTTGGGAGAAATATCCTAGCCCACCGCACGCCTCACGCAACAATTACGCCTACAGATGGCCGTCCTGATCAACGTAGAAGAAGGCCTCAAGCGACTGCTCCGCGCGGCGCCCAATATCGCGGCGCAGCGAGTAATGTGTCTTGCGCTCGCGCTCGGGCCGGTCATGCAGCGTCACCATGCCCGCTGCTCGCAGCCGCACCATGTGGTGCTTGATCGTCGCTTTCGTCAGCCCCAGGCGCTCCGCAAGCTCGGTGAGATACATCTCACGGTGAGCCAGCAGCCGTAAGATGCGCAGGCGCGTCTCATCACCCAGCGTCTCGAAGAAGCGCAGCATCTCTGTGTCGGGCGCGTCTGGGTCAGCATGGTTCGGCTCAACGTTGGGGGTCGCTGAGGAGGTCGGCGCGCAGAACGTCAACGTGCCGCGCCAGAGGTGATAAAAGACAGCGGGCTGGCAAAACACGCTGGGAGCGAAGATATAACGGCGCAGGCCCGGCGGCCGTTGCCACTGTACACCGCGCATCTCGCGCTCGATGAACACGTCGAGCGGCATCTCCGCGCGGCGGCGCGCCATCGCCTCGGCCTCGCGTCGCAGCACCGGAGCCAGCCGCTCCTCCTCAGCGGCGAATACCGCGTCGTACCACACCCGCAGCGCGTCTATCAATTCGGCGCGCACACCCTCCACATCGCTGAGCACGCGCCGCGCGACTGGTTGGGCCTCGCCTGGATAGTTGGCGAGCAGGCGCGCCGTAGCGGAGCGTGGCTCAGCCGCGGTTGAAGCGTCTTCGTCCAGCGCGGCGCGCAGCAGCGCGGGCCACTCGGTGTCCAACCCATCCTGATCGAGCAGCGCCTCAGCGAGATCAGCCGCCGGGAGCGTGCGCAGACTGTCGAGAAAGTGGAGCGGGTCATTCGGCGCACGACACTGACCAATCAGCGAGATCACAGTCGCCTGAAGCGACGAGGGTCGCCCATCACCAAGGTAGAGGCCCAGCGTATCGAGCGCCCGTGGATCAGCTTGGGCGCAGCGCGCGCGCGCCTGAGCGACCCAGTCAGCGCCAATGTCAAACTCGTGGACATCCGTGTGTGAGGCCACTAGCGTGACATGCAGACTCAAGATAAAGTCATATGTCACGTAGTCTACAATCTCGATCTCGGGCGCACGCCCCCGCCGCAAATCTACAGCTCGCGGCGTTATCATACGCGGCTCAGACCGACTATCCAATTGTTCGCCTCCTCCATCGGCCGCATTCCACAAGTCACCTATAGCGTTTGACCGCAGCGAATCAACATACTCGCCGACGCTGCTAGCATGGGGGCTCGCATACTTGCGCACGCGCGCAGATCCAACGGTCGGCAGTAATCCAAACCGCAGCTCATCGGCGCCTCGCGCATTGTATGTCGCATTGTATCATGCGAAATGCTGCGCCCCCTATCGCCGCGACAAGTGAGCGATTCTCGCGTGAAACGCTGCAGCGAGAGTCGCATTCCAGTCGATTCGATATGATTTGACCAACATAGCAATAGATACTGGCGCCGTCTGGTCGCATCCAACCGCGCCAGGTACGGCGCTTCGTGGTAGACTGAGGCACGTCATCAGAAACCTACACCATTGTACTGAATTGGGAACTCACCGAGAACTCGTTCAGGCAAACCAGTCGCGCAACGAGAGGCATGAGAAGCCATGGGATTGCTCTCGGGACCGCTCGCAGGTGTCCTCATCGCGGCGTTCCTCGCCTCGACGGTTGAATTCGTCGAGGCATTTACGATTGTCCTGGTCGTCGGCGTCACGATCAACTGGAAGAGCGCCTTCGTTGGCATGGCGGCCGCGACCGCGGCGTTGATCGTGCTGGTCGGCATCTTTGGCACAGCGCTGATCGTCTTTATTCCGCTGTCCGCGCTGCGCTTCGCCGTCGGCTTTCTGCTGATCCTCTTTGGCCTGAAGTGGCTGAAGAAAGCCGTGCTGCGCTACGCTGGCGTCAAGGCGCTGCACGACGAGGAGGCGATCTACGAAGAAGAGATGGCGATGATGCGCGCCCGAGGCGAGCAGCCATCTGACAAGATCGACCCCTTTGGCGTGGCGACCTCCTTCAAGAGCGTGCTGCTCGAGGGGCTGGAAGTGGCGTTCATCGTCATCACCTTTGGCTCGGCGTCCGCCAGCGGCGCGACTTCACGCGCGGAGGGCATCACCTACGCCGCCATCGGCGCCGCTGCTGCGCTCGTCCTGGTCGCGCTCTCCGGCGCGCTGATTCGCGCGCCACTGCAGCGGGTGCCAGAGAATACGCTGAAATTCGTCGTCGGCGTCATGCTGACCTCATTCGGCACGTTCTGGGGTGGCGAGGGTGTCGGTATAACGTGGCCGGGGGAGGATCTCTTCCTGCTGGCGCTCGTGGCGTTCTACCTACTGGTGTCGTTCGCGCTGGTCACGTGGCTGCGGCCCTATGGCAAGACGCGCGCGAGCGCCGCTGGCGCCGCCCAGGCTCCAGCCATCGAGGAGGTCCACTAGGATGGATCGCGTAATCGGCGCTGTCAAGGCAACCTACAATTTCTTCTCGGGCGACGCGATCCTGCTGAGCGCCGCGATCGTCGCGTTCGTGCTGGGCCTGCTGCTCGCACGGGTCGCGCAGGCCTCCAACGCGCTGGTCGCCATCGTGTTCATCGCGATCATCGTGGCGGGCCTGATTGTGACACTCGCGCGCGAGATCGCTGGACGGCCGCGCCAACGCTAGCATGCTCACTCGACGAGCACAAGCGTCGCCAGCCCGATCAACCGCATAGTCTGCATAGACTGCATAGACTGCAAAGGATGATGTCGTGGCATGGGATGAGTCGGCCATGCGCGCTGAGCTGGCGGACGCGCCCACGCCACGCGATCCGCAGACTACCTATCGCGAGCGGCTGACCTACTTCAGCGCCCTACGCGACGCCTACAATCGCCGGCGCTACTTCTGGGCGAATCTCAGCGTCGTGGCCTTTCTGGGCGCGCTGGCGCTGCTGGTCATCGCGCCCTTCGCGGGCGGCGGGTGGTGGATTGTGGGCGGCCTGCTGGCGCTCGCGCTCTTCATCGTCGCATTCGTGCGGCAGTCCCAGCTTGACGAGCGGCACCAGCGCTACGTCGCGCTCTGTGAGCTGAGCGACGAGGGGCTGGCCCGACTGCGCCGCGACTGGAGCCACATGACACTGCGCGCCGCGCCTGCTTCCCCAGAGAGCGCATCTGCTCCGCCAGCCACCGGCGTCCTCTCGGCGCACGACGCCACCGACCTCGACCTGCTGGGACACGCCTCGCTCCAGCACCTGCTGCATGCCGTCACAACACCTGCCGGGCAGCGGCTGCTCACGTCATGGCTCATGGCGCCCGCCCAACCCGCGACGATCCGCGAGCGGCAGGCTGCCGTACGCGAGCTGACTCCGAGGATCAATCTGCGTGATGAGCTAAGCGTCTTTGGCAAACTCTCGAATATGCGCGCGGAGGAGTACCAACGTTTCCTCGCATGGACCGAAGAGTCATCCCGGCTGGCGCAGGGCGGCTGGCTGATAGCCTGGAGCTTCATCGCGCCAGTTGCGCTGGTTCTGTCCATTGTGGCTCAGGTCGGCGGGATCGTTCCGTACCCGCTGTGGCTACTCGTGCTGCTCGTCAACATGGGCATCATGCAGTGGCGCGGCGGCCAGATCGAAGCGGAAGTCAACCGCGTCTCAGAGACACGCGGCGCATTCCTCCCTTATGCTGGACTGTTTGCCTTTCTGCGGTCGCAGGAGTTCGAGGCGCCGCTGCTACGCCGCTCGCACGATGCGCTGGAGGCGGTGAGCGGTTCCGCCGACACGCAGATACGCGCCCTCGGACGCATCATGCGCTTTGGTGACGCGCGGCTCTCGGTCATTGGTCCAGCGCTGCAGCTTGGTCTGCTCTGGAACATCCACACACTGCGCCTGCTGGAAGGCTGGCGTGAGCGCGCTGGCAGCCACGTCAGCGCATGGTTTGATCTGCTGGCGGAAGTCGAGGCGCTCGCTGGGCTGGCCTCGCTCAGCTTCGACAACCCCGACTGGGCCTTCCCTGACATCCTCGACACGCCAACAGGTAGCCTGGAGGCGCACGCTCTGGGCCATCCACTGCTGCCGCCAGAGAGCTGCGTGCGCAACGACGTGACGATGGGACCGTCGGGAAGCTTCCTGCTTGTCACGGGATCAAACATGTCTGGCAAGAGCACGCTGCTCCGCGCCATCGGCGCGAACGTAACGCTGGCGCAAGCAGGGGCGCCCGTCTGCGCTAGCGCGATGACCCTGCCGCCGATGGCGCTGGCCGTCAGCATGCGCGCGCAGGACTCACTGGAGGAGGGCGTCTCCTATTTTATGGCGGAGCTGCGGCGGCTCAAGCAGGTCGTCGACGCGCTGGCCGCCGTAGCCCAGCAGGGCGCCCGCGTGCCTGTCTTCCTGCTCGATGAGATCCTCAACGGCACGAATACGAGCGAGCGTCAGATTGCCGCGCGGGCCGTCATCCGCCATCTGCTCGATCTCGGATGTACCGGAGCGGTCAGCACGCACGATCTCACCCTGGCGCAGGCTCCTGACCTCACGCCGCTCAGCTACGCTGTGCACTTCACTGAGCGCTTCACGCGCGACGCGAATGGCCCCGCGATGACGTTCGACTACATCCTGCGGCCTGGCGTCGCCACCAGCGTCAACGCGCTTCGGCTGATGGAGCTGGTCGGCCTGCCAGCGCCGGAAGGCGTGCAAGACCATCCGGCGCAGGGCGCGCCTGCCGAGGGCGCGCCTTCCGTTCGAGAGTGATCTATCCAGTGATATAGTACTGGCTGCGGGCCTGCGATGCGGGGCAGCCGACCGAGACTCTCCTGCCGCGACGACCCGCGCATCCACACTGGGCGATTCAACGAGAGCGAGAACACGCTGTGAACGCGACACTGCTGGATGGCCGGGAACTGGCTGCGCGCCTGCGTGAGGAGTTGGCGGGCGAAGCTCAACGGTTTGCGGAACGGAGCGGTAGGCAGGCGCACCTGACGCTCGCGCTCGTCGGCTCGGATGCGACCGCACGGCTGTACGCCGAGCAGGTGACTCGTGTATGCAAGCGCGCTGGCGTGCGGCTCTCGCTGCAGCGGTTTCCCGCTGACGTTCAGGAGGTAGCGCTACGAGCGGCAGTGGCGGCGTTAGGCGCCAGCGCCGAGGTGGATGGCGTAGCGCTGCTGTTGCCGTTGCCGCGCCATATTCGCCAACGCGTGGTGATGGAGGCGCTGCCAGCCGCCAAAGATGTGGACGGGCTAGGGCCACAAAACGCCGGGCGGCTCATGCTCGGGTTCCCCAGCTTCGTGCCGAGCACCGCTGACGCCGCGCTGGAGCTTCTGCGCCTGGCGGGCGTCCAGCTGCAGGGACAGGATACCGTGGTGGTGGGGCGCAGCAATGTCGGCGGCAAGCCCGCGGCGCTGCTGTTCCTGCGCGAAAACGCGACTGTCACCTTCTGCCACTCGCGCACCCCCGACCTCGCCGACATCACGCGCCAGGCCGACATCCTCTTCACCAGCATGGGCAGACCCGGCGCCATCACGCCCGAAATGGTCAGGCCTGGCGCCATCGTTCTCGACGCGGGCATGACCAACGTCGGCGGCCAGGTCGTCGGCGATGTGGACTTCACAGGCGCGAGCGCGGTGGCCAGCTACATCACACCGTCACCTGGGGGACTTGGCCCGCTTACGCCGCTCATGCTGATCCGTCACACGCTACTCGGCCCCAGCTAACGCGACGAGCCGCCGCGAGAGGGAAGTGTCCCTCGGCGGCGGCTCATCATCTCCGCGTACTCAGACTCCACGCGATCAGCTGCCGAACGCGTCGCTCGTCATATCGAACGTCAGCGTGGCGCCCGTATCACTCACCAGCGTCAAGATGTCTCCGTGGACGCTCGTGATTTTGACCGACTTCATGCTTCCAGGCGCGGTGAAGACGCCAACCAGCTTCATATGCGTATCGTAGACACGCACCGCGCCATGTGTCTGGGCGGTTCCCGCATAGACATAGACCCAGCTTGAGCCGACCCAGCCACGGTAGAGCGAGTTGGCGCTAAACTCACTGGATGAGAATGGGACGTGATCGGGGTTGGCGAAGATGCCCGGTGTGAGCCCGGCTGTCGAGGATGACGCGCCAAGACCCGAGGCGCCTCGAAAGAAGCTCGCGGCGAAGCCACTGGTGGCGAGGGTAGGCACGAACTGTGTCGCGAATAGCGCCAGCGCCAGCACCGCGGCGATCGCTACCGCCGCGCGCATCACTGGCGTCGGTATGGGCCGTCGCCTGATGGGCGTCACAGGCGCGATTGGAGCGCGCACCACAGGCAGCGATGGCTGCGTCTCGGCGCGGCTGGCCAGCATTGCGGCAGGGCCGACACGGCGCTGATCCACAGCGATAGCGGCGAACACTGACTCACGGAAGCTCGGCTCCGGCGTGATCGTCGGAAGCAATCGCAGCGACTCACCGACACGGCGATACATCGCCTCCATCTGTCGGCACGCCGCGCAGGTGGCGAGGTGGTCAGCGAGCGCCCGCATCTCGGCGGCTGACCAGTCGTCGCGCCGGTATGCGGCAAGCTGCTGGCGTGCATGATGGCAAGTCATTGGCGACCCTCCATCTCCTGTTGATAGATGCTGATGAATCGCTCGCGTGCCCGCATCAGCCGCATTTTGACTGCCGAAGGAGTCACGTGAAGTACGTCCGCTATTTCTGCGCATGAGAAACCTTCGTGTTCATAGAGCAAAAGACACGCCGCATATTTTTCCGGAAGACGCTTGAGCACGCGCTCGACGATTTCACGGTCGGCCACGCGCTGCTCAAAGCGTCCGCCATCGTAGCCCGATGTGAAAGCGCCCATAGCGCTCGCCAGGTGTTCTTCGGAGAGCGTTTGCTGACCGAAGGCGTTGTCCACACCGGGCATGCCCGCGCCCACACCGCGGTCGTCATTGAACAGAGAGAGCGGCAGCCACGAAATGAGCCGCCGCCGTCGCAGCGCATCGGTCGCGGTGTTCGACGCGATGCGATAGAGCCACGACGAAAGCGCGCCCGCCTGAATAGTCGCGCCGCCCGACAACGCGCGATAGGCTTTGACAAAGACATCTTGGGAGAGATCGAACGCCTGCTCGCGATTGCCCACGAGCCGATAGATGAAGTTCGTGATCGGTGTCTGGAAACGAGTAAAGAGATCCTCGAAATCGTCAACGCCAATCAGCGGACCCGGCTCGACCGCCGCTATGACCTCCGCTTGTTCGTCCACCGTCGTTGGCGCTGCCTCGGGCAGCGCCACAGTCACATTGCTCGCCGTGTCAACCGCCTGGGCGACCGCTTCCACCTTGACAGGTGAGCGGCGCCGCCCCACGGCCGTTTCCGCGCCCGGCTCTGCCGCCGCACGGCGACCACGCGGCTTGCTCCGGCTCGCGGCGGCCCGTGTCGGGGCGGGCGCGCTCGGCGCGGGGGCCTCGCGTCGCTTTGGCGACCCTGAGCCACTCACGCGAGGCACGCGCTGGCTGCTCGGATTGTAGGAACGAGTGGATGGCTCCATCGGTTACACCTGTGGCTGGGGACATGCGCCCACGCGAGTGGCAGTCGCCCTCACAGACTGGGGGCGGGGTAGTTCACATACAGCATACCAGATGAAGCAGCCTGTGGGATGCGCAGACCGGACCTCCTTCCCACCGTTCGCTCGCATTTCACCTCAACCAGCGTATGATCCTAGCGATTTGCATCTCGGCCTTATTGCCACTATACTTTGTATAGGATTGCATGGTGTAGCGGAACGCGCTACACCACTTCATCACACCCGTGAGGTTTTAGCGCGACATGAGCGAGTCCAACACCGAGAACGAGATCAAGTTTTATTCCACCAGCTGGTGCGGCGATTGCCGGCGCTCGCGCAAGGTATTTCAGGCGCTTGGCGTCAGCTTTTCCGATATCGACATCGAAGAACATCCCGAAGCGGCGGAGATCGTGCGCCAGGTCAACCATGGCGCGCAAAGCGTGCCGACCATCATCTTCCCTGATGGCACAGTGCTGGTCGAGCCGTCAAACGCCGTGCTGGAGCAGAAGCTAACCGCGCTCGCCGCCGCAAAGTAGCTCCGCTATCATCGCGACAGTATCACAGCCCAGGCGCCCGCGCCCTGCGCGCCCCAACTCATGATGAGTATGGGATTGCGCGGGGCGCGGTGTATCTAGTGTATCTACGGCGGCTCATCCATCACACCGCTGCCATGCGGCGACCAAGTCGCTGGACATGCGCCTCGTGCGCGAGGCTATCGCAGCGCACGCTGTCGAACGCCCGGGCTGAGGCCGCAACCTGTGCGCCTGTCCCGGCGTACTAGTGTGCGAATACCTGCCAGAGCATGGGCGGCGTAGGCGTCGGACGCGGCGCCGGAAGTCGCGCGGGAGCAAGGGATGGTTACCTGCCAGTACTGCGGTGTCAAAAATCCAAACGGCGCATCGTTCTGCGACGGCTGCGGAGCGGCGCTCACGACCTCCGTCGCTGATCGGGCGCAAGCCAGCGCGCAGGCGCAGGTAGCGGCTGCGCACGCGCAAGCCGCCGCCCAGGCCACCGCCAAGCAGAGCGCCGTGCACGCGAATCCGCAGTTCGGTACGGGTCGCCTGCCTCCCCAGACGATGTTGGGCAAGCGCTACCTCATCCTCAAGACGATCGGGCGCGGCGGCATGGCCGCTGTCTATCAGGCGTCTGACACCAAGAGCAATCGGGTCGTGGCCATCAAGGAGATGAGCCAGGAGAACCTGTCAACACAGGATCTTACCGAAGCGCTCGATAGCTTCAGGCGCGAGGCCGGGCTGCTCCAGAAGCTCAAGCATCCCAACTTGCCGCAGGTCTTCGCCAACTTCTCTGAGAACGGGCGCCACTACCTCGTGATGGAGTTCATTGACGGCTCCACGCTGGAACAGAAGCTCGTCGCCGCCAAGGGTCCGCTGCCAGAGGCCGAGGTGATGGGCTGGGCGCGCCAGCTGTGCGCCGCCCTCTCGTACCTGCATTCCCAGAAGCCGCCGATCATCTTCCGTGACCTCAAGCCCGCGAATGTCATGGTGACAAAGAAGGGCGAGGTCAAGTTGATCGACTTCGGCATCGCGCGACTCTTTTCGACCAGGCAAACACGCGATACTCAGGCGCTCGGCACGCCCGGCTACGCGCCACCCGAGCAATATGGCTCCGCACAGACGGATGTCCGCGCCGACATTTATGCGCTTGGCGCGACCCTCTATCATCTGCTGAGCAACTACGATGTGGGACGCACGCCGTTCGCGCTGCCGCCGCTGCGCTCACGCAATCCAGCGATCTCCGAGCGGGCAGCCACAGCCATCGAGCGCGCTACACGACTCGACCGCAACGATCGCTACGGCTCCATTAGCGATTTCGCGCAAGCGCTTGGCGTTCCCCCAAGAGCGGGCGCGAAGACCGCTCCAAAGGCGAATCCTGCGGCAGACGCACAGACTGGCCGGCCCTTCGCCGGAGCGCGACAGGGCCCAGCCTGGCAAGGTCAGCCACGCCCAGCGGCGGGGCAGAGCGCGGGCGCACGTCAATCCAAGGGCCTCATTGGCTCGACGGTAGAGACGGCGATGCGTGCGGTCACGGCAGGAGCAGGCGCAGCGGTCGCCGCCACGATCCAATCACAGATGAATCCGCAGGCGGCCCAGAAGTCACCCGTGGTGGCGTTTCGCGACGCGGCGATCGCGGCGGCTCGAACCTCCACGGGCGGTGTCGCGTTGACGGTCCAGCCACGCGAGATTGACCTGAGTCAGCTCCGCGCAGGGCAGGATGGCTCGGCGACGCTGACGATCAGTGGACCGAACAATGCGCCGGTCGCGGGGACGCTCAAGCCACTCGCGCCCTGGCTGCACCTCGACCGCGTCCAGTTCAACGGCGCGAGTACGCTCGTGCGGGTGACGGCGCGCACCAGCGAGATTCACAGCGCGGGACCACAACATGGGACGATCGAGGTCGCGATGGGCAATCAGCGCATGTATATCCCTGTGCGAGTGGATGTCGTGCCATTGCCAGCGGCTCCCAAGCCCCAACAGCCGCGACCACAGCCTGCTCCGGCGTATCAGGCGCCTGTCCCGCCATTCATGGGCGGTGGCCGCGTGGGCGCGCAACCGGCTGCGGCAGGTAGGCCAGGAGCCGCACAGCAGACGGCTACCTATGGCGCTGCGCCGCGCCCGCCGCGCGCTGGGGCCGCGGCTGTGATAGGGCGCGCCCGCTCGCTGGGCGGTCTGCGGCTGGCGATCTCACTGGCGCTGGCCCTGCTGTTGGCGTTCGGGCTGCCAGCGTTGCTCCATGTCTACGCGCTACCACTGCTCGGCGCTTATCTCACCACGCCGACGCTGACCGCGGCCGCGCTGCTAGCTGTCGGCGCTGTCGGCGCGCTCGTGGGAGCGCCGCTCGCCTATATCGGCGCCCCACCAGCGCCGGGGCGTTTCCGCACGGGTGGATTGCTGGCCGCGATCGGAGCGGCGCTGGCCATCACGAATGGCCCTCAGTGGCAGCTCACTCCGGCAATGATCCAGGCGCTTCCCGGCGCGACGCAGGTAGGGGCGCTGGCGTTGACATTGCCGCTGTTCGTCGCGATCGGCGCGGCGGTAGGAGCGCAACCACTCGTCAGCCGCAGCGTACTGATGGTCGCGCGTTATATCGCCGCACGTTATCGGCTGGTGATGCTGACCGCCGCGATTGTCGGCGGCTGGGTCGGACTGACCGCTGCGCAAATGGCGCTGAGCGCCGTGTTCCAGCAGGCGCCCCTCGCGGTCTCGCTCGTCAGCGGCTGCGGGCTGGTTGTCGGGGTGGGGCTCGGCCTGATGCTCGCTACGCCGGTGGGCTTCCTCGTGCGCCGCTTCGCCTTCGGCTGATCGCCCAGAATCGCCGTTCATCACGGCGCGCCACCACAGGACTCTCCATGCAGACGAGTACGACTGACACCTCCTCCAACGCGAGCCACAGCAGCCAACGAATTCCGCTCCTCGCGCTGGTTGGGCCAACCGCCAGCGGCAAAACGGCGCTGGCGCTGGCGCTAGCTGATCTGGCTCCTGCCGCGCTGGGCTTGCGCGGCGCGGAGATCATCTCCGCCGACTCGCGCCAGATCTACCGCCTGATGACCATCGCTACAGCGAAACCTACAGCGGATGAGCAGGCCCGCGTCAGGCATCACCTGCTCGATGTCGTCTGGCCGGACCAGAGCTATACCCTGGCGGAATATCAGCGCGACGCGCAGGCGGCCATCTCCAACGTCTGGGCGCGTGGACATCTACCATTGCTGGTCGGCGGCACAGGGCTTTACGTGCGCGCCGTAGTAGATGGCCTGGCGATTCCGGAGGTCGCGCCACAGCCTGAGCTACGCGCGAAGCTGGAAGCCGAGGCGGCCCGGAGTGGGCCAGGCGCCCTGCTTGAGCGGCTGCGCTCCCTCGATCCCGTCGCCGCCGCGCGCATCGATGCGCGCAACCCCAGGCGGCTGATCCGCGCGCTGGAGGTGTGCATCGTCAGCGGGCGGCCATTCTCGGAACAGCAGGGCCGGCGACCCACTCCGTACAGCACAGTCATGGTTGGCCTGAGCGTGCCACGCGAGGCGCTCTTCGCCCGCGCCGACGCTCGCATCAGCGCCATGCTGGCGGACGGGCTGGTGGCCGAGACAGAGGCGCTCGTGGCGCGCGGTTACGATTGGAGTCTGCCGGCGATGTCGAGCCTGGGCTATCGTGAGATCGGCGCCTATCTGCGCGGCGAGAACACCCTGGCCGAGGCGATCACGCGCTTCGAACAGGCGACGCACGCGTACATCCGACGCCAGGTGACCTGGTTTCGTCCCGACAAGCGCATCCACTGGCTCGACGCCTCACTGCCGCCCAGCACGCTCGTCGAGCAGGCGAATCTGGCGGTGTTGTCGGCCCTGGCTTCCGCTCGCGGTGCGGCATCCGCTCCCCCGATTGCCCACGAGATTGCGCCGGAATGATGCGGGCACTGTACCAGCATGTCAGTTTTGGAGTACACTAGAGCGCGAGTTGATGGGCATCGCGCGTCCGCTGGCGGTGGGCTGCGGAAGTCTGCGCGCCACGGAGAAAGGCAAGAACGGGCATGACGGTACGGGTTGGCATCACAGGCATGGGGCTTGTGACCCCCCTGGGCAACGATGTCGAGACGACCTGGAAAGCGCTGCTCGCGGGCGTCTCTGGCGCAGGGCCGATCACCAGGTTCGACGCAAGTGAGCATGGGGTCCGCATCGCCGCCGAAGTCAAGGGCTTTGACCCGCTGAAATATCTCGACCGCAAGACTGCGCGCCGCACCGAGACCTTCACGCAGTATGCCTACGCGGCCGCGACTGAGGCGCTCAAGCAGTCCGGCCTCGACATCGCCTCGATGCCCGATGAGGTAGGTATACTCGTAGGCTCTGGCAGTGGCGCGCTGCAGATGATGCAGGACCAGTTCAAGATTCTGCTCGGCGAGCACCCCGACCGGGTCAGCCCGTTCTTCATCACGATGATGCCCGCCAACATGGCCGCTGGCACGCTCTCAATGCTGCTGGGCGCGCGTGGCCCCAGCCTCGCGACGGTATCCGCCTGCGCAACCGGCGCGAACGCCATCGGCGAGGCATGGGAGACGATTCGGCGCGGCGATGCGACAGCCATGCTCGCCGGCGGAACCGAAGCCTGCATCGTGTCCATCGCAGTCGCTTCATTCACGACCATGCACGCGCTCTCCCCCCGCAATGATGACCCACTGCACGCCAGCCGTCCCTTTGACAAAGAGCGTAACGGCTTCGTGATCGGCGAAGGCGCCGGAGTCGTCGTGCTGGAGGAGCTAGAGCATGCGAAGGCGCGCGGCGCGACGATCTATGCCGAGGTCGTAGGCTACGCCGCGACCTCAGACGCGTACCACATTGTCGAACCCGCGCCGGGTGGGTCCGGGCTTGTCAGCGCGCAGCGCAGGGCGCTGAAGAAGGCGGGACTGGCGCCTGAGCAGATCGGCTACATCAACGCCCACGGCACGTCCACCCAATTCAATGACCGCGCTGAGACAGCCGCGATCAAGACCGTCTTCGGCGACCATGCGTATAAGCTGGCCGTCAGTTCCACCAAGTCCATGACGGGGCATATGGTCGGCGCGGCGGGCGGCGCTGAAGCGATCTTCACAGCGTTGGCCCTGCGCGAAGGCATGCTGCCGCCCACTATCAACTATGAATTCCCGGATCCCGAATGCGATCTCGACTACGTGCCAAATACGGCGCGCAAAGCGGATATCGAGTACGCCCTGTCGAACTCGATGGGCTTCGGTGGGCATAATGCGGTGCTGGCGCTCAAGCGCGCCGAGTAACGCGGCGTAGGGAAGCCTGGCTTGTCCGCTGACCGCGCGGCGCGCGCTGAACCCATGCGCCGCGCTTCGGGAGGTGTACGCGATGGGCATGCCGCCAGAGCCACATCCGCAGGCAGGGTATCGCCGGGTGATGCACTGCGACCTCGACTGCTTCTTCGCCGCTGTCGAGGAGCTTGATGACGCGCGGCTGCGGGGCAAGCCAGTCATCGTCGGCGGCGACCCTGATCGGCGCGGCGTCGTCAGCACAGCCAACTATGTCGCCCGGCGCTTCGGCGTGCATAGCGCGATGTCGGCGGCGGTAGCGCGGCGGCTCTGCCCGGGCGCGATCTTCCTGCGTCCCCGCTTCGACCGTTACCGCGAGCTCTCACAGGTCGTGATGGCGATTCTGGATGACTGCTTCGATGTGCGCGAGCAGGTCTCGATTGACGAGGCGTATGGCGAGCTGCCGCCAGGAGTGGTTGGCTGCGTTCCCGCACAGACCATCGCGGCGAACCTGAAGGCGCGTGTGCGCGCAGAGACAGGGCTGGTCATCTCGGTCGGCGTCGCACGCAACAAGGCCATCGCCAAGCTCGCCAGCGATCTCTCCAAGCCCGACGGTTTGCTCGTCGTGAAACCAGGCGCCGAGCGCGCCTTCCTGCATCCCCTGCCTGTAGGTCGCCTGAACGGCGTCGGCCCACACACGAGTGAGAAGCTCGCCGCAATGGGCATCGCCACAGTGGGCGACCTGGCAGGGCGCAGTCGTGATGAGATGACCACCGCGCTTGGCAAGCATGGCGCATGGCTGTGGCAGGTGGCGCAGGGACAAGACGACCGACTCGTCATCGCCGATTACGGGCCACCCCGAAGCGTCTCGTGCGAAGATACCTTCGAGCGCGATATCGCCGACCTCGACCGCGCCGCCGAGCATGTGCGCCGCATGGCCGCGGAAGTTGCCGCGCGGGTCGAGCGCAAGCGGCTCGTCGGGCGCTCAGTGACGTTGAAGGTCAGGTGGAGCGACTTCCGCATCATGACACGCCAGCAGCCACTCGGACAGTTCACCGCTGATGCGGAGCCAATCATCGCGCTGGCGCTGGACTTGCTCACCCGCGAGATTGGCCCCCTCCTGGCGCAGGGCGGAGCCATCCGATTGCTCGGCGTCGGACTGCACAACATCGAGTCACTCGATGCGCCAAGCGGGGCAATGCGCCAGGTCACGCGTGGCTATGTCCAGCTTCCCCTGTTCGACGCTGACGAGGCGCAAACCGCCTGAATGCTCTGGAGCTATGTGAGTGACGAGGAGGCCACACGATGCTCACGACGGTGAATGGCTCGCCAATTGGCTATGACATCTGGGGCGCCGGCGAGACGACGCTCGCCCTGCTACACGCCTATCCCCTGAGCCGTGGTCAGTGGCGAGAGCAAGGTGAATCGCTGGCGCACGCGCTCGCGCTGCGCGTGGTTGCGCTGGACCTGCGCGGCTGTGGTGAGTCCACGGTGGCGACCGATGAGCCGATCACGATGGAGCGCATGGCGCAGGATATCTTTGCGCTGCTCGACGCGCTCGACGCACGGCGGGTGATCCTGGGCGGCCTCTCGATGGGCGGCTACTGCGCGCTCGCGGCGCTACGGCTGGCGCCAGAGCGGTTCGCTGGCGTCATCCTGGCTGACACACGCGCCACGCCCGACCCAGACCACGCGCGCGCGAACCGCGA
>DASQSS010000293.1:0-4259 GCA_035642255.1 Ktedonobacterales bacterium | reverse complement strand
GGAGTGCGGCTGCACGTTGGCGTGGGCCGCGCCGAACAGCTTCTTGGCGCGCTCGATGGCCAGCGTCTCGACCTCATCCACTACCTCGCAGCCGCCATAGTAGCGCTTGCCCGGCAGTCCCTCGGCGTACTTGTTCGTCAGCACGCTGGCGGCGGCCTCCTGTACAGCGGCGCTGACGTAGTTCTCCGAAGCGATCAGCTCGATGCCCTCGAACTGGCGCCGCTCCTCCCGCTTGATGAGGTTCGCGATCTCCGGATCAGTCGCGATGAGGTCCGAGAAGAAGTCCATATCGTCACGCTCCCAGGCTACGTCTCCCCAGGCGACAACAGGCGGCATCGGGGCGACACTCGTACGACGCCAACAGCCAACATGGGAGAGTATATCATGCGGCTTGCGGCGAGGCGGCGAGGCATGTATAGCGGACAGTCACGAGCGATCAAGCAAAAACGCTTCCCAACTCGACCGTGAGCCAGGAAGCGATCAGTGGAGGGAGAGGGGTGGGCGATGCGGGACTCGAACCCGCACGGCTTGCGCCACCAGATCCTAAGTCTGGCCTGTCTGCCAATTTCAGCAATCGCCCGCTCGCTAGCTTGCCCACGAGGGACAAACACGCATGCATTCAGAGATAGAGCCATCGGCTTGGTGATGGTCATGCGCCACGCGGGAACATGGGACGTGAAAAGTCTGGCCTGCGTGTGACGCCACGAACAGGCCGGATATCTTCGGCGCATCCCTATTCTACCACACACTCCCGACACGCCTATGACACGCCTCCCACCTGTGTAAGAGCGACCAAACCGCAGACGAGAACAAGGGTAGGCTGTTTGGGATTTTGTTAGCTAGCTAACACCTACTGTGAGCGCCCCAAGCATGCTACCGACCCTTCCCTTCCAGCGTATAATGGAGCAGCAGGCACATAAAGTGAATGGAAGCTGCGCACTCGCTCATGACTATGGCTGGTTCGGGGCCACTGATGGCGCTGAGGGGCCAGCAGACTGGGGAGCTTGATATAGGGAGGACTGTGGCACACCCAACGCACTCGCGAAGACGGACCAGAAGTGTCGCTGCCCCGCAGCCCACCGGACATCTCCCTTGGCGAGGGCCACCGGCTCACAGCCATCTGGCTTAACGACAGCTGACGACAGCTGACGACAGCTGACGACACAGTCGTTTGTCCGCGAGTGAACGTCAGGTGATACGCCTCCCCAATATCATCCGGACAATACATGACCGTCTTGGGGAACGGAGGTAGCGCCTGCACGGCGGCATACAACGCTTCTGCCTGTGCCGGGTCCGTAACCGTTCGTTCAAAGGGCGGGATGTGATTTTGGGGAAAGGCGCTGGTGCGGAGCACATGGACCGACAAGCCAGCAGAGGCGGTCACCTGCGCTGGTTGGCCCGGGACGCTACAGCCAGCGACCGTCAGAGCCAGTACGACAAGCGCAACGGTCACAGAGCGCCGCATGCGCCGCGCGCCCCATTGCCTCGGTCGGTAAGGCATTGGATATCCTCACGCTTTCTCTACGTGCTCAGCAACGGGCACGGCGGCCCAAGGCGCGCATGTAGGGTAAGACGTTCGCCTATGCAGCATTGTTCCTATCTGCGGAGCACCGCTACCTTCACCCAGCGATTCGTCGCGCGATGAACGCAGCCTCATCGTGTGTGAAACCACAGCCGCCGAAGGTCAGATGGTCCTGCGACTTGCAGCGTCAGCTCGCGGGGAGTCGCAGGCATGTCGCATATGGAATGATCGCTAGGGGTTTCGCATTCAAGCGTCTGGCGTATCGTCCTGTGGCTTGCGTCCCAGCAAGATGAGCAGCTTCGACAAGAGACGTTGGGCGCCGCGCCGTTCGTTTGGCGGGATCTGCGACTGAGGCGGACGGGCGGGGCCAAAGGGGTTCAGGCGGTGCTGCGCTTCGCGCTCATAGGTATCCATGCCGATAAAGTTGCGAGCGTCCGGTGGTTGCATCATCTTCGTTCTCCACCAGCGACCTTATGACGCGCTCAAGATGAGCGTCCGGCTGCTACACGGAGTATAGCATAGGGAGCACAGCGGAGATGTCGCGCAAGAGAGGCGTGAGCGCCGTCGTGTTGCGGATCCAGGGGATACCAGGTCTCAGCGCGTGGGGCGAGCGCCGAGACACGGCCGAGCGACTCACCGTATCAATCCTCCAACAATCTCCAGCAAACGCGTGTCAGATCTTCCGGATGATGTCCTCCACCTCGCTGTCGGTAAATGCGCGGAGGGTCTCCGTCCGGATATTCCCCAAACCTCCCAGAGCAAGCAGCTCGGCCATTGCCGTCTGCTCATCAGGAAAATCGACTACAGCGACGATATCGTACCGTCCTTGCGTCCAATAGATACTGAGCAGCTTGCCACCACGTCGCTCCACATCACTACGGAACTCGCGGGCGCGGCGGACAGTGTCCCGGGCGTTCTTGACGCCCTGCTCGGTCCAGTTGACCAGCGTGACATACGTTGGCATCAGCGCTCTCCTCCTGCTGGCGAGCGCCCGTCGTATCTCGCGCCTTGCCCCACGCATGGCCGTAGTGAATTCACCAGCGCCTGATGATGTCAAGCGAGACAGCGACGCGGCGTGTAGCATGCGCCGTCTCGCCGCATTCAGCCTAGCGCAGGGCGACCTCACGATCACGCTGACGTGGAAGCTGATACCACACGTCATCGCAGGCGGCCATCTCTTCATCGTCGAGCGTCAGGTCCACGCCGCCGAGCGTGTCGCGTAGCTGCTCGGGCTTGCTCGCGCCGATGATGGCGCTGGTGATGCCAGGCTGCCGTAGCGTCCACGCCAGCGCGACCTGCTGCAGCCGCTTGCCACGCTGCTCCATGAAGCCGCGCAAGCCGCTGACCACGCCGAACACCTCGTCGCGCCAGTAGCGCCGCTGATAGAGTGGCCCGCTGTACTTGAGCGAGAAGCGGGTCCCCTCCTGGACCTCCTGCCCGGGCGTGTAGCGGTCGGTCAGCATGCCGCCAGCCAGCGGATTGTAGGCCAGCACGCCCAGACCCTCCGCGCGGCAAAGCGGTAGAATCTCGTCCTCGATCATGCGGAAGAGCATGTTGTAGCGCGGCTGCGCGCTGACGAACCGCGCATAGCCATGCCGCTCGCTGGCCATCAGCGCCTGCGCGAGCTGCCAGGCCAGGTAGTTCGAGCTGCCAATATAGCGCACCTTGCCCGCCCGCACGAGATCGTCCAGCGCGCTCAGCGTCTCCTCGATGGGTGTCTCTGGATCGGGCGAGTGCATCTGATAGAGGTCGATGTAGTCAACGCCCAGGCGGCGCAGACTCGCCTCGCAGGCGCTGATGAGATGCTTGCGGCTCAGTCCGCTATCGTTGGGGCCAGAACCCATCGGGTTGCGCGCCTTGGTCGCCAGCACGATACGCTCACGCGCCCCGCGCTCGCGCAGCCACTTGCCGACGATCTCCTCCGTGCGTCCACGCATCTCAGGGTCACCACCCAGCGGGTACGCGTCGGCGGTATCGAAGAAGGTCACGCCGGCGGTGTCCGCCGCATCCATGATCGCGAAGGCCGTCTCCTCACTCGCCTGGTTGCCAAACGTCATCGTGCCCAGGCAGACACGGCTCACCCGCATCCCTGTGCGCCCCAACCGGGTCATCTCTATCGCCATCGTCGCTCAGCCTCCCGTCTCGGTCGCCTGTCTCGGTCGTGTCATCTTCTCATAGTTCAATCACATGAACCTGACTCCAGACAACCTCACGCCGCGTGCGCCCCAAACCCACACGGCGCGTGTTCGCGCATGCGGTATACTCGCAAGGCGACGATGCGCGGACCACGCCCAGCTCGGCCAGCCATGACAGATGGGCGCAGTGAGACAAAACGACAGGAGGAATGTGAACTATGCCATTGATGGGGAATCTGCGCCAGTTCGCGCTGCCCAACGTGCTGCGCGCCATCGAGACAGGCCAGCGCACGGGACGTCTGCGCATCGCCTACAGTGGGCTGGAGGGCGCCATCTATTTCTCCGGTGGGCAGCTGCTGCTGGTTGAGCGCGCGGGATTCAACTATCCGTTGGCGCAGCAGTTCCTGCGGGCGCGGCTCATCACGCCCGATCAGATCGAGGCGGCGACCGGTCTGCCCGCCGACAAGGCGCAGATGCTGCCGGATGTGCAGGCGGTTCGGGCGCTGATCAGCGCGCGCGTGCTGACCAAGGACCAGCTCCGCAACTGGGCAATGGATGACGCGGTGACCATGCTCAGCTCGATCTTCCCTTGGCCCGAGGGC
>DASQSS010000292.1:0-9599 GCA_035642255.1 Ktedonobacterales bacterium | reverse complement strand
ATCGGCGGCCGGAACTTCCTGCTCGGCATCGGCGGGTATGCGGGCATGCTGACCTCGCTGATCGCGTTCTATCTATCCGCGGCAATCGTCATCAACAGCTCCCTCAAGCGGGAAGCGCTGCCAATCGGCGAGGTAGGCGCGCCGTCTGCCCGGTAGGACCGGACAGGCGCTGGTACGTCTGAGGCGTGTGTCGTACGAGCGCATCGCGACTGGCGGACGGATGAGCGCCAACGACGCCGCTTATCCATCCGCCAGTCGCCTCCACCAGAGCGTCACGGGTCGCGCAGGGCATGTTTCTTTTCGTCTGTCTCTGTACGACTCGTGGCCTCTCCAGGAGCGATCTTTCCCAGGAAACGCCAGTGGACGATCCAGCATGTTGGGCGAGTCGTGGTTCTCTGATATACTGCTTCCTGATGGCACGTCATCGGAGGCGTGCCTGCGCTCACCGTCTTGAGAAGCCACAGGCATGAGGTCGCATGGGCGCCGTTCCATTGCTCGCTGCGTTCGTGGCGGGACTACTCTCGTTTGTCTCGCCCTGTGTTTTACCATTGACGCCAGTGTATATCGCGCGCCTGGTTGGCCCCGGCATCTGGGAGGGTCAGCAGGCGGACAAGGCTCGGCGCGCTGAGTTGCGACGCGCGACAACCTTGCACGCCGCCGCATTCGTGGCGGGCTTCACGATCACGTTCATCGCGCTCGGCGCGACCGCGAGTGAGCTTGGCTCGTTTCTCTCGGACCATCAGCTGGCCCTCCGCGAGATCGGCGGAGTGGCGCTCGTCGTGCTGGGCGCGCAAGTGGCTGGGCTCATTCACATCCCTGGCCTTGATCTGGAGCGCCGTTTCTCGGTGCGAACTGGCCAATCGAGCTATGCGGCGTCGCTGCTGATTGGCCTGATCTTCGCGCTGGGTTGGACGCCATGTGTCGGGCCGATCCTGGCGAGCATTCTGGTGCTTGCGGCGCAAGCCAACGCGCTCGCATCGGGTGTCTTGCTGTTGGCGGTCTATTCGCTCGGGCTGGGGCTGCCATTCCTGGCGCTCGGGCTGGCATTCGATCGGCTCGCGCCACAGCTGAAGCGACTGTCGCCGCACATGCGCCTGATCGAGTTGGTGACAGGTGGCCTGCTCGCCTTCATGGGGGTGGCCATCTTCTTCAACTGGCTCTTTGTCTTGAATAGTCTGTTTGGCGGCATCACCTTGCGCTAGCGCGGAGGTCAGGAGGCGAGCATGGCGCTCCAACAAGCGCAGCCGAAGGTGAGCGTCCCGAGGCGGCGCCTGCCGCAGGTCTGGGAGCCACCCACATGGGCGCTTCTGGCGTTGGCCGTGGCCTATGTGGCGGCGCTGGCGGCGCTGATCTTTCTGCCCGGCGCGACCCTGCTCGACCGGCTACGCGCGCTCGATGGTGGCATCTGCTCTCAGATTCCGAGCCACTCGTTCTATCCAGCGGGCGAGCAGCTCCCGCTCTGCGCGCGGAATACGGGTGTCTATCTGGGATTCGCGCTGGGCTTTCTGACCCTGCTAGGCGCGGGGCGGGTGCGCGCGGCGCGACTGCCGAGCCTGCCCGTGGCACTGCTTCTGCTGGGCCTGGTCGGTCTGATGGGCGTAGACGGCTTCAATTCGCTGTTTCTCGACCTGGGTCTGCCGCATCTCTATCCGCCGCAGAATCCGCTGCGATTGCTCTCGGGCCTGGGGACAGGTGTCGCCATGGTCGCGTTCATCACGCCAGTGTCGAATGGACTGCTCTGGCGCCATGAAGATGCGCGACCATCGTTCCGGTCGTTTGCGCAGCTTGCGGTCGTGGTCCCACTCTTGCTACTCGCATTGCTGGCTGTCGGATCGCAAACAGCCTGGCTGTTGTATCCTATCGCTCTGTTGAGCTCACTTGGTCTGGCGCTTGCGCTGTCGCTGGTGAACCTGGTCTTTCTCATCAGCTTCAGTCCGTTGATAGGGCGATTTGAGCGCTGGCGACAAGTTGCGCCGATATTCACGCTGGCGTTGTCGCTGGCGGTGATCGAACTGATAGTGTTGTTCAAGCTGAAGCTGGCTGTGATGCATGCGCTGGCGCTACACCTGCCACCGACGCCGCCGCTCCACTGATGCGAAGGCGATCAGCAGGCGCGCCGTGGCGAATCTGGCGGGTCGTGACGCATCCGTGACGCCATGGGTGTAGCGCTACTTGCCCTGGGCGGAAACTCTGGACTATACTAGATTCACGGTGGCAGATTTCGCCCAGGCGCGGTCGTTGCTCTGGACTGCTCCACGGGGGTCGTGAGAATGCCCAATCGGTACGAGCGAGAGATTGAAGAGATCCTCAGTCGCATGGAGGAGTCCGAGCCTCGCCGTGCCTTCGGCGATCGCATCCGTCCGATGAGGCGTCCCCCATCACGCGCTCGCTCGCTCCCTTCGTTCCACTTCCCCATTGTTGACGTGCTGATGCTCGTGAGCATCCTGCTGGTTCTCGTCGCCACGGGAATCGCGTACTTCGAAGGCTCCGCCAACCTGGTTACCGGGATCATCGGCTCCATCGGTCTGGTCCTGTTCGTCGTGGCGCTTGTCGCCGGCTGGAGGGACCGTTTTCGCCCCCAGAAGAAAGCGCAGTGGCGTGGGCCCACGTATGTAGAGGTGACGCCGATTCGCCAGAATCCCTTCAGCATGCTCATGACGCGGATTCGAGTCTTCCGACTGCGCATGCAGTACCGTCGAGCCCAGCGCGACAACGGCGAATTGTAACGCTCGCCCCTTCCTCTCGGCCCTCCGCGACACGTCAGTACAGGTCCGCCCACGTCCTGGTCGCTCGCGCCCTCTTGCCCCTTTTCGGTACAATCTGACAGAGCGTCTGAGGGATTGAGAGAGGCGGAGAAGGACGTCATGCCTGCTTGACCCCCATCGTACAGACGTTCTATAATTAAGAGACCCTCCACATCAGCGCATGTGTTCGTGGGACGTGTCAGTCGGCTGGAATAACGGCGGCTGATGCGAGATCGTGAGACCGGGGAAGGCTGAACTCATGCCGCTTGACCATATCGCCGTGCGTGGCGCGCGCGAACATAATCTCAAGAATATCGACGTCGTCATCCCCCGCGACAAGCTCGTCGTTATCACCGGACTCTCTGGCTCAGGCAAGAGCAGCCTTGCCTTTGACACGATCTTCGCCGAGGGGCAGCGCCGCTATGTCGAGTCGTTGTCCTCGTATGCTCGGCAGTTCCTCGGCCAGCTCGAAAAGCCTGATCTCGATCACATTGATGGCCTTTCGCCCGCCATCTCGATCGACCAGAAGAGCACGTCGCGCAACCCGCGCTCGACGGTGGGCACGGTCACAGAGGTCTATGACTACCTGCGCCTGCTCTTTGCGCGCGTAGGGCATCCGCATTGCCCGAACTGTGGGCGCGAAGTGAGCCAGCAGACCGTGCAGCAGATGGTGGATGCGATCACGAGCAAGCCCGACGGCACCCGGCTGATGCTCCTTGCGCCGTTGGTGCGTGGACGCAAGGGTGAGTATCGCCAGGTCTTCGAGGAGATGCGGCGCGCGGGCTACGTGCGGGTGCGTGTGGATGGCGAGGTGCGCGACCTCAGCGATACGATCGAGCTGGACAAGTACAAGCAGCATACGATCGAGGTCGTCGTTGACCGGCTCATCATTCGGCATGAGGCGCACGCGGATGTCGCGAGTGGTGACGAGCGACGGGTGGCCGAGGCGGCCACGTCCTATACGCCGCACAGCGACGCTGCGCCTGCCGATCCGGAGGCGAGCCAGCGCCAGCGCGTGACTGACTCGGTGGAGACGACCCTCAAGCTCGGCAGCGGAATCATCCTGGTATCAGTTATTGGCGGTGAAGAGCAACTCTTCTCAGAGCGATTCGCTTGCGTCTACTGCGGCATCAGCCTGGAAGAGATCGCCCCTCGCAGCTTCTCATTCAACAGCCCATACGGCGCCTGTACGGAATGCACGGGCCTGGGTACGAAGCTTGAAGTGGACGCTGATCTGGTCGTGACGAACCCCGACCTCAGCATTTCTGAGGGCGCGATTCTGCCGTGGACCCGACTGGCAGGCGTGAGCGCGTGGTATGCGAAGCAGCTGAGCGCGGTTGCGGATCAGTATGGCTTCAGTCTGGATGTCCCCTGGAAAAACCTGTCCGCGGAGGCACAGCAGATCGTCCTCTATGGCGCGACGGGCGAGATCTCATTCTCGTATCGCAATCGGCAGGGTGTGCGGCGGACGCACAGCACAACCTTCGAGGGCGTCATCCCGAATCTGGAGCGGCGCTACAAAGACGCCTCTGAGAGCGGGCGCGAGGACATCGAGCAGTACATGTCGGCGCGTATCTGCCCGGCGTGTCATGGCGCACGGCTCAAGCCCGAAGTGCTGGCGGTGACGGTCGGTGACCGAAACATCTCTGAGGTGACTGGCTTCTCGATCATCAATGCGCTGCGCTTCTTCGACGCTATCACAGCCTCGGCCGACGATGGCGCGACCCTCAACTATGTCAATGGGACGAACGGGTCGAATGGCTCGAATGGCGTGAATGGGAAGAATGGCAAGCGCGCAGGGCAGCGCGGGGCGCTCCGAGTGCTGGCCGGCGGTGACCGCGCTCCGGACTTCGCAGATGCGCGCCCGCTGACGGAGCGCGAGCACACCATCGCGCGGCAGGTGGTCAAAGAGATCAAGGCGCGGCTGGGCTTCCTGGTGGATGTCGGCCTCGACTATCTGACTTTGAGCCGCAGCGCCACATCGCTCTCGGGTGGCGAGGCGCAGCGCATCCGGCTCGCGACACAAATTGGCTCCAGCCTGATGGGCGTGCTCTACATTCTCGATGAGCCGAGCATTGGATTGCATCAGCGCGACAACGCACGGCTGATCCAGACGTTGACCCGTCTGCGCGACCTGGGCAACACGGTGCTGGTCGTCGAGCATGACGACGACACGATGCGCGCGGCGGACTACATCATTGACATGGGACCTGGCGCAGGCGAGCATGGCGGCTATGTGGTCGCTGAAGGCACGCTTGAGCAGATCGAGGCCAACCCGGAGTCGCTGACAGGCCAGTTCCTGTCTGGCGCGAGACGCATCGAGGTTCCGACCAGGCGTCGGCAGGGCAATGGCAAGTCGCTGCTGATCCGCAACGCACGGGAGAACAACCTGAAGGGCATCGATGTGGCTGTCCCGCTGGGAGAGCTTGTGGTGGTGACGGGTGTGTCTGGCTCAGGCAAGAGCACACTCATCAACGAGATCCTCTACAAGCGGCTGGCGCAGACATTGAACCGCGCGCATGATCGGCCAGGACTGCATGATGGCATCGACGGCGTAGAGGCGCTGGACAAAGTGATCGACATCGATCAGTCACCGATTGGGCGCACCCCGCGCTCGAATCCGGCGACGTATACAGGCGCGTTTACGACCGTACGTGAGCTGTTCGCTCAGTCGCCTGAGGCGCGGCTGCGTGGCTATGGACCGGGTCGCTTCTCATTCAATGTGAAGGGCGGACGCTGCGAGGTCTGCAAAGGCGAGGGCATCCTGACGATCGAGATGAACTTCCTGCCGGATGTGTACGTGACGTGCGAGGCGTGCAAAGGCAAGCGCTACAATCGTGAGGCGCTGGAGATTACCTTCAAAGGCAAGACCATCGCCGACGTATTGGATATGACCGTCTCGGAGGCGCTGGAGTTCTTCGACGCGGTGCCGAGCCTGCGCAACAAGCTGGCGACACTTGAAGATGTGGGTCTGGGGTATATCCATCTGGGGCAGCCCGCCACGACCCTCTCGGGTGGCGAGGCGCAGCGCATCAAGCTGGCGACTGAGCTCTCACGGCGCGCGACGGGCCGCACGATGTATATCCTGGATGAGCCGACAACTGGCCTGCACTTCGCTGATGTCGAGCGGCTGCTGGCTGTCTTGCAGCGGCTGGTGGATACCGGCAATACGGTGGTGGTAATCGAACACAACCTCGACATCATCAAAGCCGCCGACTGGATCATTGATCTGGGACAGGATGGCGGCGAGCGCGGCGGCGAGGTCATCGCTGAGGGAACACCCGAGCAGATCGCGGTCCATCCGCAGAGCTACACCGGGCAGTTTCTGGCGCCCCTGTTGCCAGCCGTCGCGCGTTGATGGCCGCACCTGAGCGTCTGCGCGCATCCCCACTTGCGGTACGCCCGTTCGTGTCGGTGTCATTCGTGCGTTACAGCATGCAGAAGTATGTTCACCAGTAGCCGGCGTCTCACTGGGTCGTGCGGTGGAAGGAAGAGCGAGCATGATTCGGATCATGGACGCGGCGCCTGGAACACGGCGACACACGCGGCAAGTCATCTATGAGCTGGCGGAGAGCATCCGCGAGCGTGACCAGGTTACCTACGACCATTGTCGCCGGGTCGCAATCTACGTCAATCGGTTGGCGCGCTTCGCTGGATGGCCGCGCGCCGCCGCGCGTGAGCTGGCGCTGGCGGGACTCGTGCATGATCTAGGCAAGACCTGGGCGCCGAACGAAGTGCTGCTGAAGCCAGCGGCGCTGACCGAGAGCGAGCGCGAGATGATCGAGAAGCATCCGGTGACGGCGGCGCAGCTGCTCTGGGCCTTCGACATGCCCGATGCGATACTCGACGCCGTGCTGAGCCACCACGAACGCTGGGATGGCAGAGGCTATCCAAAGAAGCTGGTACGCGACGAGATTCCACTTGGAGCGCGACTGTTGAGCGTGTCCGATGTCTTCGACGTCATCACCACGCCGCGACCGTACAAGGCGGCGATGTCGGTCGAGGCGGCCCGTGAGCGGGTTCTGGAGGGCGCGGGATCTGCGTTCGATCCAGAGGTGACGGAGATATTTACGCGTCTGCTCGATGCCCGGCCTGATTTCCTGCTGTGGGCGCAGCCGCTGCCCATCGACCCAGCGGCGCATGACGCCTGGTCGGCTCACGACAGCGGCGAATGAGACTTCGTGGCGGAGTGAGAGGGTGCACAAGAGCCTGATGGGCGGCGGTCCGCGAGAATCGGGAGCGACGTCGCGGTTTCACTTCCATCCCTTGGGCATGCGCGATGCGCTCGCCGCCAGCCGGTGGCGCTATCCGGGCCGGTATGCCATGTACAACCTCGGCCTCGCTCCCCTGATCGTCGCAGTCTTTCTGCGTGGGCCGTTTTCCGCGCTGGCTGGCGTCTCCTACTATGCCGTGACGATTGAAGGGGAAGGACTGACTGGTGTCTTCTCACTGACCCGACGCGGCGGTGACGTCGAGATTGGCGTCGGTCTGCGGCCTGATCTCAACGGGCGCGGCCTTGGGCTGCCCTACCTGCTGGAAGGGCTGGCGCTTGCGCGCCGCCGTTATCACCCCCGTAGCTTCAGTCTGCACGTCGCCACCTTCAACCAGCGCGCCATCACTGTATACGAGCGCGCTGGCTTCTTGCCCGGCCGCGTCACCCCGTTCATCTACCAGGGTCAGCGCTTCGAAGAGATGCGGATGAGCCGATCTGCGGACTGAGAAACTGACCGCTACGCGCACTCTCCCGCTTGCTCGTGGCCCTCTGGGACGCACCAGATGGGACCCGTGCGGCGCATGGCGAGAGGTGACGCGCATATCCCTCCAGAAGCGCGGACTGTATGTCGCTCTTCCGCATTGGAGGACAGGACCTCAAACGGCGAATGTCGCTGGAATCCCGTGCATGCCGAGCGTCAGCGATATCTCGCCGCCGTGGTGCAGGTCATGTTCGAGCACATGCCAGACCACCCACGCGCGTGATATTTCGATGGGCGCGCCATCTTCCTCGTCAGGAAACGTCTGGCGCATGTCGGCAGCGCTCCAATGTGTCAGGCGATCAGCCATGAATCGCCACGTATCATCTAGACCCTGAGCCAGCTCGGCGGCGATCGGCGCTGGCGTCCCAAGAGCCTGCGCGACCTCGTTCCAACGCGCGTAGGGCGCTCTTAGCGCGACCTCGTTCCAACGCGTGTACTCCTTCATCGTCTCGCCGCCGTCCTCGCCCAGAAACCCCGTAAACCAGAAGGTGCGGCATCCGACGATGTGCAAGGCATTCTCAGCGATGGAGCGCATGCCCGGCGCGGCGCGTAGCGCGATTTGCTCGGCTGTGAGCAGCGCCAGCGCGTCTTTAAGGTGATCCTGGTACGCTTTCCACGAGGCATAGAAGGTCGCAAGCGTGAAGTTGTCTTCAGCCATCTTTTTCATCTCCCTGTGTCGTGTGGCGACCGGCGATACGGCAAGCGCATGCGCCGCTGAGGCAAGAAACGACATGGCAGCGCGGATGCCTCTGCGAAAGTAGGATGCTTGTGAATCGTGAACATCAGCGCGATGATCTCGCACGCAAGCATGGGACTTCCGTTCTAGTATAGAGCATACGATATCGTCCGTCAATCGAAGCATGCTTGCCAGCGGCGCCAAAAATCGGGGAGCGACCGGGAAGCCCAGCGCGACCGCGCTATGTTGACGGGCAGCCATAACGTCATGGATATGGAGCCAATGAGGCGGCTGGCGCCGTGCCCCTCCTCGGTCCTATCCTTCGCTCCGACCTTCCCCGCTATTCCGCACACGCGGTCGAGCGTCTTCGACCATGCGGAAAGCGTCCGCGGCCGTCGGGCGCTGCCCCTTCCGAAGTCGGCCAACATCCCGCTTGCCCCGCGCTTCGGATAGTGATGGTGCGGATTGTGACGGAATTGTGAATCGGGCGTTGCCTCGACCACCAGGCGCCGTGTTATAATGCGGTTGTACCCCCTCCCGGGGGGTGTGGGTACAAGGGAGGCGAGAGATGCGAGCAGATAAGACCGATGTACTCAAACGGCTCAACTATATCGAGGGCCATCTTGGAGGCATCCGCAAGATGGTCGAGAGCGATCAGTATTGCGTAGATATCCTGCGGCAAACCTATGCCGTGCGCAAGGCCATCGAGAAGCTAGAGGCGTTGATCCTGGAGGATCATCTGCATGGCTGTGTGCCCGAGGGCATCCGCGATGGCCGCGAACAGGCTGTTATCGATGAGCTGATGCAGCTCTACAATCTCGCGGGCAACCGCTAACTCCGCGCCTGACGTTTTCCACGCCGGGGCGTCTGCCGAAGAGGAGGGCGCACAATGGCCGAAGTGATAGAGCAAAGAATGTCCTCGCAAGGTGAGGCTGAGACATCGCCGTCGGTGACGGCGACCCTCGCGCTGGAGGGGATGACATGCGCCTCGTGCGCGCTGCGCATCGAGAAGGGGCTCAAGAAGTTGCCGGGGGTGACGAATGCCAGCGTGAATCTGGCGACCGAACGCGCCACGGTCAGCTACGATGCGGGACAGGTCAAAGTGGATGACCTGCTCAAGAAGGTGAGCGCCGTTGGCTACAGCGCATCGCCGATCGTCGAGCCCGCGCCCGTCGCTCCGCCCGCGCCGGTTGCGCCGGTTGCGCCTGCCTTCAGCTCAGTCACAGGCGCCGCCGAGCTGAATATCAGCGGCATGACCTGCGCCTCATGTGTGCGGCGGGTGGAGCGCGCATTGAGCAAGACTCCCGGCGTGACGGAGGCCAACGTCAACCTGGCGACTGAGCGCGCGACCGTCGCCTACGATCCAGCAACAGCATCGCTTGCCGCACTGGTCGAGGCAGTCGTGAAGGCAGGCTACCGCGCTGA
>DASQSS010000291.1:0-5263 GCA_035642255.1 Ktedonobacterales bacterium | reverse complement strand
GAATCGTCGGCCAGCCGACCGCGCCAAAGTAGATCGCGTCGAACGCTTTGAGCTGCTCGATGCCATCCTCTGGCATCATGCGGCCATGCTCCAGATAATAGGCGCTGCCCCAGGGGAACTCGGTGTACTGAAGGTCCAGCGTCGCGTCCAGCTGCTGGAGCGCGTCGAGGGTTCGTCTGCCAGCCGCGATGACCTCTACGCCGATGCCATCGCCCGCAATGACCGCAATACGCTGGGTCGCCATGCGCCATCTCCTCTCCGATTTATCGATAGGTCGCTCGGTTCACTCATGCCGCCGCTCTGCAGTATCGCCCACCGCGTGCGCCGCTCGCCAGCCGCTACGCTTCGAGTCTGCGCCCTTGTGCGCCCTCATGCGCCCAGCAGTCGCGCGAGCTCTACGAAGTCCGCTGCGACCAGATCAACCTCTGGCTCGGCGATGGTTGGCAGGGTGGCGTGTGGGCCACCTTCGAGCGGTCGAGGGACGAAGCATGTTCGTAAGCCTTGCGCGCGCGCGGCGCGCAGATCATCGGGATGCGCGGCGACCAGCATCACCTCGTCCGGCTGCATATCCAGCAGGTGATAGACCATCTGATAGGCGCGTGGGTCGGGCTTATACGCCTGGACCAGCTCCGCCGAGAAGATACAATCCCACGGCAGGCCAGCGCGCCGCGCCATCTCGACCAGCAGCGCCACGTTGCCATTCGAGAGCGTCGTGAGGATGTAGCGCGCGCGCAAGCGTGTCAGCCCGGCGAGGGCGTCTGGCCAGGGGCGCAGCCGATGCCAGACGCGATTGAGGCGCTGTGTCTCCTCTGCGCTGAGGGTGGTCACACCGTAGCGCGCGAGCAACTCATCGAGCGCGCGACGATGCAGCGCATCCAGATTCATCCACGGCAGCTCGCCGCGCGCGACCCGCCGCATGTTCGGGCGATACTGCGCGCGCCAGTCGTCGGCGAATGCCGCCCAATCGACGGCGATACCCTTCGCGCGGTTCAGCTCCGCGCCCTCCGCGATGATCGTCGAGCGGTAGTCCACGACTGTTCCGAAGACATCGAACGCCAGCGCGCGCACGCCGCCAAGCTCTTCCACTGCCATCTGTGTCTCCTGTCTACGCCATCTCTGAAGTCGCGCCGTAGCGCCAGTGGACATCAAGAGGGACCAGCCCGCCTTACGCTGAAGGCCGGCTGGTCCCCTGCGATCACGAACGCATCGCTATTATGAAGAGCGTGCTCTCGCGGCTAGTCCATCGCGACGGCTGGCGTAACTGTCACCTCCTCAACGCCAGAGATGTCGGCATGTGTCAGCTCCTTGAGCCCCAGCACCGAGGCGAATGAGATGACCGCCAATACGATGATGTAGATGGAGACGGACTGCCATGAGCCGTGGCCGATGTTGACCGTCACCTTCGAGAGGCCAAGCGCGCCCAGGCTTGTCTTGCCCTTGAGTAGCAACAGCGCGATGATAGGCGCCAGGCCACCCGCGAACGGCGCGGCTAGCTGATAGCCGAGCGATGCGCCGCTATAGCGCGAGCGTGTGCCAAAGCGCTCGGCGATGAGCGCGGCTTGCGGACCATAGACCCAGGCATGGCAAAGCGCCAGCGAGAGTATGATGCCGAGTGTGATGATCGCCGTGCTCTTGGTGTTGAGCAGGGAGAAGTAAGGGAACGCGAAGAGCGCCATCACCACGCAGCCGATCAGATACCACAGGCGCCGCCCGAGGCGGTCTGAGAGGTAGCCGAAGAGCGGAATGGTCGCCAGCTCGATGATCGCGCCGAAGGTGATGCCATTCAGCACGACTGTCTTGGGGACCTTGATCGTCAGCGCATAGGTGATGACGAAGGTCGTGAACAGGTAGAATGGCGCCTGCTCAACGAAGCGCGCTCCGGCGCTGAGGATGATCTCTACCCAGTTGCGCTGGAAGGCCTCAGCGACTGGCGAGGCGGCCTCGCGGCCACTCTCCTTCACCTGCTGGAAGAGCGGGGTCTCCAGCACGCGCAGCCGAATCCACAGGCCGATGATGATCAGCAGAGCGCTGATGAAGAAGGGGATGCGCCAGCCGACGGTCACGAAGTTCGCCTGGGAGCTGAAGATGTTGACGATGATGGTGGAGAGGATCAGGCCAATCGGCACGCCCATTTGCGGCCACGCGGCCCAGAAACCCCGGTTTCTGCGATGGCCGTACTCCATCGCCAGCAGCACGGAGCCGCCCCACTCGCCGCCAACGCCCAGGCCCTGCAGGAATCGCAGAACCGAGAGGATGATCGGCGCCGCGATACCAATCGTCTTATAGCCCGGCATAAAGCCGACCAGCAGCGTCGAGATGCCCATCAACAGTAGCGTGGCGACGAGCGTCGACTTGCGTCCGATGCGGTCACCCAGGTGCCCGAATATCGCGCCACCAATCGGACGCGCGATGAATCCTACGAGGAAGGTGAAGAGGGACAGCAGTGTGCCGACAAACTGGTCCGATTCTGGAAAGAAGACCTTCGGAAAGACCAGGGTCGCCATCGTCCCATAAAGGAAGAAATCATACCACTCGATCGCCGTGCCCGTCGTCGCCGCCGCGATGACGGTTCCCATCCCGTTGGGGGTTCCTCCGTCGGCGTTGGCAGAGTAACTCGTAGCCAATGGATCCTCCTGTGTTTGACGGCGTCCGATCGTGGACGCCAGGAGACAGATTGCTGATCCAAGCTGATTCAGGATGACGGAATGCATGGTGAGCCACAACGCTCACCGGCGCGCGTGCGGCCAGAGCCTTCTGTTCGCTTCCTCCTTTCTCTCGGCCTTTCTCTCGGCCTTTCCCTCGGCGCGACGCGCTGGAGCCACTGATGCTATCTGGAAGAGGCGCTCGCGCGGAGCGAGCGCCTGGAATCGCGGCACGGATGGGCGATATGATGATGTCGATCACAAGAGCGGAAGATACCCCATGTGCGATGAGTTGCGCGGTCCGCCGCACATTGTGCGCCAATTTACGTCACGGTGCGCCGTATCGCTTGATCAACCCAGCGACGCGACAGAAACGCAAGGCGACGGTTCGCAGGACGGTTGTGAGCTAGTATGCACGATGGTTGCACAATATGCAATGGCAATCATGACGAGATCGTCATGTTTGCGACGTCGCTGTGTCGCGTCGTTGGGTTGGCGTGCGCTACAATAGCGGCAATGCCAGCGACCACCAACTATGTTCTATGTTTCGTAGCCAGTATCTGACCGTGATGTGGAACTATGAGGGCTGCCGCCGAGCGCGCATCGCCGAAGGCTCCTGGTCAGATGAACAGTCGATCAGCCGTTGGCGCCTTGGCTCGCGTCGCCGAATGACGCTGCCTGATGAGGCTGTGGAGGAGAAGCCGTGACCAACTCAATCGTCGAGGCCGTCGTCGAGCATGCGCGACGAACGCCTGAGCGTGCGGCGATCATCTTCGAGGGTGAGACGATCAGCTACGGACGCCTCGCCGCTGACGTCGAGCGATTCGCTCGCGCTCTGCGCGTGGCCGGGCTGGCGTCGGGCGATTGTGTCGGCATGTTTCTGGAGAATCGCCCGGAGTTCGCGATAGCGTATCTTGGCGCGCATCTGGCGGGCGGCGTGGTGACGCTCATCAACACCCAGTATCGCCAGGTCGAGCTGAGCCACATCCTGAGTGACGCCGCTGTGCGTTTCTGTGTCACCTCGCCCGCTGGCGACGCGGAGCTGCGAGCGCTCGCGCTCTCCGCGCTGCCAACGCGGATCATCGTCGGTGGCAAGTCCGCGCCATCCTCCGGCGCAGACGACGGAACGGTCGAATTCGAGGCGCTTCTGCGCTCTGGCGAGACGACGGACGACACAGCCACGCTGACGCCGCCACCCGCCGACACGCCCGCGGTCATCGGCTACACCTCCGGCACGACGGGACGCTCCAAGGGCGCGCTGCTGCTGCACCGCAACCTCATCGCGAATATCAGCGCCATCACGACAGCCTGGCGCTGGACGTCCGAGGACCGACTGCTGCTGACGCTGCCGCTCTTTCATACGCATGGCCTGATGGTCGGTCTGCACGGCTCACTCTATCTGGGCGCGAGCGTGGCGCTGCGGCGCAAGTTCGACGCGGCCGATGCGCTGGCGGCGTTCGTGGCTGATCCGGCGATCAGTCTGTTCTTCGGCGTCCCGACGATGTATGGCCGCCTTGTCGCGGAGGCCGAGCGGCAGGGCGTTCCGGCGCGTCTCCCCCGGCTATTCGTCTCTGGCTCCGCGCCGCTCAGCCCCCACCTGTTCGCGGAGTTCGAGCGGCTGTTTGGGCAGCGCATCCTCGAACGCTATGGCATGACCGAGACGGGCATGAATCTCACGAACCCCTATGATGGTGAGCGTCGCCCCGGCACGGTTGGCGGACCCTTCCCCGGTCAGGAGGCGCGCATCGTCGATGTGGCCAGCCGTCAACCACTGCCATCTGGTGAGATTGGCGAGATCGAGGTGCGCGGGCCGCACGTCTTCGCAGGTTACCTGCATCGACCCGACGCGACCGCTGAGGCCATGACGCCGGATGGATGGTTCAAGACGGGCGATCTGGGCTGGGTCA
The DNA here is from genome assembly GCA_035642255.1 of Ktedonobacterales bacterium. Lineage (GTDB taxonomy): Bacteria > Chloroflexota > Ktedonobacteria > Ktedonobacterales > JADMIN01 > JAKAIY01. Next base: position 714 of record DASQSS010000291.1, on the reverse strand, counting down.
GCGAGGACGACTACTTCACCATCACCGGACGCGCCCGCGAGCTAATCATCAGCGGCGGCTATAACATCTATCCGCGCGAGGTCGAGGATGTGTTGGTGACGCATCCAGCGGTGGCTGAGGTGGCGGTGCTCGGCGCGTCGGACGCGGATATGGGCGAGCAGGTGGTCGCGGTGGTCGTGCCCGAGGCGGGCCAGCAGCCGCAGGCCGAGGAGTTGATCGCCTTTTGCCGCGAGCGCCTCGCCAGCTACAAGAAGCCGCGTCGTGTCGTCTTCATGGAGGCGCTACCCCGTAACGCGCTGGGCAAGGTCCAGAAGCACATTTTGGGCGCGCAGCTGCCACCCGCCTAGCCCAGAGGGGCCCACACCTGCACCGTCAGCGTCGGCAATAGTCGACGGAAAGCGGCGCCGCGTTCGTCCAGGTCTGGAGATGGACACTGAACTTTAGGGTATGCTGGCGACGTTGCCTCGCTAGCGAGGAGGTTGCTCTATGCCCTTGCGGCCTGTAGGCGGCAAGATAAACTTGCCTGTTGCGACTGCTCAGGACGTCCAGCGCGTTTTTGAGTTCGGCTCCGCCCTAGAGTCTGTTAAAGACTTGATATCGAATGATGGTAGGATGCGCGTATGTCAAGCACGCGCAGCCCCTACCCAAGTGATGTCAGTGACGAAGAATGGGCCTTCGTCGTACCCTATCTCACGCTGTTGCCTGAAGATGTGA
>DASQSS010000290.1:0-5519 GCA_035642255.1 Ktedonobacterales bacterium | reverse complement strand
TGTTTCGGCAGGGGCATCAGCTGGAGCCACTTCGGGTGGGCTCTCTTGCTCCAGCTCTCTGAAGCGGTAGCCCACGCCGCGCTCCGTCAGGATGTAGCGGGGGTGCGCCGGGTCGCGCTCCAGCTTCTGGCGCAAATAGGTGATATACAGGCGCAAATAGTGACCCTCATCGCGATACTCCGGACCCCATACCTTCGAAAGCAGCGTCTCGTGCGTCATCAGCCTGCCCGCGTTGGTGACGAGATGATAGAGCAGCCGGTACTCCGTTGGGCGCAGCGTCACCTTGCGTCCACGTACCAGCACTTCATGCTTGCCAAAATCAATAGTGAGATCGTCATCCACGACGATGCGTGTCTTGCGCGCCTGCGACGGTGTGAACGAGCGGCGCAGCAGCGCCTTGATGCGCGTGACCAGCTCCCGCGGGCTGTAAGGCTTCGTCAGGTAGTCATCGGCGCCGATTTCCAGCCCTCGAATGCGATCACTCTCCTCGGCGCGCACCGTCAACATCAGCACAGGCACGCTCGACACCTCGCGGATGCGCGCCAAAGTCTCGAAGCCATCCATGTCGGGCATCATCACGTCCAGCGCCACGAGGTCAGGCAGATCAGACTTCAGTCGATCCAGCGCCTCGTAGCCATTAGCGGCTGTGATGACGCGATAGCCTTCCATCTCCAGATTCAGCCGCACGACATCCAGCAGACGCGGCTCATCGTCCACGACCAGTACTGTCAGATTGCGCGGATCAATATGCGGTTGCTCCATCACTCTCTCCCTGTGAGCAGCGCATCCTCGGCGCGCCCGTCTGGCGTCTGCGACGCTTCGCTCGCATCACTCGCGGCGCCAAATATCACTAGTGGCGCGGCCACGCGCTCTTCGCGCGGCAGACTGAATGAGAACGTCGAGCCGCGCCCCAGCTCGCTGCTGACCCAGATGCGCCCACCATGCGCCTCGACGATGGCGCGACAGATGTAGAGTCCCAGTCCCGCGCCCTGCGTGCGGCGCGAGGCGGCGTTATCCACGCGCTGAAACCGCTCGAAGATGCGCTCCTGCTCGCGCAGCGGGATGCCCTGGCCGGCGTCAATCACGCTGATGATCACCTCATCGCCGGTTGATTGTCCACGCACACGGACGCGTGCGCCACGCGGGGAGTACTTGATGGCGTTGTCGAGCAGGTTCATGAGCACTTCCTCGATACGCTCACGGTCGGCTAGCACTGGCGGCAGCGCCGCGGGCAAGCGCACACGAATGTCGACCTCAGGGCTGCGCGAAGCCATCATGCGACGGGCGACCGAGCGCACGATGGCGGCGAGATCAACCTCTGTCCGCTCCATCTTCAGGCCGCCCGCCTGGATGCGTGACGCATAGAGCAGGTTGCCGACCATGTGGCTGAGGCGATCGGCCTCGTCTTCGATCGCCAGCAGACGCTCACGCGTTGCTGCGGTATCGAACTGTGCGTCTTCGCGGGCGAGGGTCGAGGCGTACCCCTTGATTATCGAGATCGGCGTCTGCAGCTCGTGCGAGGTGACAGAAATGAACGTCGTGCGCATCTCCTCCGTCTCGCGGCTGCGTGTGATGTCACGCACATTCATGACGGCGCTAACCTGCTGCCCAGCCGATGCGGCGGCGGCGGTCGCCGTTACCGTCACGTTGACGCGCTGCCCGTCGCGCGCGAGCAGCAGCAGCTCTCGGTCGAGAATCGGCTTGCCAGTAGCGATGACCTGCGCCAGCGGATCGCGATCGAGGCCAATAGGCGCGCCCTGCGGCGTGTGCAACTGGACCACTTCATACGAGAAGCGCCCAATCACCTCATGCTGGCGCCATGCCGTCATCGCCTCCATCGCGGGATTGAAGCCTGTGATGCGCAGCCCTTCATCGACCGTGATGATGCCGTCACCGCTGAAGTGCAGGATCGACCCCAGTTGACGATTCTCCTGTTGAAGCCGCAACGCCTGCTGATGGCTGCGCACGGCGGCGACGATCATCCCCAGCAGTGCGCGGCGACGCTCAGGATCGAGCAAGGTTCGACGCGATGTGAAGCCTGTGGCGCCCAGAAAGCTCACCTCACCCACGACGCCCCCGGCGTCGGCCAGGGTCATCGTGGCGATCTCACCCGCCCAGGCGTCGGGCGCGGCCATCACGCGGGGACGACCATCAAGTGGCTCAGGCGCCGCATCAAGCGCTAGCTGTGTCACGATACGGCGCGCCGCATCCATGCTGATGCCCCACACGATCAGGCGTCCATCGTCGCCCAGTGTACGAGCGCCCGCGCCCATCCCATCGGCGCGCAACGCTAACAGCCCCGCGCCAGATTCCGCCAGCGACACCGCGAAGCGCAGCGTGCGCCGCAAGACCTCGCCCGACTGTATCTGGTCCGCCGCGCCGGTTGGCCAGAGTATTGCCATTCCCCGCACTCACCTCACTGCCGCGCCGACATCGAGGCGCTTCCTGACGCAAGATACACTGCGGCATTCTACCATACCGACTCTCTTGCCTTCCGCCTGGACGCTTCCTCGACGTTTCCAGAGACGTTTACCACGCTAGCGAATCGGCCCGGCGTCGCTGGCGCTACACAGCACGTCACGAAACAGCGCGCAACAGGCTGGCGACGTGTGTGACGCACATGTGAGTAATTTCGCGATTTGAGCGACGTCGCTGTGATGAGCGCGGGCTACGATGTGAGCGTCGGACGGATGAGATGCGAACACAAGCGCACATGAAGCGCTAATCATCATGCGCAGGAACACCGCCCGAATGGAGAGAGTGGAGTTATCTCGATGCAGTACACACATGTTGACCCTCGCGCAGCGACACAGATTCCCGAGCCTCCTCTGGCCCGGTTCCTTTTTGCCGACACGCGCATGGCCTGGTTCTGGCTCATTGTTCGCCTCTATGCGGGCTATGAATGGCTCACAGCGGGCTATGAGAAGATGACCGGAACATCGATCAACATCACGACCTTTGGTCAGAAGGCGGGCGGCTCCTGGATCACTGGCAAAACCGCTGGATTGGCGATGAAGGGCTTCGTCGGTGGCGCGCTCAAGCAGAGCAGTGGCGCGCACGCGAATGTCCAGGGCTGGTACGCGAACTTCTTGCAGACATTCGTGCTGCCGCACACAATGATTTGGTCATACGCCATTACGATTGGCGAAATCCTGGTTGGCCTGGGGCTGATCTTCGGTATTCTGACAGGCATCGCCTCGTTCTTTGGGCTGGCCATGAACTTCAACTACCTGCTGGCTGGCTCGGTCAGCACAAACCCGGTGCTTGGCCTGCTGGCGATCCTACTGATCCTGGCGTGGCGCGTCGCGGGCTACTACGGTGGCGACCGCTACCTCCTCCCACTATTGGGTACTCCGTGGACCGGCTCCCTCGCGAAGAACGCTGCGACCGGCGCTACGGCTGGCGCCGAAGTGAACGAAAAGGTAGCCGTGCTGTCGTAACACTAGCTCACCGCACACGCGATCCATTCAACGCTGATTGAGTCCCTTCACGTTCCTGTCACGTCCTGCGAATTGGTCAGGATGTGGCAGGAACGCTTGTCATGTCAGGCGCGATGTCAGCCCATCTCGACGTGACCGTCTGTGGCCCGCAACGCCGACTGTATGTCGCGCCTCTGCAGGTCATCATCGAGAACTCGCACTGTCACTCAGGGGCGTCTCGCGCGCTCGCCTCTCAGTGCTAATGCGACTTTACATCGAGGGCTCCGCCAAAGCCCCGGTGGTATGTCGAGCAAGTGGCCGACGGATGAATTCGCGCCTGAAGGGCGTGTCAGCCCACAAGACCCGCCTGCGCGCCGCCTGGAGTCGCGGTTTTAGCCGCTAGCTCGCTTCCCGGCCGCCCCCGGTTTCCGGTGAAACCCTACATCGAGCAACCGCTTGACAGGCGATCGACCTTGGGTTACAGTTGCTGCAACCGATTCCGAAACCGGTTCCGCAACCGGTTCAGGAGGCTGGCTGTCGTACGGCACCGGATATGACGCTGGGGAACAACATGGTCGCAAAAGTAACCATTCGCGATATCGCGCTCATGGCGGGCGTTTCGAAGACGACCGTCTCACGCGTCATCAACGGCAAGCCTGACGTTGATCAGGAGACGCGCGAGCGCGTCCTGAAGCTCATCGCGCAACACGGGTTCGTTCCCAGCATGGCCGCGACTGGCCTGGCAGGCGGGCGCACGGGACTGGTGGGCGTCCTGGTGCCCTCACTCGCGTGGCCGCTCATTCATCAGGTCATTCGGGGCATCGCCGACGCCGTAGAGGACAGCCCCTATGAACTGGTGCTTTATGGCCTGAGTCACGAAGGCGAGCGTAACGCCAGCATTACGCACATTCTCGAAGCCAAGCTCACCGATGGACTGATCGCCATTTACCCGGATGGCGGACGTCAGAACCGAGTCGTGCCGTTTGAGCGACATCGGACAATGGGGTATTTGAACCAGCTCTATCTGGCCGGATTTCCCATCGTGACCATCGATGACGAAAGCGCGCCACTGGATGCCCCGTGGATTGGGACGGACAGCTTCAATGGCGCGCACGCGGCGGTCACACATCTAATCGAGCTTGGGCATCGGCGCATCGCGCACATCACGGGGCCGAAGGATTTTCTCTGCACGGAGGAACGCCTCAGAGGCTACCGTGTCGCGCTCGAAGAGGCGGGAATCCCGGTAGATCCCTCCCTGATCGTGCAGGGCGATTTCTCGACGCCATCCGGCGAAACGCTCGCGGCCGCGCTCTTCGCTCTGCCTGAGCCACCGACCGCCATCTTCGCCGCGAACGATGAGTCAGCGTACGGGGTGATGAACGCCGCCGAGAAAGGCGGAGTGCGAATTCCAGAGGATCTTGCACTCGTCGGATTCGATGATATTACCTCGTCCGCATTGACGCGTCCCGCGCTCACGACGGTCCGGCAGCCATTCTATGAGATGGGGCGCGCAGCAATCGGGCTGCTCACCTCCACCCTGGACGCCGCGCGCTGGCCAACGTCTCCAGCACAGCGGACAGTGCGAGGAATGGCGCACGACCAGCACGACGCTGGCATTCAGACCAGCAAACGTGCGCCAATCCGCATACAGCTGGCGTCTGAATTGATCGTGCGCGCATCAAGCGGACTTCCACGAGATAACCACGCTAGCGCATGACCTGCGCGCAGATGGCCATGTCCACGACTCACGCCAATGCTCACGTCGAGCGGGAGATGCGCCCCAGGCGTACCGACACGAAAGGAGTAGGGCAGACTCCGCGATCCACGAGGGCAGCGTCGCGCCTCGCGGCGACCGCTTGTTCCTCAGTGTATGCGGCCAATGGCGAAATTGGCAGATGTTGTATCACTGAGCCTCTCCAACGGAGGAGCAACTGCATGTGGATTCACTCTCGCCGCACAGGTGCGGTAGTGGCCTCGGTCCTCTTGGTGTTGAGCATAGCGCTAGCTGGCTGCGGTGGCGCGCCAACGACAAACGCGAGCGGTCAGCCCAAGACGGGCGGCACAGTGACAATCGTTCCTTCCCCATACGGCTCATTCACC
>DASQSS010000289.1:0-13170 GCA_035642255.1 Ktedonobacterales bacterium | reverse complement strand
TGACGTGCGCCGACAGGTGATGTCCCTGCGCAACACCGTTGGGATGCTCCGCGACGCGGCGCAGGCGATGGACAACGAGCGCATCGAATTGCAGGGCTTCCTCGATGGGTCGCATGATGCGCTGCAGCGGCTCGAAGAATGGGTCGGACAGCAGATGGGACTCGATCTGCGCCGCAGCCCCGAGACCGTGCGCAATTACCTGCCGCTGTCGGTCATCTGGGTGACGACGACACGTCTCAAAAAGCTCATCGCTTTGCTGAACAGTTCAGGCCGCAACCTGACCCTGACGCAGGAGCAGATTGACGAGACGCTGGCGCAGTTCCGCTCAACCCTCGACTCGCTCAGCCGCATGTCCGCCTCGTTCGGCGTGGGTGGACCCACACCCGATGGCGGATTCAGCGCGACAGTCGCGCAGATCAACTGGGCGCCGTCGTCGCCGAGCGCCAGTATGCCCGCGGTCGAAGCGCTTGGCCCTGGACAGCGCGCCGAGCTGGAGCGCAGTGTGCGCGAGGATTTGCGCCGCTCACTCGAAGATGAAGTGCGCCAGGAAATCGCGGCGGATATTCGCCGCGAGGAAGAGCAGCGCATACGCCAGGAGCTCGAAGTCCAGATTCGCCGGCAGATGATGTTCTCGGCGCTGGGTCCCGGCATGGGTGACAGCTCCGTCTCGGTGACAGGTGGCGGCGTAGAGGTGCGACCACAGGCGCGCGCCGCCCACGAAGTGCAGGTGACCAACGAGCAATCGCCTGAAATGCTGGAGGTCTTCCGCGAGGAGGCCCAGGAGCATCTGCAGACGATTACCAGCGGTATCGCCGATCTCGAACGCGCTCCAGGCGACACGAACGCGATCCAAACGGTGCGCCGAGCGATGCATACACTCAAGGGCGCCGCGGGCATGATGGGCTTCGTGGCGGTGCAGAGCCTCGCCCATGCGTCAGAAGATCTGCTCGACCAACTCGCCGAGCATGGGCGGCCGCTCTCAGCAGGAGAGCTGAGCCTGGTGTTCGACACCGCTGAGACGCTCGACCAGCTCATCACGGGCGGCATGTCGGGCCGCCAGCAGCGCGAGATCGCCCAGCCGCTGATCGATCGCTACGCCACGCTCACCGGCACGGCCCCGCTCATCAATCTGCTCGACAGCAGCGACGAAGAGGTGACCGCCGAAAGCGTGGCGATCGATCTCGGCGGCGACCCCGACGACGCGAGCGCCGCGCGCAGCGCCGAGGATCTGAGCGTGCGCATCAAGCTGAGCAAGCTCGATGAGCTGGTGACGCTCTTCGGCGATTTGCTCGTCAACCGCTCGATCTTCGAGGAGCGCGTCGGACGCATCTATCAACTCGTAGGTGACTCGGCTCAGGCGAGTGAGCGGCTGCGCGAGGTAGGGAGTCAGCTCGAAACGCAGTTCGAGACGTTTATGCTCCCCAGCGGACAGAGTGGCGCGCAGACTCCGGCAGGCCAGATGCCCGCGGGCTTCCGCTTCCCGTGGAGCGCGCCGCGCTCAGGCGCGAACAATGCTGGGGCGCCTGGACATCTGCAAGACTTCCATGAGCTGGAGCTGGACCGCTACACGGAGTTCCACCGGCTCTCGCGCATTTTGAGCGAAGCCGTCACCGATGTGCTCTCCCTCAACCATGAGATGGAGACTCTGATCCGCGAGATTCAAGTCTCGTTCGCTCGTGAGACACGCCTGAGCTCAGAAGTGCAGGACCGTCTGCTCAAGGCGCGACTCGTGCCGGTCAGCTCGTTGGCGCCTCGCCTCTATCGGGCGGCGCGCGCCTCTGCGTTGAAAGAAGGCAAAGAGGTCGAGTTCTTTGTCGAGGGTGGCGACACCGAGGTGGATCGCAAGGTCATCGAGGAGGTCGAGGGTCCGCTGCTGCATCTGGTGCGCAACTCGGTGAACCACGGCATCGAACGGCCGGACGCGCGTATGGCCAAGGGCAAGCCTCGCGCGGGCAAGATCACAATCGCCGCCGCCTACGAAGGCAATCAGGTCGTCATCGATGTGCGCGACGACGGCGCGGGCATCGACCCACAGAAGGTGCGCCAGACGGCCATCACGAGGGGCTGGATAGACGGCTACGCGAACCTCAGCGACCATGACGCGCTCAATCTGATCTTCCAGCCAGGTGTCTCGACCGCCGAGACGCTGACCGAGGAAAGCGGGCGCGGCGTTGGCCTTGACGTCGTGCGCGACGCCGCCTCCCGCCTGAAAGGCTCGGTGGATGTCGACTCGACCGTTGGCGTTGGCTCCATCTTCACGCTCAAGTTCCCGATCAGCCTCCAGATTGCGCGCGCGGTGCTCGTCAAAGCGGGCAAGCATACCTATGCGATTCCCATGGCGGTCGTTGACCAGATTGGGCGTCTTGACTACTACGAGCGTGTCAGCTCGCCGACGCCCGCGGTGGTGGTGCGCAACGAACGCTATGCGCTCGCGCGGCTCTCGACGTACCTCAAGACGCCTGCCGCTCCACTTGATGAGCGCTCATCGCTGCTGATCATCAATGCTGGTCGGCGCAAAGTCGCGCTGGTCGTGGATGGCATCGTGAGCCAACAGGAGATCGTCGCAAAGCCACTGGGCGCGCACCTGCGCGATGTGCGGGGCGTCGCGGGCGCGACGGCGCTGGGCAATGGGCAGGTCGTGATCATTCTCGAACTGTTGGAGCTACTCGCTCAGCCAATCGAAGAGACACTCACCCTGCCGGTTCCTGGCCAGCGCAGCGATGCGGCGACGCCGTACCCGCGCCCTGGTTCAGGCGGGCTTTCGGGCGCGCTCTCGGCTCCGTCGTCGCGGCCACAGCCCCCGGCGCCTTCGTCTCCGGCATCCGCGCCATTCGCTGCGCCGCAGCCAGCCGCGCAGCCCTATAGCGCGCCAGCGGTGCCGCCCGTGGCGCCATTCCCCTTTGCCTCGCCCGGCGCTCCGCCGCAGCCGCCGTTTGGCGCGCCGACCGAGCCACAAACGCCTGCCGCGCAGTGGAGCTATCCCGCGGCGCCCCAACCGTCAAGCGCGAGTCAGTGGGGCTACCCAACGCCAGAGGAGCGCTCGCAGCAACGTCCGGTCGAGACGTATCCGACGGCGGCATTGCCAAGCGCCTTGCCTGGCGTCCAGAACGGCTCTCAGAACGGCGCTCAGAACGGGGCTCAAAACGAAGCCACACAGCGCCCACCGTGGGCAGCGCAGCCCGCTCCAGCGCCACTTGCGCCGCCTCAGTCGGCTCCGCCAATGGGTCCCTCCGGGCGGCCAACCGCCTCGACGCTGGGTCAGCGCGACTTCGTCGTGGCGCAGCGCAGCGCCAATAACAGTGGTCTGCTCGACGCGCCAGCGAGCGCGAAGCAGTCGTATCTTTTGGTCGTGGATGATAGCCCGAGCGTGCGCCGTGTCGTGGGTGGCATGCTCAAGGCGCATGGCTGGGAAACACAGACCGCCCGCGACGGCGTGGAGGCGCTCGACGTCATCGCACGCGAGCGACCGGCAGCGGTGCTGCTGGATATCGAAATGCCGCGCATGGACGGCTATGAGCTGATGGCGACGCTGCGAAGCGACCCGCAATATCGAAACTTGCCCTTGATCGTTCTGACATCGCGCGCCGCCGCCAAGCATCAGCAGCGCGCGACGCAGCTTGGCGCCAACGCCTACATCGTGAAGCCATACCAGGACGAATTCTTGCTCAGCACGATCGCCGATCTCGTCAGGCGCAGCGTATCGGGCGCGCTCTGATCAGTGCGATGGCGTTGTGCCGCAACGAATGGAGGCGCGGCGATGACAGCGGGACGAGAGCGCAGTGTGACCATGTGGGATGTGCGCGAGAGCCTTCTCCGCCAGCGGATGGAGGCGATCGCGCATGAGCTTGACCAGCTCACACAGATCGAGGAACCGCTGACGCGCAAGCGTCGCGAGCGCATCAGCGAGCTAGAGGATGAGCGACGGCGTATCACCGTCGCGCTAGCGCAGCTTGGCCCTGCGCCGCGCGCCAAAATGGGCTGATCGCGCGCTCTGTCGCATGCGTCCGCCGCATGCGCTCACACGCTCTGACTGATGTCACACGATGATGTAGCCCGCGTCGCGCAGCGTTTCGAGCGCGGTCGCGAGCGTCGCCTCACGCACCAGCACATAGTCCGTGTCGTAGGTCGAGATGGCGAAGATGCTCACACCGGCTTGCGCGAGGGGCGCAATGAGCGCGGACAGCACGCCCGTCAGGCTGAAGTCGAGCGGACCCGCCACGCGCAGAGCGCGCCAGCCGCCCTCTGTTCTGGCGTCCGGCGGCGCGAAGGCTTCCGGCATGACGACCGAAAGCTCATCCGGCGTGATGGTCAGCGCGACGAGCGAGCCGCCCAGCGGCAGTGGCGGGATCGGCGCATCCGAAGCAAGCCGACAGACAGCGAAACGCTCTGGCGCGAGCGTCAGTGTTCGTCCTTCCATCGCGCGAACTCCTCTCCCGCGTGCGACGTGATCAGTCGCCGAGTACGGCGGCGACTACCGCATCGCCCATCGCACGCGTCGAAACCGTCGGCTCTCCGGCTGCGGCGATATCAGCTGTGCGCAGGCCCGACGCGACCACCTGGCGCACGGCGCGCTCGACTGCCGATGCGGCGCGCTTGAGGCCGAGCGAGTAGCGCAGCAGCAGCGCAACCGTCAGAATAGCGGCGAGCGGATTGGCTTTCCCCTGCCCGGCGATATCGGGCGCAGATCCGTGGATTGGCTCGAAGAGGCCGAACTGACCATGCGCCGTGCGCCGCGCGCCGAGGCTCGCGGAGGGCAGCATGCCGAGGGAGCCTGTCAGCATCGAAGCCTCATCCGTCAGAATGTCGCCGAACATGTTTTCGGTCACCACCACGTCGAACTCACGCGGATTGCGAATCAGCGCCATCGAGCACGCGTCCACCAACATATGGCGCAGGGTGACATCCGGGTAGTCCGCATGCACGCGGTCTACGACACGCCGCCACAGCCGCGAGCAGCTCAGCACGTTGGCCTTATCCACTGAGGTGACCTGCTTGCGACGGTCACGCGCCAGCTCGAAGGCGTAGCGGGCAATGCGTTCGATCTCGGCCTCGGTGTAGACCATCGTATCGACTGCTGAGGCGCCATCCGCTCCCTCACGAATCGCGCTGGGCTGGCCGTAATAGATGCCGCCCGTCAGCTCGCGCAGCACCAGCAGGTCAACATTGCGCAGGGTCGCGCGCTTGAGTGTGGAGGCGCCGAGCAGCGCGGGAAGGGGGCGCACCGGGCGCACATTCGCGAACAGCTGCAGGTCTTTGCGGAGGCGAAAGAGCGAGTACATCGGCTCGGTTTTCGAGTTGGGGTCGCCAACGCCTGTGCCGCCAACCGCGCCAAAGAGCACGGCGTCCACACGCTGGCAGAGCGCCATCGTCTCCTCGCTGATAGCGGCGCCCTCGACATCAATCGCCGCCTGGCCGACCAACGCCTCGTGGAGCGTGAAGTCGTGCCCGAAGCGCTTGCCAACGGCGCGCAACACGCGCACCGCCTCGGCTGTCACCTCTGGCCCGATCCCGTCGCCGCCCATCACCGCTATGTCGAATGCGCCCATGCGCTCCCTCTTCTCCAGTGAATCCCAGAATCTCTCGTCGTCGAGCATGCAAGCCGAGTATATGGGCCGCGTCGCTGATCGGTCAAGCGCGACTGGCGGTTGCAACCACACCTGGAGAGCACGCGGGCCGACGCGAAACTCTCCTGCGTGAGTTGGGGCTCGGTTCGCACGGGTGGGCTTCGCGGCCCAGCAGGGGCCATCCAGGCGAGGTTTTAACCGCCGGCCGCGCTGCCTGCCGCATCTTCGACAATGCACAGGCTCTGCGAGGGCGCGCTTAGCTGACGAAGCCACGCACCTTTTCGGGCGTGACACGCAGCGCGAGTGAATAGCGGCGAGCAAACTCCGCAGGCCCGCCAAACTCGCGGTCAATGTTGTCGCGGTAGCGCGCGAGGTACTCAGTGTTCTGATCGGCGGATGACGTCTCGGGCGCTTCGGTCGCCACACCAGTGAAGACGATGACGTCATTTCCATCACGGTCAGTGTTGAAGTGCAGGGCGACGCGCGGATTACGCCGGATGTGCGCGACGCGGGCGGCGTGAGGCAGGCTGTAGATCAGGAAGCTGGCGCCATCCCAGAGAAACCAGACGGGGTTAGGCTGCGGAGCGCCGCTCGCGCTGGTCGTGACGATCCAGATGACGCGCTCATCGCGCAGCCGCTCGGCGACACGAGCGGCAAAGGGCGTGGCGGGGTCAGGCAGGGCAAAGCTCATGTGATGGGCCTCCAGAATGGGTATGCGACGCCGTTCCTCCGCACTATCGCACAAAACATTGCGCCTTCATGCGCCTGGGCGCTAGAACACTCCTAGCCTGATTTGCGGCTCATCGAAAACGACGATGTTGTTCAGCGCGATCTGCTCACGATGCCCATCGGAAAGCGTTCGTAGGCATTTCAAGGCGGACCTGGGGAGCTGATGCTCTGGCAAGTTGATGCGGTCGATCTCGTCCGGATTGCTAGCGGGCGATGGCCGTAGCATCAACGCCAGCGAGCGCATCCGCGTGCGAGCGACCCAGGCCTCCGTCACGCTCATCGTCGCGACCTCTGACCAGGGAACTGAGAACGGCGCGGCGCGCACGGGGTAGAACGTCACGCCTTTCATATCGGTGGCCAGCAAGGTGGGCCTGCGGATAAAGCTCGCGAGGATGATCGCTTCGAGGATGATCAGGACCGCAGTGATACATCCGAGGCTCCCGAAGAATAGGATCGGACTCTTCACCGGACGCAGGCCGACCATGAGTGCGACGCAGATGCCGATGAAGAACAGGCCAGGACCAAGCGCAAACACCACGCTTCTGAGCGACCTGCCAATGATGTAGCCATCAGCCGTCTTGCGCATGGGACCCCTCACATCCGCCCGGACATCTTCCACATTTGTCAGGTCGCATTCATCGCGCGCGTCAGTCCATGAAGCGGAAACGCAGCAGCGCCCAGAGCGCCGCGAATCCATCGCGCCAGGTAATCTTCTTGCCCTCAGCGTAGTCACGGCCAGCGTAATAGATTGGCACTTCATAGATGCGGTAGCCGCGCTTGAGCACCTTGGCCGTAATTTCCGGCTCGAAATCGAAGCGGTTGCTGCGAATCTTCAGCGATTTGAGGATCGGCGCGCGGAACGCCTTGTAGCCCGTCTCCATGTCGGTCAGCATGTTGTTATAGAGCACGTTCGTGACAAGCGAGAGGAACCGATTGCCAAGATAGTGGTGCAGCATGAAGCTGCGATGCGTGCCCAGAAACCGCGAGCCGTAGACGACATCCGCCACGCCGTCCAGAATCGGTCGCAGGACAACCGGAAAGTCCCCAGGATTGTATTCCAGGTCGGCATCCTGGATGATGATGATTTCTTTGGTGGCCGCCTGCGCGCCGGTGCGGATGCCCGCGCCCTTGCCCATGTTCTTCTCGTGATAGAGCGTCTTGACTATGTCGGGGAAGGTGGTCTGGCGCAGTAGCTCGCGTGTGCCATCGCGTGAGCAGTCATCCACAATGATGATTTCCGTCACATTCGGCTGGCTCCGCACGCGCCGCACGACTTCGAGGATCGTCTTGACTTCGTTATAGACGGGAATGATGACTGAGACTTCTCGAAGCTCTTCTACCTGCTCGGCGCTTGCCGTCATAATGATGCGTTCTCCCATGCTATGGTCGCGGCTCCCCACGCGGCGCGCTGAATCCTCACGTAATGGGAGAGCATTGGCAGACTGACTAGCCTGCCTCCTCAACACTATCCGGGCCAATATCCGGGCCAACATCTGAAGCAGTATCTGGAGGTGTACCGCAGGCGCGTTGAATCAACGGGTCAACTGCTTTACTATACATTGGATTCCCGAACGTGAAAACCCGTAGCGCTAAATGACGCATGCACGGAAAATGGGCGTCGCCGATGTGGCGACGCCCCGCAACGCGTGTGACGCGAGCGCTAGTGCTCGGACCCGACCCCAACCAGCTCTGGCGCTGGCTCGGTTTCGAAGTCGCTGACAGCGACTAGGTCCTTGCCAGCCGGCACCTTGGCGAGATTGAAGATCACAGACAGCACGATTGACACCACAAGGTTGACGATCAGCGCATAGAACGCCGCATACCCAGCAGCCGTGTACGTGCCTAGGTGCAGTGGGAAGACCGACGAACCAAAATGCTTCGTCACCGCGGAGGCCTGTGTGTAGGCCATATATGTGCCGGTCACCATGCCAGCGAGCCAGCCGATGAGCAGCGCATAGCGGTGCATGTAGCGTGTATACAGACCGATGACGATTGTCGGGAATGTCTGCAGAATCCAGACACCACCGAGGAGCTGCAGGTTGAGGGCGTTCTGTGTTCCCAGGTAAATGATGAAGAACAGAGCGCCGAACTTGACCACCAGCGACGCGAGCTTCGCGACCGCCGCTTCCTCTCCCGCGCCGGGATTCTTGCGGAAGTACTCGCGGTAGATGTTGCGGGTGAAGAGATTGGCGGCCGCGATGGACATAATGGCCGCCGGAACGAGCGCGCCGATGGCGATCGCGGCGAACGCGATGCCGACGAACCAGGCCGGGAAGCTGTGCAAGAACAACGCTGGTACCGCGAACGTGCCGCCATACTGTTTGAAGTTCGCCGCGAACGCCGGATCTTTCGAGACGCCCGCCGCAATGGCCATGAAGCCGAGCAGCGCGATCAGCGCCAGCACGAACGAGTAGGCCGGCAGCAGCGCCGCGTTACGCTTAATGACGTTGCGGCTGTTCGAGGCGAGCACGCCCGTCACGGAGTGCGGGTAGAGGAACAGCGCGAGCGCGGACCCGAGCGCCAGCGTCGCATATGCGCCGAACTGCCCGAGGCTCGCTGACGTGGGCGGCGAGAGAATGACACCGAATGGCGAGGGTGTCTTCACGCCGGCGACAGGATGGGCGATCGCCGCTTTGACAGCCGTCTGGTGCTGAAGCGCCGCGGTGAAGATGTGGCCGTAACCGCCAAGCTGAATCGGAATGACGATGACGGCGACAATGACGGTGATGTAGATGAGCAGGTCTTTGACCAGGGCGATCATCGCCGGAGCGCGCAGACCGCTCGTGTACGTGTACGCCGCCAGAATAATGAACGCGATGACCAGCGGCAGGTCATTGAGCGGCATGCCAAGGAACTTGCCGGTGAAGGACAGGCCAAGGCCCGCCAGCACCACCTGGATGCCGACCAGCTGCAGCGCGATGTAGGGCATGGTCGCCAGGATGCCCGTCAGCGCGACGACCAGCGCCAGCGTGCTGCTGTCATAGCGCCCGCGCACGAAGTCAGCCGGCGTGACATAGCCGTGCTTGCGGGCGACGCTCCACAGCCGGGGCATAACGACAAAGACGAACGGATACGCGATGATCGTATACGGGACGGCGAAGAAGTTGATGGCCCCTGTGGCGAAAATGGCGGCTGGCACCGCGACAAACGTGTACGCGGTGTAGAGATCGCCACCGAGCAGGAACCACGAAATGACGGTGCCGAAGCGCCGACCACCCAGGCCCCACTCATGGAGTTGGGTCAGGTCGCCACGTCGCCAGTTGGCAGCGACAAATCCAAGAATGGTGACAAGCGCAAACAGGACGATGAAGATGACGAGCGCCGTCACATTCACGTTCGACATGCGGTTCTCCTCTGAACTGCGCGCAGGTGTTGACTGGCAAGCGCGAGGAGCGTCCATATAGCGACAGTCTTAGGGCAGGACGTACGACGAACAGGTTGGGATGCGACGGGAATACCAACGACGAAAGCGCGGATATTCCCGCTGCGCGCCTGAGGCGCGACTAATCACGCGTGAGAAAATACACGGCGGCGGTGATGATCGCGCTGAGAATGATCCAGAGGAACTGATACCAGTAAAAGTACGGGATGCCGAGCCACTCGGGCTGCAGCGCGTTGTAGAACGGAGGCCACAGGGTCGCGATGAATGGAATCAGGAGCAGAAGGTAGAGCCATCGAAACGCGCCTTTGCTCCGGACGGCGCCATTGTCCATGCAGTCGCTCCTTTCAATGAGCGCTTGTGAGGACACCTGCCCTGCGTCACGAGCTTGTCGCTAGCTCGGTCGCTTCGCGCGTTGCTCCCAGGAAATAGACCCGGTCACACGCGACGTTGACGTGATGGTACAAACAATGAAGTTCCCTTGTCAATGCCTGTGCAAGCGACTTTGGCGCGCGCATCATCAATTAAGCTGAGATTCTTCTGTAAAGCGCTGCTGCGCGGAGGCGCCCATTGCGGGATTCCGCGCAGCTGCGCTTTTGCATTCACGACGAGAGGACGCGCATAGCGCCGCTCAGGCGGATGGCTCCGGGTGCAGCTTCAAGATATCCTCGATGGCCTCCAGGTCACCTGCGGAAAGCTTCCACTCGCCCGACCGCGCGTTCGCGGCGACCTGCTCGGCGCTGCGCACGCCACTGATGACGGTCGCGACAGATGGCTGCGCCGCCAGCCACGCTAGCGCTAGCTCAGCGACTGTGTGATCGCGCTCGCGCGCCCAGGCGTCGAGCCGCTGCGCGGTCTCCAGGTCGGCGCGGTTCAGGCGCGCGGCGAAGTTAGGATTATTATGCCCGCGCGTGTTCTCGGGGGCGGGCTGGCCGGGCTGATATTTGCCCGTCAGGACGCCCGCCGCCAGCGGAAAGTATGGGATGACGCCGACGCCGAACTCCAGACAGGCGGGAATGAGCTCGCGCTCGATCTCACGCGAGAGCAGGTTATATTCGGGTTGTGTCGAGACGAACGCGGCCCAGTGATGCTTATCGCTGATCCAGAGCGCTTGCGCCAGTCGCCACGCGTCGTAGTTCGAGCAGCCAATGTACCGCACGGAGCCAGCCCGCACGAGGTCGTTGAGCGCGTCGAGCGTCTCTTCGAGCGGGGTCTCCGGGTCGAACGCATGAATCTGGAGCAGGTCAATGTAATCGGTATCGAGCCGCTTCAAGCTCTCATGGACACCGCTGAAGATATGCTTGCGCGACGAGCCAGACTCATTCGGGCCAGACCCCATCCGCATACCCACTTTTGTGGCGATCAGCGCTCGCTCACGCTGGCCGCGCAGCGCCGCGCCGAGGTAGCGCTCCGAGACGCCCGCGCCGTAGACATCGGCTGTGTCAAAGAAGTTTATGCCAGCGTCGAATGCCGCCGCGACGATCTCGGCTGTACCGCGCTCATCCACATAGCGGCCGAACGTATTGCCGCCCAGGCCAATCACCGAAACTCGCAGGCCAGACGCTCCCAGCCGACGATACTCCATGGGTCATCTCCTCTGTGTCGTAAAGGTTGAGGTCACGAGCTTAGGTCATTCTGCCCCACTACGTGGACCATCTTGGGGCGCATGACTATCTTAACGTCCCCCTGCGCCCAGCAAGACGCCCAGCAAGACGCCCACCAAGACGCCCAGCGCCAAAGCGCTTATTGGTCAGGCCGTGGTATCCCAGGAGGAAGCGCGTCACGCCGACGATGTCGTCCGGCTCGCTGGCGCCTGCCCCAATCCGCCAACCCGCGCTCGCGCCCAGCTCTCGTAGAGCAGCACATTGAAGTGGGCGGCGTAGAGAAAGCGCGCCCAGGGCAGCACCGAGACGCGAGTCGCATTGAAGCCGTGGACGAGGATGATGGTTGGCGCGTTGGGCGAGGCGATGACCAGCCAGCCCGACAACTGCACGCCGTTGCTGGCGCTGAACTGAACCACGCGCGGGAATGCCTGCTGTTCGCGCGTCGGGCGTCGCGCGGCCCGAGCGATTGGCCACGAAGGCCACAGCGCGCCACCAGAGCCAGCGTCCACGCCAGAACGATCAGCGACGCCAGCGCAATCAGCCCGCGCCGCGCTCAGGCAGGTAGTCTCCGCAACCAGTCGCGTGCTCCTTCGTCGACTTCGCCATTGCCCAATCGCCTTTCTCGCTCCCGCGCCGCTCACCAGGCTGTACTCCACGCCAGTATAGCGTACCCGGACGCGCACAGGCTACCTCTGGGGCAAGGGCGCGCTCAGCGCGTGCGCCGTTTGGTATGGACACGCTGGCCAATGGAGTGGCGTGACTGTGTGCTGCAATGGCCATACCAGACTCGCCGGGTTCCTATCTATACTAGTGCCAACCCGCTTGAGGATCGTCTCACCTGCGGGATGCGGACGGATCGCACATTGCGTGTCCACCGTAAGGGAGAAACAGCATGGCTGGCATGCCAGCCGCCAACCAGGCGGCGGAGCAGACCGAGCAACGTGACGCTGACGCTCAGCAACTAGCCAAGCTCGGCGCGAGTCCGGCCGCCCTGCTCCTGACCTTCAGCCCGGGTCCCCAGGGCCGAAACTGAGGCTTGACGCGAAAGGTAAAGTGGTGTAGCAACTATCCACTGGTACCGCACGTCGGCCTCCATTCGGGCTCGCTTCGTGACCGAACTGCCCGGACCGAAGTCGCGCGAGTGGCCCAGGCGCACCCAGGCGATCGCATCACACTCCATTCTTCGACGACACGACTTCAAACCCAACCCTGACAGCCGTC
The DNA here is from genome assembly GCA_035642255.1 of Ktedonobacterales bacterium. Taxonomy (GTDB): domain Bacteria; phylum Chloroflexota; class Ktedonobacteria; order Ktedonobacterales; family JADMIN01; genus JAKAIY01. Next base: position 673 of record DASQSS010000289.1, on the reverse strand, counting down.
GACGGCGCGACTCTGCTGGCGGGATTAGGGACGGTTAGCATCGACCATTTGAGATCAGGGGAAGGGGAAGCCGTGGAGGAACAGAGTCAACAGGTTGACGTAGCCGACCTGGCCCGTATCGGTTACACACAGGAGCTCCGGCTCGCCCAGACGATCGTGAACCAGTCGCTCAAGTGGGCCAACGGCGTCAACCACGGCCTCGCCGCCTCGGTCTGGACGCGGGACGTCGGCCGTGCGCAGCGCGCGGCCCGCAAGCTGCAGTTCGGCACGGCATGGATCAACACGCGCATCCCGCTCGTGAACGAAATGCCGCAAGGCGGCTACAAGCAGAGCGGCTACGGAAAGATCATGGGGATCTATTCGCTTGAAGAGTACACGCAGATCAAGCACGTCATGGCCTCCCATGAATGACGCGGAGAAAGGCCCGGCCCTCAAGCTCGAGGCCGTTCGGAAGAATTACGGGCACGTCGTCGTCGTTGATGGCATCGACCTCGTGGTCGACCGGGGTGAGTTCTTCACCCTGGTCGGACCTTCGGGATCGGGCAAGACCACGATGCTGCGTATGATCGCGGGGTTCGAGCGACCGGACTCAGGCCGCATCGAGCTGGCGGGCCGAGACGTCACCTCCCTCCCTCCCTACCAGCGCGAGACCAACACCGTGTTCCAGGACTAC
>DASQSS010000288.1:0-2623 GCA_035642255.1 Ktedonobacterales bacterium | reverse complement strand
GATACGCCAGATTGTGGATGGTATAGACGCTGGCGGCGTCCTTCAGCAGCGGATCGTTACGGTAGATTGTCTTCATCCAGTTCGGCGCCACGCCGGTATGCCAGTCGTGGCAGTGGATGACATCAGGCGCCCAGTCGCCCTTGCGGGTGAACTCCATCACGGCGCGGCTAAAGAGGATGAAGCGGTCGCCATCGTCCTGATAGTTGGAGAGTCGCTCCCGATTGAAATACTCGGGTGCATCGATGAAATGGACACGCACCCCGTCGTCCTGGCGTGTCTCGTACACATCTACCAGCTCGTTGCGGCGGCCAATTGGCACAGCTAGCTTGCGCTGCGCGAGCCGCAGTCGCCAGCGCTGCGCATCCACCGCTTTATAGCGTGGCAGCGCCACCCGCACATCGTGTCCCATGCGACTGAGCGCGCGAGGTAAGGCTCCGATCACATCCGCCATGCCGCCTGTCTTGACATATGGCGTGCCTTCCGCAGCAATGAAGAGGATGCGCAGCGGCTCGCCGCGCAGGGACGCCTCGACATCGAGCGGCGCGCTGGTCAGCCGCTCGGGCTGATCACTCGTCGATGCGCCAGGCGCCGCCAGAGGCAGCGCAGATGCGGTTGGGGGGAATCCTCGTGAGTGAGCGCTGGTCGGTACGAGACGTGACATGGCGCATCCTCCCATGCTGGCGGCTACTCGGTAGCGGATGGGGAACTCTCCCCAACCTTCCCTTGCGCGCGGACTAGCTCCACTATGAGTCATACGTGAGTTCATGAGCTATGGCGCCCTTGCGTCGCTGCAAAGGAAACGCCGGACTCAGACTCGGAGCTAGCCCCACACGCTCTGCGCAGAGCGGCAGGGCGGCGATATATCGCTGTGGTTCTGGAGCCTCCGAGCCGCATCTGCAGGGCAATCGTCACACTCGGCGCATCCAGATTCAGCCGACATCGAACATGCGAACATCAACACTATCGCACACAAGGCAAGCTACAGGGCAGCGAACGCATCGCGCGGATTCCTATCTCGCATGCAGGGCGCCGCGCTCGCAGCTCATGCGTACATATTGGCAGAAATGCGACAGGCCCGTGGCCTGAGAGCCATGGGCCTGTCAGCGTCGTGAATCCATGCTTGAGCCTGGAGCGCATCCTCCAGACGCCACCGAGGCTACGCTTCGGCTAGCGCAAGCTCATACTGGTCGTCCGGATCGGGTCCGGCGGCGACGTAGGCGAAGGCGCCGGTCATCGCCAGGAAGAAGCCCAGCTCAACCAGCTCCTCATAGACGAACTTCATGTTGTAGATGATGACTCCCTCGCCCGCGCCGATCAGCGCCATCACGATGATGAGCAGCGCCCAGCGCAAGCTATTCGACTGCACTGCGGCGTAGAGCGTCGCCAGGATGCCAACCACCTCGAAGCAGATGCCTGCCAGGAACCACGCCTGGCCACCGCCCATGGCGTTCACGCCATAGTAGAGGACGTCCCAGCGGTAGCCCATGATCGAGCCAACCATCTCGAAGAGCACGGCGAAGAGCAGCGCCCACATCGCGAACTTGCGCACTTTGCTCATTGGCTTGCGGCGCACGAGCAGCGTGATCTGGAACGCGGCGAATCCACCCAACAGCAGCAGCGCCCAGAAGGCGTCATGCAGGCCGCCGATGCCCGGCTGATAGAACAGCGCCAGCGCCTCGATCTCGAAGAATGACGGCATCGACAGCAGCGAGAAGCCCATCAGATAGACGAGCAGCAGCGTGCCAAGCACGAGCCATTGCCCCGTGCAGCCCAGCGGCTCGATGCGTGTCGGCGCGAACTCGATCTGTGTGGCCCAGGTCCATGCGAAGGCCAGCACCATGATCGATGCCGCCAGCAGCAGGCCAAACGGCAACTGCTTCGGGTCATCCTGGTGGATCAGCGTCACGGCGAGACCTGCCCAGACGATGCCGTAGGTGCCGCCCAGCACGACCATGTTGCGCTTCGTGGACCAGAAGTAGAGGCCAGCCATCATCAGGCCAAAGGGGATCGAGAAGACGATGGCGCAGATGATGTAGCCAGTGAACGGCGTAAAGGTGCAGCTAGCTGGAACCTGGGTCTTCTGCGCGCATTGCACCCAGAACTGCTGCGAGTCAGCCTGATGGACGGCATAGACCAGCGGATACGCCGCCGCCCACAGCACCAGCAGCGGCACGCCGATGCTGCCGAGCAGCCCGACCACGCCATGCAGGTAGTTGCCCGGCATGAATTGCTGGCGGTTGCGCGTCATGATCGGCAGGAGCCAGGCCACCAGCGCCAGCAGCGCCAGACACATCGCCAGGAAGAGGAGGATGTTGCCGATCGACCCTGCGACGCCCGTGGGATCGAAGACGACCGGCGCGAAGGTGTAGATCGTCAGCCAGACCGCGATCAGCGCGATCGATGCGGCCAGGGCGATGCGCACGATGTAGTCGCGAGTCGGGCCAAAGATGCGCCCGGAGAGAATGCTTGGCGTGAGCACGGCGATGATGAACATGCCCAGGCCGATCACCATGCCGAGCAACCCAATCGCCTGCAGGTCAATGCTCTGAGGCTGCAGCCAGATCGGGTTGAGCAGCCAGCCCTGCCCGGGTGTCGGCCAGTAGGTCGTGCTGATGACGTTCTG
>DASQSS010000287.1:0-8318 GCA_035642255.1 Ktedonobacterales bacterium | reverse complement strand
CGCTCGTTCGTGTCGTCACGCATCGGAGCCTCCCGACTGACGAATGGCAGGCATTTCGCCCGGGGTCTTCAGGTGATCGCGCAGCAGCATCAACGCGCGGCGCAGGCGGCTGCGCACGGTGGCGGCTGGCAGGCCGAGCGCGTGCCCGATCTCCGAGGAGTCGAGTCCGCCGAAGTAGCGCAGTGTCACGATCAGCTTCAGGTCAGTGGGCAGGTCCAGCAGCGCCTGACGCAGATCGAGGTGTTCAATCCAGGCGACGCCGCCGGGGGAGAGCGCCGAGGCTTCATAGAGCGCCTGAGGTGTATCATCGTCAGGCAAGGGCGTTTCGTGCGCGCTCATGAGGCCCGCGTGGCTGCGTAGCCAGCTCCGGCAGATATTGACGGTGATGCGCAGCAGCCAGGGGCGCGCCGCCGCGACATCGCGCAACTCTCCCCACGAGCGCCACGCGCGCAGCATCGCCTCCTGCGCCGCATCCTCCGCCTGGCTGGAGCCGACCAGCGCCGCTGCGACCCGCAAGACCGTTGGCGCAAGCGCCGGGCAAACATCCTCGAAGCGTGGCGCGCTCCTGGTCATATCTACTTGCCGCTCCTGTTCGCTGTAGCGCCCCGTGTACCGGGAACAGCTTAGAGGTTCTCGTCGCTCTCGCGTCGTCTCGACATCCTTAACAGACGCCAAACATACTGCCATCTGTTGACGCGCGGCAAAGATTCGTGCGGTAGGCAGCTACCGCGAGCGTCTGGCTGGTGTATCTAAGGGGACGGCTGCTAGCGGTAGAGGAGATAGCCCAGGCCGCCCGCCAGCGCCAGGATGAGCAGCACGTTGACCTTGCGGGTCAGCGCCAGGCCAAACGCTCCTACGGCGATCAACAGCCCTTTGCCGTCAACGCCCGGCTGCCGCAGAATTGTCCAGATGACGGTGACGAGCAGCGCGATGACTGCCAGCGAAACGCCCTGCATGGCGCCTTGCATCCACGCCTGCCCCTCAACACGCGCGTACTGCGCCGAGATGACCAGCACGAGCAGCGGCGGGATCATCACTGCGACCAGCGCCAGGAAAGCGCCCCAAACCCCATAGGTGAAGTAGCCGAGGCTGACGACCCAAAGCCCGTTAGGACCAGGGCTGATCTGGCCAATGGCGAGGGCTTGCCCGAAGTTTGCGTCGTTGGCCCAGCCTCTGGCAAGCATATCCTGGCGTAGACTCGGCAGATTGGCGAAGCCGCCACTGGAGAAGAGCGACGCTTTGAGGAAGAGGATGAAGTAGACGAAAGGGTTGATCATCACTCGACATCCTTCCATATCTCCACAGGAGGAGCGGCAGGAGGAGCGGCAGGAGGAGCGACGACCTTGCTGCGCGGTGAGAAGACGACTGCGCCGAGAATGGCGAATCCCAGCATGACGACAATCGCTGAGACATTGAACGCGATGACCAGCACGGCTCCAAGCAGCGTCAGCGCGATATACGCCAGCCCGCGTGGCAGTCCGACATGGCGATTTTCGCGAACGAGTGGGCGCGCGAAGTTGTACAGCACGAGCATCATAATGCCGCCGGTCGCCGGAATGATCCCGCGCAGCAGAGCCTGCGTGATCGCCGAACGCTCCACCGCGACGAAGAGCGCCGCCAGCAGGCAGGTGATCGCGCCACTGGGCAGCAGCATTCCCGCCAGCGAGATTGCCACGCCGCGCGCGCCCCTGAGCTCCTTGCCCAGCAGCGCCGTCAGCGCGATGAGACTGATGCCCGGAGTGAGCTGGCAGAGATTCCACATCCGCAGAAACTCCGCGTCCGTTACCCAGCCATTGCGCTCGATGAAGGCGCGCTGGATCAGAAATGTCGTCGAGGCGCCACCACCGAATGATTGCATCCCAATGCTCGCCCAGACGCGAAAGAGCCGCCACAAGTCCGGTGGCACAGGTCGCTCAGTCATAGAAGTCGTCGCTCGTTTCCGCTTGAGGTCGCCAGATAGCCGTATATGTCGAATGCCCATGTCGCGCTGGCCGCGATGTGTGGCCGCCGCGGACCGTAGCCTGATTCTAGCAGGACTCCAACACGCAGGGCGAGACAACTGGCGCGCGGCGCGGCCCCTTTCGCGAATTGTTTGCGAAATATTTACATGGCGCCCGCTCGGGCTGCTCGCCCCATGCGGCTAGAGCGCTATTCGGCTGATGCGCTGCCAACCTGGCCATGGCGTGAATGGCTTGGAACCGCTAGCCAGAGAGAGACCTGGGTGGGCTGCATGGTCTCTTCCACCACGCCAACCAGTCGCTCGCTTAGCTCGTCAAGTCCAGTGTGCATGCGTAGGGTGGCTCCAAAGGCGGCGAGTGTGCGCGCCGAGTCATATTTGTGGCGATAGAATCGACGATCGATGCCCGTCTGCACACGACGGCGCAGCGGCTGGAAGAGCGCGGCGATCAGCAGGGTGGAGGCGACAATCGCTGGCGGCCACTGCGTCGTGAGGCCGCTGAGCGCGCCCGCCAGGCTTTGCAGTGCGATGACACTCACGCCATACACCAGCCCGAGCGCCGCGGTCAGCGTGCCGTAGACCAGCGCGCGATGGATGATCACATCAATGTCAAAGAGGCGATACCGCAGGATCGCGAAGGCAAGCGCGAATGGTATCGGAAGCAGCACAATGCCCAGAGCGTTTGTGCTGATGATGGCATGGCCAAACACATCCCCGGGCAAGATCGACAGAAGGAGGCCCGCGCTGCCTGAAAGCGCGCCCGCAAATACGACCCAGCGAATCTGCCTTCTCGTGATGGGATCCCGGCTGATGCGGAAAGTATCGAGCACGACCAGAAGCGCGGCGGCGAAATAGAGAATGCCCATGACGCCCTGCCCGGGTGTCCACGTCCCAATCCATTCCAGTGTGTCAGGGACGATGGCGTGCGTGATGAGGAGATACGCCACCCAGCAGACCGCCGGACTCGCATATATGGACGGTATCAGCCACCGCCAGCGCACGACCAGGGGATGCGGGCGCGGAAACACCAACGCGAAGTGCAGCAGGGATGCCCAGAATATGGTGTACACGCCAAGCGCCGTGATCTGATAGAGCCAGAAGCCTACGCCATCGACCACGTCAGAAATCTGTAATCCGAACGACCAGGACTGCGCGCTCAGTAGGCAGCTTGCCGTGAGGAACAGCGCGCGGGCGGCGCGGTCATCTGGACGGCGAAGAAAGACAAAGCAGGCGATGAGCGCGAATGCCAGCGCGAAGACGAGACTCCCTCCATCTTCCCGCACAACCGCGCCGATGGGGTAGGAAACCAGCGTAACGGGCACGGTGATCTGATCTCCCGCGCGAATGACTGTGTAGGTGACGACCTCGCCAACTCGCCACTGCGGACGTGTGGCCGCTGGGTCGCCGATGAGCCGCGCCCACTCTTCCATAGGTCGGCCCGCGACCGCCACGACAATGTCACCCTGCCGCAGCCCGTTCGCTGGGTGAGGTTCGAGCGGAGTCACCGCGACGCCAGCGTGACTCCAGACCGGTCCATCCGGTTCCATGCGGGCGCCGTCGCTTGGCCCCAGGGTATGCAGCGCCATAAAGATCAGGGTAAAGCTCACGAAACACACGCCCAGAACCAGGACGCCAAGACTGGTTCGATGGCGATACATCATGGCGGCTTCCCTCCTCTCCCCTGTAGAACGCGCCATGAACGCATGAAGCGATCTCATGAAGCGTGAGCGATACCCTTTGGAGCACGTCGTCGGCATACGATTTTCCCGCGCACAGGATTCCTGATGCCCAGAATAGCACCTGCGCGTGACGGCATCGTTACGGCAATCTGCGTAGACGGCTCGTAGACGGCTCGTAGATGGCTCGCGCGGTGGCGTCGCTTCGTTGTGGCGTCGTCTGAGATGTCTCGAACGTCAGCGATGAGATGATTGCGCGTTTGCCCCGCCATGCTCCGCGCGCTACACTGCCCATGTCTCTGTGACGCCCGATGGTGACACCCGATTGTGACGCCTGATGTCGCCCATCCCATCCTGGAAGGGAGTACCCGCATGTCCGCCGACCCTCCATCATGGCCCACGCTGGAGACCACGCGGTTACGGCTACGGCGCTTTCGCGACGACGACCTGGAGCCGTTCATGGCGTACCGCAACGACCTCGAGGTCGCGCGCTACCAGAGTTGGGAGGGCATCAGCCTCGTCGAAGCGCATGCCTTCATCGAGGCGCAGCGGGAAACTCCTCTGGGTGTTCCCGGCGAAGGAGCGCAGATCGCTATTGAGTTGAAAGAGACGGGCGCGCTGATTGGCGATTGTTACTTTCATGTTGAGGCGGAGCATCCCTGGCAGGCTGAGATTGGCTATACCCTGGCGACCGAAGCGCAGGGGCGTGGCCTGGCGACCGAGGCGGTAGGCGCATGGCTGACCTATGCCTTCGATACCTTCCATCTCCATCGCGTCATTGCCATTGTTGACTGCGAAAACCTGCGGTCTGTCGCGTTGCTGGAGCGTCTGGGCGTGCGTCGCGAAGGTCACTTTCTCCAAAATGTCTGGTTCAAGGGCAAGTGGGGCGACGAATACCTCTACGCCGCCTTGCGCGACGAGTGGCGCGCCCGTCATGTCGCGCGGGTGGAATCGTAGCGCCCGCATCGCCGTGAGCCGAGCCCCGCGGAATAACGCTGGCCAGAGCGCGCCGGTGAGCGCCGGACATGTGTGAGGTGGCGGTTCGCTGGCGTCCTACGGTATATTAAGGGAAGTGACCTGGTTCCCCGCCCCTGCCTCACAGCATGATGCTCAGGCGCAGACCCAAGGTACGCATATTCCGTAACCCAATACATCCCATTCCTGTCCTCTGGCCGCGATGCGTGTCGCACGCGCCACTGGACAGTTCACGAGGTTTAACATGCGAGATACGCTGACGGCGGAGCAAGCCGTACAGGCCCTGGCCACGGCTCCGTCTGGAGAGGGGCGCTGGCCACGCATCTGTGACTGTACATACGCCCAGACGCGGGGCGAGAGGGGGCGCGTCAATGTGCTATAGGGTCGCCATGTTCAGTTTGCACACGTCCCCCATCGCTCAGCTTGGCCGAACCCGCGACGCGGGCGGCATGAACGTCTACATCCGCGAGCTTTCGCGCGAACTGGGCCGGGGCGGCATGTATGTAGACATCTTTACCCGGCGTTCGCAGCCAGAAACCCCCGAGATTCAGCAGCTTTCCGAGCGTGTACGCCTCATCACTGTCACCGCTGGTCCCGCCGCGCTCTTGCCTCCGAGCGCGCTGCATCCCTACGTCAGCGAATTCACCTGCCGTGTGGCCCACTTCGCCCAGCGCAACGAGCATCCATACGACATGGTTCACAGCCACTACTGGCTCTCAGCCGCCGCAGCCGCGCCACTGGCGCGCGCGTGGGATGTTCCCCATGTGACGATGTTCCACACCGTCGAGCGGCTCAAGGCGCAACAGCAGGGCATGCCACTCGATGGCGCCAGCGCGCCGAAAGATGGCGCCGCCGCCATTCGCATCGAGAGCGAGGGCAGCATCGCCACGAGCGCGGATTGCGTGATCGTCTCGACTGAGCTGGAAGGCGAGCAGCTGCGCCGCCTCTACGGCCTGTCGCCCAGCCACACCCGCGTCATTCCCTGCGGCGTAGACCTTGACGCCTTTACGCCCATCACACCGGAGCTGCGCGCGCAAGCGCGTCGCGAGCTCGATCTGGGCGAGACGCCGACGCTGCTCTTCGTCGGCAGGCTCGACCCAATCAAAGGGATTGACCTGCTGCTGGAGAGCGTCGCGCTGCTGCGGACGCCCGCGCGGCTGCTGGTCGTTGGCGGCGATCCCGCGGGCGATCCGGAGGTGGAGCGGCTGCGCGCGCACGCCGCCGCGCTGGGACTGGCCGACCGCGTGCGCTTCCCTGGAGCTGTGCCGCAGCGCAATCTGCCCACCTACTACCACGCGGCGGATGCCGTGGTCGTCTCCTCGCGCTACGAGAGCTTCGGTCTGGTCGCGGTGGAGGCGCTGGCGTGTGGCGCGCCTGTGGTCGCCTCGGCGGCGGGCGGGCTGCCAAGCATCGTCCGTGATGGCGAGAATGGGCTGCTGGTGCGCTGGCGCTCTCCACAGGCCTTTGCCGAGCAGATTGACCTGCTGCTGAGCGATGACACCCTGCGTGAGCGGGCGCAGGCCAGCGCGCGCGCCTCCGTCGAGCGATTCGACTGGCGCCATATCGGCGACCGCGTGCGCGACCTCTATCAGGATCTGACCACCGAGGGTGAGCGCGCCGCGGTGGCCTGCTCCTGTTTCTGAGGCGCCCGAGTCTCTGTGTTCAGCGCACGCGCACAACTGGCCCGTCATTCCCTGGATGCGCGGGCCAGCGCGCAGGCTGATGTTATACGATGCGCTCTGCGACCCCGTCATCCATACATAGCAACAAGAGAGAACCTGCAGCCCATGAGCGATGAGCGACCCGATTCCGCTAACCAGCCAGCCTCCGGCTCCTCTGAGGCCTCTGAGTCCCATGATGTCTCCGATGTCTCTAGCCTCTCTAACGTCTCCGACCCGCCTATCTGGGAGAAACATGTTTTCGTCTGCACCAGCGGCTCATGGTGCGCAACAGTGGATGGCGACGGTTTGGGGCTGCACGCGCGGCTGAAAAAGCTGGTGAAGCAGCAGGGCCTCGGCGCGCGGGTGCGCATCAACCACAGCGGCTGCGTCGATCAATGCGGCTTCGGCCCGATGATCGTCGTCTACCCTGAGAACGTCTGGTACTGGGGTGTCACCCCCGACGATGCCGAGGAGATCGTGCGCGAGCATCTGATCGGTGGGCGACCCATCGAGCGGCTGCGCTACCGCAACACGCCTGGCAAGCACAAGCTCCACCGCGACGAGAATCAGCGCCCGATTGGCAGACCCGCGCAGTAGCGGCGAGACCGGTTACACCTGCCTCGCCGCGCGCGTCGTACACGATGTTCGGTGTGAACGCATGTGGCGGCGATGCGGGAGGGCGCTATGGGAGCTGAGATCGCGCTGGAGCAGACGGCGCAGACATCGACTGCCACAGCGGCCCCAGCTGAGCGCCCGCTGTGGCGGAGCGCAGTCGCGGCATGGCTCGGCCAGCGGCTGCTCATCGGCGCGCTGGTCGCCGTTTGGCAGGTGACGCTCCACACATTCTCGCCCGCCGCGTTCTACCGTGTCTGGACGCTCTACGACGGCATCTTCTATACCCTCATCGCGGAGCGCGGCTATCGCCTTCTGACCGAGGCTGCGTACTTCCCGCTCTATCCCCTGCTGATGCATATGACTGCGCCGCTGGTTGGCGGGCATGTCAGGCTGGCGGGCCTCATCGTTGCGAATGCCTGTGCGCTTGCCGCGTTTATCTTGCTGGGGCGGCTGGTCGCGCATGAGTTTGGCGCGGGCGTCGCACGCCAAACGCTGTTCTACTACGCCATCTTCCCCACGGGGCTCTTCTTCGCGTCGATCTATACTGAGTCGCTGTTCCTGTTGCTGAGTGTGGGAGCATTTCTGTGCATACGCCAGCGACGCTGGTTGCTGGCGGGCGTCGTGATCGCTCTGGCGACACTGACGCGCGCGCCGGGCGCATTGCTGCTCCTGCCGCTGACTATCGAGGCGTGGCGTGCGCTCAGACCCGCGTGGTCAGCGATGAGCGGCGCACGACGGCTGCGTGTGGGGCTCACGCTGGTCAGCGCGAGCGCGCTGCCAGTATGCGCATTTCTGGCGCTACAGCTCTACCTGACGCATCTCTACGGCATACCGAATGTTCTGAGCCGAGCCGCGGATGACCCCGCCTGGCTGCGCTACCTCGATTGGCCCTGGGCGGGCGTGATGAATGACTTCGCCACACTCGCCGATGGCTCGCCGTTCATACCGGTCCTGGAGATCGTCAAGGATGTTACGTTTCTCGGGTTCTGGCTGGGTCTGTCTCTGGTCATGCTGCTGCCGCGCGGATGGACGTCGTGGACCAACATCCCACGCGCCTGGGTGGCCTATGGCTGGGCGTCGCTTCTGCAAGTACTGGTTCTGCCAGCGCACATTCGCGGCGGCGCATTGATGTCCGTTCCACGGTACATGCTTGTTATCTTTCCCTGCTTCGTGCTGCTGGCGCTGGTAAGCGAACGCCATCCAAATGTGCGCCGTCTCGCCTTCGCGCTCTGCATTTTGTGGACAGTCATGCTGACCCGTCTGCTGGCGGATGCCTCGTTCGTCGCCTGAACGTGTCGCTCGCTTGACCAGCGCGTCGCTCCATGCGACAACATGAGCATGGATATGTGGAACTGGGCGCCACTGGAGCGTAGCCCACGCATCGGCGACGAACCCTCGCCAGAGGATAGCGGCTCGCGACGACTCGAAGGCGAC
>DASQSS010000286.1:0-7860 GCA_035642255.1 Ktedonobacterales bacterium | reverse complement strand
ACGCCGCCGAATCTATCTACGTCGGCCACGAGCTGGCTATCGCCAGCGACGAGGGCAAGCGCATTCTGCCGTTCTGGGTGCGCGGCGAGAAGTGGTCGCGCTGTGCCCCGATGGGCTACTACCATGCGCAATACATTGACGGGCGCGACGCCGCATACGCAGTGGGCGTGACGAAGTTGCTTGATGTGCTCGGCGTTGTCAGCGCCGCGAAGAGTTTGCCCCCGCATCACCCTGACTCACGGTGGAAGTATGAGAGGGGCCATATTCGAGAGGAGATTGGCCGAGGCGAGTTGATCGAAGCGAACGTTAGATGCGAGAGGTATCTCAGCCGTTTTCCGGACGATGTGGAGGTTATAGAGTTGAGGCTTGCGGTATTGAGAGCGCTTGGGCGGGACATCGAAGCAGACGCCTTCAGACGAAGGGAAGTTCGACGAGGGATACAGTTATCCGAGTCCCCTCCTAGCACGAAGTAAGTCGGCTTCCTTGACGGCGCTTGTAGTACGCCGGCTTGAACAGACATGCGTAGCTCGCACCGCGTCCGAGCGTCGAGGGTTTGGAGCATCGCTATCGTGCGGCGCAGGAGCCTCATGAGCGCAACTGGTGGCAGATCCTCTGGTTGCTAGAGCGTGGACAGACCGCTATGGCCATTGCCGACTTCACGGGTAGTCACACTACTGGATTGGCCAGATCGCCAAACGCTACGACACAGGGACCTGAGGCGATGCAGCAGCGCCGCCCTACTTGCCCCGTGTCGGCCGCCATAGTCGATACTCCCGAGCCAACACACCTTCAACTTCGGCTACGGTTGCTGCCCACTCCAACTCCGTCATCGGTTTCCTGATCTCCCGCGCGATGTCGGACAGCTCACGTGATGCCAATTCGTACTCACCTGCCAGGTTGTCATAGCGATGGGCGAACGTCCAGGCTGTGATACCACCGACAACTGCGACAACCACGCCCGCGGGGCTAAATGGCAGCAGGTGGAACGCGGCCGCGACAGCGCCAGCTATGCCTAACGTCTCCAGTACGATCACCCACACCTGCCACCTCCGACTTCGCACACGATTGTGCCGCGCGCGCGCCCTATACCACATCGCCTGGTCCTCGACGCGGCTGCGAGAGTAGACAGCCTTCCTCTCAGTCAGCAGAGCTGTGCGCAATTGCTTGACCTCTTGGTCAATGTTTTCATTCCTGAGTTCCCCAATGAACGCGCGCCGCAACCTATCGCTTACGTCGCGTATGGTGTCATCAATCCGCTGATGCAGCAGTGTACTGGCTGCCGCCTCACTTCCACCTAACGGAAATGGGTGTCCGCCCATCGCGTACCGCCACATAAGGGTCTGCACCGACTGCGCCACTGCGAGCGCTTCATATGTGTGCGCCTCATAACCCTGTGCACCCCGAAAGATCCTAACGACCAGAGCCAGCAGGAGCAGTCCAGCGCTTATCAGATCGGCCAGCTCCACCGATGTCAGCGACATGCCCAGGATGGAGGTCGCAGCGATGCCTACGGTCAACTGCCTGACGATGGACAGCATCGCAATAATGACAGCCAGTGTTAGCAGTGCAAACTCTGCGCCTAACTGGTTGAACGATGCCTGACGCTGACGAAATGTGATGCGATCCGACAACTGGAAGAGCGTTGGCATCGTGTGGCTGCCTAGCATCGAACCCGCCCTGATCGTAGGCTCTTCGCTCATACTGACTCGCGCATGCGGATCAATCACATGGACGAGTTGCCGCAACCCAGTCGCATACCTGTCCTCGAAGTTCATCCCAGCTTGGAGGTTGGTGACCTGCAGTTTGGCCAGCTCTGGCGGCAGCGAGAGCGTCGGAAAATACCGCACTGGAATGACTTTCTTCCCGTCATCCAGTGCTAGAAGGTATTCCTTGCGGACGAATATGGAGTCGAGCGCTGCGGGCGATAGGACAACCAGCAGCACAGTGCAGTCCCTGATGGCGTGTTGGATCACCGCATCCCACTCTTGTCCCGACTCAAGTTTGCGTCTGTCCACCCACACGTTGAAGCGATGCAACTCCAGGTCAGCCTGAAGCCGATCAACGAAATCGCTGTCCGTTCGGGAATACGAGATCATGATCGAAGGCAGCTTCTCGTCTTCGCCCATCGCCCAGCCTCCACCGATTGTCACTCATTTCTATTGCGCCGCCTATCGCCGCCCATCATAGGGTTCGCTCCAGAAGCTGTCAAACGCCAGTGCCAACCCGCGCCGCACGGCTACAGCCGCACCCTAGTGACACATTGCCCTTTGTATGCCATCCCAGACTAGAATTCATGACAGCTTCGCTCCGGCGATTGGAGTCGGCAGGGCATGGTCGCATAGCAAAGTGCAAGTACCGACTCGGATTCCGTATAAGTCGGCTTCGTCTGCTGGTTGGTCAAGACTGGGTGTGGTGTCCAGCGTTCGTCGGCGCTGACGCTTTGCAGCCGATTGCGGCGTAACTCTGTGCTCTTCATGGTGTCTCTGGTCTTAGCGCTCGTCGAAGCTGTGCGCCATCGGTGGCTGGCTCCGCTGTCGCGACCCCATCGCTCGGCGCCACTCGGCCAACTGCTGGCTGGCATAGCGCAGGTCCTGGTCGCGGCATGCGGCGGAAAGGAGTTGGCGATGTACATTCTGCGCCTCCGACACGTCGCACGCGGAGGCGTTTTGGTCCTTCTGATCGCTGTGGCGCTGTGGTGTTCGCCGCTACGCTTGCTGCGTGCGCCAGCGCGCAGATGAGCCTGATCGACTCTGCTGTAGCCGACAAGCAGGGCAGCGAGACTATAGCTGGGCAAGCGCCGCATCCATCTCCGCCGCTGCTGACTGCTGCATAGTGGGAAGGACATGGCTGTAGGTGTCGAGGGTGATACCGATGGAGGCATGCCCGAGCATCTCGGACACGATCTTCGGGTTGACTCCTCGGCCGAGCAGGAGCGTCGCTGCGGTGTGGCGTAGATCGTGGAAGCGCATACGTGGCTCATCTACCCTGGGTGCTCGCTCGGTCCTCAGCTCGAGGTCAGCGACCCAGGTGTGATCGTCTGCGGGCGCAGAGCGCTGACTGTTGATGGGCCACCGTGGTTAGCGCTATCGGGGTCCGCCGGGCAGACATGGCAATAGGCGCACGATGCGCAGCGCGCCTCGCCGGGTCGCGGAGCGAATCGGCCCGCCATGATGCCATCCGCCGCCTCATCAAGTTTGTCCAGTGCGGAGCGTCGCTTGCGCCCAGGCTCGATATACTTCTCGGCGCCTTTGCGCGCAATCTCCGTCACGTCGACGAGCTCGTGACTCGCCACATCGCCTCGCTGAGACTCATTTGACTCATTTGACTGATCTGACACATCTGATTCGTGTGACGCGTCGTTCGACAGCGCGTCACCGACATAGCTCAGGGCGATGGTCACTGGCGCGCCTGGCTGTTCCTGTTGATACGCCAGATAATAGAGCGGCAGCGTCAGATCCTTCGCGTCAGACTCTCGCGGCCGACCCGTATGCAAACGCACCAGAAGTGTCACTGACTCAGGCGGGCGGCCCTCAGTCGACACCGTGTGGGCGGAGACGACGCGGTCCGCTGTCACCTCGACGGCGCAGCGTCTGAGGGTCGCCAGCAGCGGCTGGGCCAGGAGCGTCGCGCTCAATGGAGCCGCTTCCTCGGGCGACGTGAGCGTGTCCCACTCCGCGCGCAAAATCTCTTCCGCGCGCTGCCAATAGAAGGCGTCGTAGGCGTGTCCTGCCGGGCCAGCTGTTTCCCAGAGCGCCTGCAATCGGCTGATGGCAGTTGGCCAGTCGCTGGCGGGCGCGCTCGCGCGCAGATCATGCAGTTCGCGCGCGCCCTTCCGGATGTAACGGTGGAAGCGATAGACGGCGTCTTCCGCTGGGTCCAGCAGGCCGTAGCGCTGGGCGTACTTGTATTGCAGCGGACACGCGCGATATTGCTCCAGCTCGCGCAGATGGAATATCGGTCGAGCTGTCCTGCCATCAGTGCCATCAGCGCCTCGCGCATCCAGTCCGCCATTCGATGCGCCTGATACGTCCGACTCCGCCGTCTCGTCGTCGCGTTCGTCGTCGCGTTCGTCGTCACGCTCGTCGTCGATGGTCTGCGTGAGCGACGCCGCAACCTCGAGCAGACGCTCGATCTCCGCTTCGGGCAGCATGGTCGCGCTTTCTGGCCCCACCCTCGCGTCATCCGCCGCGCCGTCTAACAGCGCGAGCAGGATGGAGGGCCGCGCGCCTTTGCCATAGGCCTGGGCGCGGGTGAACACGACCGTGTCGCGCGCTCGCGTGACTCCAACATAGAACAGGCAGCGCTCCTCCGCATCGCGTTCGCCGGGCGCGTCGCTTTCGCGGAACCCTGGCGGGCAGACATCGTCCGGCCGCGTCGCGCCCACGGGGAATCGCCCTTGCGCCAGGCCTGGCAGATAGATGATCGGGAATTCGAGACCCTTGCTCTGATGCAGGGTCAGGACGTGCACGGCGTCCTCCTCTCCCGCTGGCGCTGAGACGGTCAGGTTGGCGCTGATGCGCAGCGCGTCCAGGTAGCGCAGGAAGCAGCGAACCGCCGGAGCCGGGGCCATGGCGTCGCGGGTCTCGGAGCTCTCAGCGGGGACAGTGCCAGGAACCCCATAGGGAGTCACGTCAGCAGTGGGGGCGTACTG
The DNA here is from genome assembly GCA_035642255.1 of Ktedonobacterales bacterium. GTDB lineage: Bacteria > Chloroflexota > Ktedonobacteria > Ktedonobacterales > JADMIN01 > JAKAIY01. Next base: position 3,209 of record DASQSS010000286.1, on the reverse strand, counting down.
CTCCGCGTCAGGCGCTGTCGGCGTAGCGGGCTTTCGCGCCACGCGACGGTGTGTGACCGCGAGCGTCAGTCGCGCCCGAAAGTCTGGGTCCTGGAACCACTGCTGGTCGAAGCGCGCGGTCAGGCGTACGAATTCGCCGAGCGCGGCGAGCGCTGAGCGCGCCCGTCCAGCGGATTGCGCGTCCGGCTGGTCATCCAGATGACGACCCGCCTGAATGCTGGTCGTCGCAGCATCATGCGTTGACTCTGGCGTGTCCAGATCATCAGCCACACGCGCCAGGCGCCAGGCATACCCGCCCGGACGCAGCAGGAACGCGCAGAGGCCCTCTGTGATGGATGATCCGTAGCGCAACGCCTCAGCCACCTTGCCCAGCGCGCACAGTCCGTCGCGGCTTGCGGTGGCGAGTGAGGCTCCTTGGGGTAGGGTGTCTAGCTGCGCCAGCGCGCCCGGCAGCGGCCGGTGCGCTCGCGCGAGTGCCCGCGCCACGCTGGCAAGCTCGCCGTCCAGTGGCGGCGGATACCCCAGCCCTGTGAGCAGCGCGTCGCCGCGCAGCAGGCCGCGCGCGTCTGGTCCCGCTGCGATAGCGAGCAGCGCCAGCGAGTCTTTGACTTCGGGCAGCGCGAAGAAATCACCCACCTGGTCGACGGGTACCGCGCAAGCGGCAAGCGTGTCCGCGATCTGGCGCGCCTGCTTGTGGGTGCGGCAGAGAATCGCCTGATCGCCATAGGCGACACCAAGCGCTCGCTGCCGCTCGATCATCGCCGCCAGGCTAACATGCTCATGGGCCGCGCACGCGAAGGTTTCGCATCGCAGAATGGCCGGGTGAGCGCCAGCTGGCCGCACAGGCTCCAGTTGCTGTGGGCGCGTGGCTTCCCGCAGCGGTCCACTGCGCATCCCATGCGACGCGCTGTCATCTGGCTCCATATGGGCGTCGGCCACGCGGGTCTCTGTCTCAGGGGCGGCTGCGATCGCAGCCATGTGCGCGGCGATAGTAGACCCCAGCCGCACAATCGCTGGGACCGACCGATAGCAGCGTCGCAAAGCGCACACACGCAAATGTGGATAGCGCTCGACGAGCCGAGACAGATTGCCGGGCGACGCGCCTCGGAAACGATAGATGGATTGATTACGATCACCCACCACCCACAGCCCATCGCCGGACGCGCCAGCGATACGCCACAGCAACTCCGCCGCGGCGTAGTTCGTGTCCTGGAACTCATCGACCAGCAATTGCGGGAATCGGCCTCGCACGTCGTCCACTACCTCCGGGGAGGCGTCGAACAGCTCAACGGACCGCTGGATCAAGCCGCCGAAGTCCACGAGACCACGCTTGCGGAGCGCACGATCCCAGACTTGATAGGCCAGCGCGCGCTCGCGCGCCTTCGCGATCTGCTCCGCTGTGAAGTAACCTTCCGGCGGCCACGCTTTGGAGCCCTTCGCGCCCTTGCCGCTTTTGCCGCGCCCCTGTGTCGCGGCGTTCGTCTCGGCCCGCGGTATGGGCGCCAGCGGCATCGCTTCGACTAGCCTCAGATAGTCGTGAGGTGTGAGCAGCGCATCCCGCGCATGCGAGAAGTCCGCCAGCAAGGTGCGAAGATGCGCGGTGGGATTGCCCAGCGAGCGATAATGGCGCAGTGGGAGGGAGGCGAGCAGCTCTTCCATCAACAGGAAGGCGTTGGCCTCGTCGAGGATGCGGAAATCTGGCTTGAGCGCCGCTTCATCCGCCGCGTGTGGCGCCCGCGAGGCATACTCTCGCAGCAACGAGGCTGCGAAGGCGTGCGTCGTCATGACGTGCATCCGCTCGCCTGGCAGCCCGGATTCGACGAGCCGCTCGCGCATCTCAGCCGCCGCGCGATTGGAGAACGTCAAGGCCAGCAAGCCCTCTGGCGGCACGTCGCGCTGGCTTACCAGATAGGCGGCGCGCCCGACCAGTGTGGCGGTCTTGCCAGAGCCAGGACCCGCGATGACCAACGCAGGGCCTGGCGCGCATGCGGCCTCGCGCTGCAATGGGTCCAGGCCAGCGAGCGTGTCCAGCGGGTCGGCGGTCGGTGTCGGCGCTTCGGCATTCCAGGGATTTGACGTGGACGGCGACGTAGCGCGCTCCACGCTCAGTGGCAAGCGCGCAATCAGGACCGCGTCGACGAGACGACGCTGGGCCAGCGTTCTTGAGATGCCACAACGGGCGGCCAGATGCGCCGCGTCCACGTTGCGCGCGTGTGTGAACAGGTGGCGTACCGCAGCGCGCGGCGCGAGCAGCTCAGCAGCGAAGGCGTTCGCCTCCAGTTCACGCCGCGCCCGAGGCGTATATTCCTCGACGCGATGCCCTTCTGTTCGCAGATCGCCTGTATCGGCGCGCTGGTCGACCTGATGCTCGTCACACGCGGGGTGCATGGCGAGCCTCTCGCCACGGTGCAACTCGTAGTGTCCCATCTCGTGCGCGATGGCGAAGACACGCGTCTCGGGATCGAGGTCGTCGCGCAGCCAGATGATGCCGCCAAGCTCAGGCTGGTCCCATGCCCACAGCTGCAGGCGCGAGTAGGCGCCGCCGAGCATGACGCCGTCACCTGGCGCTACCTCCAGCTCCAGCTCCAGCGCGTCGCAGAGCCACTCCGTCAGCGCAGCGGCTGGAATGATTTGGCATTGATCAGACCCGCTCGCAGACCCTGCAAAGTAGCGTGCGCGCACTCTGGCGGCCGCTCGCGCCACAACGTCGAGACGTTCCATGACTCAGACTCCAATAAACTTCGATAGATTTCGATAGATTTCGATAGAACCCGCCATCCGGCATCATAACGTGGCGTCGTATGGACGAGACGAGGACCTGCGAGGCGCGGGGGTCGCGCCCCACTTCCCGAATCCGGCTCCCGAATTCGGCTCCGATATGATGTGGGAGACACGCCGAAAGATATGAGTAGTCGAGCGCTCCCGATCAGGCTCCCAGCCAGACTCGACTCTCAGCCAGGCTCACGTCGCGGCGTCTTGCGCCACGATCTTACCCCACGTGCGCTTGCTTTCAGGCGAGAGCGCGCTATTTTGTACCGCATCGAGGAAGGCTTCCTGTTGCTGCGTCGGCTGCTGATCGGCGTAGTAGAAGGCGCCAGCCTGTGATGTCTGGGAGGCGGAGAGTCCGAGATAGGTTGTGACAGCCTCGGGAGCTACCTTCAGCGCCGTGGCGAGGCGGCGCACGAGCGTGGGCGGAATGCTCGCGGCGG
>DASQSS010000285.1:0-8218 GCA_035642255.1 Ktedonobacterales bacterium | reverse complement strand
GGTTTCTACGGTGGCGGCATCGTCGGCGCGGGCAAAGATAAAGCCGAGGTAGCTCGCTCCCTCCGGCAGTGGGATGATGGGCGAGCGCAGCCGCGCGGTGATCTCGACGCCAGTGACGTGTGGCGTGGCGCAGGCATCCTCAGCCCCCTCGATCTTGTGCAGGATGCCGCGCCTCGGAATGGGAATCATCATCACGCCTGCCGCCTGGCCTGTGCGGTCGAAGGTGGGCGCGCCCAGCCCGAGCGCGTGCCGTAGCAGCAGCTCTTCCAGCCGCATGCCGGAGCCGAACTCCAGCACAGTCGAGCAGAGGCCACCAATGCTGCGCCCCGCGATCTCGACCATCCACGGTCCCTGCTCGTTCACGCGCAGCTCCGCATGGACGGGTCCGTCACGCAGACCAATGCTGGCCGCCGCCCGCGCCACACAGGCGGAGACCGCTGCCTGTGTTTCCGGAGTCAGCCGCGACGGCGTGACGTAAATCGTCTCCTCGAAGAAGGGGCCGTCGAGCGGGTCGGGCTTGTCAAAGATCGCCAGTGTGTGTAGCTCGCCCTCGGTGAGCAGGCCCTCCAGCGCAACCTCGAAGCCAGGGATGAAATCTTCGACGAGGATGTCGGTCTTCTCCGGCGCATAGCCATCGCCGAGCAGAATGCGCCTGGTGCGCTCGAACGCCGCCACCAGCTCCGTGGGAGAATCCGCGCGGATGACGCCACGACTGCCTGAGAGGCGCAGCGGCTTGACCACACAGGGATACCTGACCATCAGCGCAATGTCATGCGGATCATCCGTCAGGTGGAAGCGCCGGAACACAGGGCACGGCACGCCTGCCGCCGACATCTTCACGCGCATGATGCCCTTGTCGCGCGCAGCCTCCGCCGCCTCAGGCGGATTGTTCGGCAGGCCCAGCGCCGCGGCCGCACGCGAGGCGAGCAGCGTGGCGCTGTCGTCCACTGGAACGATCGCATCCAGCGGGTGCTCACGCGCGTACTCGACGATGGCGCTGGTCGCGGACTCAACATTGCTGAAGTCGGTCTTGAGCGGCGCGCCCCACTCGTCAGCAATCTGAGTGGGCAGGTCCAGTCCGCGCACGATCTCGACATCCAACGCGCGCGCCGCCTCCGTGAACGCCTCCGCGCGATATGTGCTGGGCGAGACGAGCAGCAGCAATCGCTTGCGCGCGATGGTGGCAGGCGCTTCGTCGGGCGTGAGGGACTGCGCAGATGAGGTCGTTATTGAAGTCGATTCGGTAGGCTTTGTGGATGTCATCGGTCTGGTCACCCTTCGGCGGTCACGGGGCATGCAGCTTCTACCCGCTAGCGTATCACGCGGACTCACGCGCATGGTAGAGCGAGCCGCGGTCAGAGCCAGCTAGCGCACACCATCTCTGCACGCGTCGCATCCTTTCCATACCAATGCGGCGCCCTCACCGGCGCTCAGATATCGCTCGACCGGGCTACGTTCCTTTCGTTAGACCTGTACATCAGAGAGTTACCCGACGCGAGCGGCCTGAACCGCACAGCTACGGTCGTGCGCGCCGCATTCGGAATGAAAGGAGTCAATTAGCGCATCACGCCCACATCCGAGCTCTGGCTACGCGCCGCCCCGCGCGAAAGGTATCTGCCTGGTGAGGGAGGGAGAACCGTGTTGCTCCATAAACGGCTCATACGCAATGTCGCTCGATGTGCGCTCCCCTGTCTGTTGGCGTTCGCCACATTTGGAGGCGCAATGCTCAGCGCTCCTACCGTGTCCGCACACAATGCGAGCGTCCATTTCTTAGACATCACGGCCCACGATAATGGCTCCGACGCAGCGTTCCATGGCTCCTTCTCGATGCGCACGACGGTTCCGACGGGCCTCAGGACCACATGGCGCAGTTCTTCAAGCTCAAAAGCGGCGTCAGCGAGAGCGTCTTCAAGGCGAAGCTGACGACGCTCTTCAGCGCGCAGGCTCCAGCCGCAACCGTGGCCGCGCTCCATGAGTTGATCGAGGTCGCATCTGCAGCGGGCGGGGCTGATAGCATAACTCCTGACGCCAGCCAGGATGTGATCGAGCGGTTGTCCGCTGGTCACTACGTCGTCGTCTGCTTCGACACAACGAGTAATGGCACGCCACACTTCCTGCTGGGCATGTTCAAGGGCTTCTGGGCTGTCCCAGGCGCCTGGGCGCTCGTGGACACGGGCCAGCAGATAGCCAATGGCGTTCCCGTCTCGAATGGCACGGTGATCGAGTATGACCACAAGATCGTGGTACCGCACCAGATCAGCTCGCATGAGCCGATCGTGCTCAAGATTCGGGTCTTTGACCAGACACATGAGTTCCAGCTCCTGAAAGTGCCCGAGCACACGACAGCGAGCCAGCTCCTGCAGTGCTTCACTGGGCCACAAAGCTCCTGTGCGCTCAAGGGGCCACCTGTAGACTCTGGAGGCGCGGCCGCCATCGCTCCAGGCTCGACACATTGGATTGAGCTTCATCTGGCGCCTGGCACATATGCCGCATTGTGCTTCGTACCGGACATCAACACCGGCATGCCGCATGCCTTCATGGGCATGATCACGGTATTCACCGTCAAGAAATAGACTGGAACCGATGGTACGACTACCCATCGCGCGAATTGGGGCGGCGGGGACGCATTGAGTAGGGATGATTGGCAGCCTGTACTACAGCGATCCAGTAGCAGTCCAGTTGTGATCAAGGCGTGGGCGGTCTCCCCGGCAGGAGAAACCGCCCACGCCTTGTGCGTATATTTATGTCTGTTCAGGCGCCTATTCAGGCCGATTCAGCGAGATATCTACTGGCCATTGGCACGACGCTCGCCCGATTGCGAAGGTAACTGGCTGATCCACACAGAGGCATGCGTGGGCCGCATCGTTCGTTCTACGGCCTCCAGCAGATGTCCCTGGAGCGTCGCCAGATCGACATCCTGGCGCAGATTCGCGCTGAAAGCGTCAACCGTTCTAGCGGCGTTATACTTGCTGCGATAGAAGCGACGGTCCACGGTGGCCTGCAAGCGATTGCGCAGCGGACGGAAGAGCGCGGCGACCAGCAGTGTCGTGGCGACTATGACGACGGGCTGTTGCGCGCCCCCATTATTGGTGATGGCGTCAACGAGCGCCTGCGCCTCAATCACGCCCAACACGTACACACCGACAAGAATCGCCGTCAGCGAGCCATAGACGAGCGCCCGATTGATGATAGTGTCAATCTCATACAGGCGGTGACGCTGGATAGCGACGAAGAAGGCGATAGGCACGAGCAGCAACACGATCTGATAGAGCAGGAACGCGACAGGCGCATAGAGCGAATTGCCAAGTGGTGGAAAGCTCGTCGGCAGCCAGAACGCCTGATTCGCGATCAACGAAATGACCAGCGCGACGATGACCCACTTGGACTGCTGGCGCTGAATGGGCGTGGAGGCGCGGCGGTAGCGATACACGATACAGGCGATAGTAGCGCCGACAAAGAGCGGATACCCCACGTAGAGCGCGCCTCCGAAGAGCTTTGGCTGCTCGGTCAGAGCCAGCACCCAGATCGTGAGCGCAGCCAGAATCATCCACGACCAACGAGGCGCGAATTGGCCATCAGGGAAGAGCAGAAACACGGCGAATGTAATGATGAACGGCAAAACTGATTGCACGACGAGAGCTATGCTGAGCAGGGAGAGGGATGAGGAGCCGGTATCCGTGGTGGGAGTGCCGATATTGCTGATGATGTAGTTGACGAGAAAGAGCGAGACGAGCAAAGCCATCCAATCGTCGCTGCGCCGCCAGGCTAACACCAGCGCGAAGCCCAATGACATCAGTGTCAAGATACATAGAATGGCAAATGCTATCCAATTGTACGCGCTGAGAGTTACGCCAATCTTGGCCAGCGCCGCCACGGCTCCCGGGGTGAGCGCAGCGCTTTGCGGGTTGGGACGCGCGCCACTCGTGAGGTAGGCGCCCACAGTCGTCATAAATGCGCCGAGTGTCACCACGAGCAGCAGGAGCCAGGTAAGACGCGCAGCCAGGAGTCTGCGTCCGCCCAGTCGCGTGCTTGCCTGTTGATCGGGCTGAGAGGCTACATCGGGGACATCAGCCTCACGTTGTGAATCACGGTTTCCCATCATCGCTCACCACCCGCTGACCGCCTGCATCCACTCGCGCAGCCCCGCTACGCACCCGTTGTTCACAGCATACGACCCAAGCGCTACAGGACTATTACGCAGACCGTTACGAGACATGTGGATGGCTGGCGTCCTCCCTGGCACGGCTGCCCCTGGCCCTTGTGTCCACGCCGGGAAGAACAATGCCGCCCTGCAATGGCGCAAGGCGGCACATAGGTGATTCAGAAGTGGTGCGCCCGAAGGGATTCGAACCCCCAACCGCCTGATCCGAAGTCAGGTGCTCTATCCGTTGAGCTACAGGCGCCTGGCGAATCACAGAAGACTCGCGTTGCGGACAGTTTACCACAGCCGACCCATGCTCGCCAGCGCCATCGCGCAAGCGGCAATTCAAGCGACAATTCACGGGACTGAGAGGTGGCTGAGAGGTCGTTGGCGCGGGACGTCTCCAGCCTTGACACTGTTGCGCCAGCGGTGCTATCGTACCACTGCTGGCAGTCACATGAGGCGACTGCTAACACTCCGACGCGGCGAGCGTCAGAGCGGCCCGGAGAGAGAGATAGACACGGGAGCCCGCAGTATGCCATTGGACCGACGTCTCAGTCAACGTAAAGAGGTGATCCTCCGCGCGCTGATCGAGGAGTACGTCCGCACGGCGGAGCCAGTCGCGTCGAAGCTCATCTCTGATCGACTCGCCGCCATCTTCGGCTCAGGCTATGCCTCCGCCACGGTCCGCAACGAGCTGGCCGCGCTGGAAGAGGAAGGGCTGATCTACCAGCCGCACATCTCGGCTGGCCGGATGCCCACCGACCTCGGCTATCGCTACTTCGTCGAGCGGCTGATGAACGAATCGCAGCTCTCACTCGATGAGCAGCGGCTGATCGGGCATCAATTCTATCAGGTGCAGCGACAGCTCGACGAATGGGTGCGCCTGACCGCCAGCGTCATGGCGCAGGCGCTACACAGCGCAGCGATCATCACGCCGCCACGCAGCGCCATCGCTCAGGTTAAGCACTTCGAGCTGCTCTCACTCTATGAGACGATCACCCTCATCGTGCTGGTGATGGCCGACGGGTCGGTGCAGCAGGAGCGGCTCGCGCTCGATGAATCCTACCGCCAGGACGAGCTTAGCCACCTCACGCGACGCCTCAACGAACGTTTCAGCGGCGCGGACGCCGAGACCGTGCGCCGTCGCGCCGCGCAGATGGACTACGACCTGACCAGCGATGAGCGGCTGATCGTGGACTCGCTGATACGCATGCTGACGCAGGCCTCGCTGAGCCTGCCCGACTCGGTTTATCACGAGGGGCTGGCCAACCTGCTGCGACGTGACGAATTCACGCGCGGCGATCCAGACCGCATCCGCGATGTCGTGGAGGCGCTGGAGCGCAATAGCTTCGTTCCCGCCATCGCGCCACAGGTCATGGCGGCCGACGGCGTGCAGGTCATCATCGGCGGCGAGACGGGCGCCGACACGCTCAAGGATATCAGCGTGGTGGCCGCGCGCTACGGCGCCAAGGGGCGTCCCAGTGGACTGCTGGGCGTTGTCGGGCCGACACGCATGCAGTATGGGCGGGCGGTCGCCGTCGTGCGCTACCTCACACAGGTGCTCAACGATCTGCTCGCCGAAACCTATACCGAAACCTATTCTGACGCATCTGCGACTGAGAGCGACGCTAGCAGCCGGGTTGACAGCCAGGCTGACAGTCGAGTGAACAGCGGCGTCTATCAAGCGGACGACACAGAGCGGAGGTGATGCGACGCATGGCTGACGACCAACTGGACTCCGTAGTCAATGAGACCGAGCCAGCCGCCGAGGACGCGACTGCTTCAACGGCTTCAACGGCTTCAACGGCTTCAACGGCTTCAACTGCGGCCACACCCGAGGGAAACCCTTCGGGCGACGCCGAGCGCATCGCCGAGCTGGAGCGCAAGGTAGCCGACCTGGAGCGCCAGGTTGAGCGCGAGCGAGACCAGGCGACCGACTACATGCGCCACTGGCATACCGCTCAGGCCGATTTCGCGAACTACAAGCGGCGCGCTCAGCAAGAGCAGGAGCAGCGGGATCGTCTGCTTGCCGCCCAGGCGCTCGCGCCTACGTTGAACGCGCTTGATAGTCTGGAGCGCGCCTTCACGGCCCTGCCCACGACCCTGCGAAGCTTCACATGGATCGAAGGCATCGCCCTGGTCGAGCTGCAGCTGCGGCGTGCGCTGGAATTGCAGGGTATCCGCGTCATCGAGGCGGAGCCTGGGCAGGCGTTCGATCCCACGCGTCACGAGCCAATCGGCGAGGTGGAGTCAGACGCCGTCACCGAGGGCGCCATCGCCGTGGTGGCGCAGCGAGGCTACGAGTCGCAAGGGCTGCTCATTCGACCAGCGCTGGTGCAGATCGCCCGCAAGCCCACCCCGGCGCCTGTTCAAGAGGCCAGCGCCGTCAACACTGACGACGCGGCCGATGGCGCAACTGAGACAAAGGCCAGAACGTAGTAGGCCAGGACTATCGAGAACCATCCAGGACTGTCTGGCGCGGGCGCGCCGCCAGACGCTCGCAAGCCCATTCGCGGGCGACGCGCCGCGCCCACAGGCGGACACCGCTCACCGGAGCGGCATTGAAACGAAACGACACTGAGGAGGGTCAACGTGCCCAAAGTCATCGGTATTGATCTAGGAACAACCAATAGCTGCGTCGCTGTCATGGAGGGCGGCGAGCCAGTCGTCATCCCGAACGCGGAGGGCAGCCGCACAACGCCATCCGTCGTGGCGTTCACCAAGGGTGGCGAGCGGCTGGTGGGCGAGGTCGCCAAGCGCCAGTCCATCACGAACTCTGAGAATACCGTCTACTCGATCAAGCGCTTCATGGGGCGCAAGTTCGACGATGTGGACGTGGACCGCGAAAAGCGGCTTGTGCCATACAAGCTGGTGCGCGCCTCCAACGGCGACGTCTGGGTCGAGGTGATGGGCAAGCAGTATAGCCCGCCTGAGATCAGCGCGATGATCCTGCAGAAGCTGCGCGCCGACGCTGAGGCGTATCTGGGCGAGCGCATCACGCAGGCTGTCATCACCGTGCCAGCGTACTTCAACGACGCTCAGCGCCAGGCAACCCGCGACGCGGGCCGCATCGCCGGCCTTGACGTGCTGCGCATCATCAACGAGCCAACAGCGGCCTCGCTGGCCTACGGCCTCGACAAGAAGAAGGACGAGCGCATCGCCGTCTACGACCTGGGCGGCGGCACCTTCGACATCTCTGTGCTGGAGCTGGGCGAAGGCGTCTTCGAAGTCAAGGCCACCAACGGCGACACGCACCTGGGCGGCGACGACTTCGACCAGCGCATCATCAACTGGCTGGCCGACGAGTTCCGCAAGGACCAGGGCATTGACCTGCGCCAGGACAAGATGGCCCTCCAGCGCCTGAAGGAAGCGGCGGAGAAGGCCAAGAAAGAACTATCTTCGGCGGCGCAGACGGAGATCAATCTGCCGTTCATCACGGCTGACGCGAGCGGCCCCAAGCACCTGGCGATCACGCTGACCCGCGCCAAGCTGGAGCAGCTGGTCGATGACCTGATCGAGCGCTCAGCGGGTCCGGTCAACAAGTGCCTGGCGGATGCCAACGTCAATTCCAGCCAGATCGACGAAGTGGTGCTGGTGGGCGGCATGACCCGCATGCCAGCGGTGCAGGCGCTCGTCAAGAAGGTCTTCAACAAGGACCCGAACAAGGGCGTGAACCCTGACGAAGTGGTGGCGATCGGCGCGGCGATTCAGGCGGGCGTGCTCACCGGCGAGGTGCGCGATGTTCTGCTGCTCGACGTGACCCCGCTCTCACTGGGCATCGAGACGATGGGCGGCATCTTCACCCGCCTGATCGAGCGCAACACGACGATCCCGACGCAGAAGAGCCAGGTCTTCTCCACCGCGAGCGATGGGCAGACCAGCGTCGAGATCAACGTGCTGCAGGGCGAGCGCGAGATGGCGCGCGACAACAAGTCACTCGGCAAGTTCATCCTCGATGGCATCCCACCCGCGCCGCGCGGCGTGCCGCAGATCGAGGTGACGTTCGATATCGACGCGAACGGCATCGTCTCGGTCTCGGCCAAGGACAAGGCCACCGGCAAGGAGCAGCAGATC
>DASQSS010000284.1:0-4993 GCA_035642255.1 Ktedonobacterales bacterium | reverse complement strand
GGACGGCTCTACGGCCTCGAAACAGTCGCCTTGCGCTATTTCAACGTCTTTGGTCCGCGCCAGGACCCCAACTCCGAGTATGCCGCCGTCATCCCACGATTCGTCGCGAAGCTGCGCGCGGGCGAGCGCCCCATTGTCTATGGCGATGGTGAGCAGACCCGCGACTTCATCCACATCAGCGATGTCGTGCGCGCGAACCTGCTGGCGGCGCGTGTCCCAGGCGCGGCAGGCGGCGTGTACAATATCGGCGGCGGCGAGCGCGTCTCGCTCAATCGGCTGCTCGCCATCGCCAGCGACCTACTCGGCAAGGACGCGCGGCCAGAATACCAGGCGCCCCGCCCAGGCGACATCCATGACAGCGTCGCCGACATCACATGGGCGCGTGAAGCGCTCGGCTTCACGCCGCAGACGCCGTTCAAGGAAGGTTTGGACGACCTGCTGCGCGCCGACGGCTAGCATCGAGTGGAGCATCGAGCGGAGCATCGAATCAGGTGGAGCGCTATGCGTCGAGTTGCGCCCGCAGCCCTATGCCGCCATGTCGCGCGCAGCGCCACCCATGCCGAAATGGCACATGAGCGCGACTTTGCAGGCGCCCTGTAACGTTTCTCGTCGACGTGAGTCCATACCCCAGATACCGGTATCTAGCAACCACCTACCGTCCTCAGGAAAACAACGTATCTGATGGAGAACAGACTCATGCGCTTCACATCCGCTAGCCGTCTCGTGACACGCCTGGTCGCGCCGGCGCTTGGCGCGCTCACCGCTCTCTCGTTGCTTGGCTTCACGACGCAGGCCCACGCCGCCTCGCAGCTCGCCGGACATGTCTATGTGCTCGACAATCCCGCAGGGCAAAACAGCATCACAGTTTATAATCGCTTCGCTGACGGCACGCTTCAATATGTCGCCGACACCGCCATTGGTGGCCTTGGCACGGGCAATCCGCTCGGGTCCCAAGGCTCACTGACGCTGGCTGGCGACCGCCTGTTCGCCGTCGATGGCGGCAGCGATCAAATCTCGGTGATCAACGCGCATGACGGCGCGCTCACCCTCGATGGCGTCTACAGCTCATACGGCGCGCTGCCCGTCAGCGTGACGTATCGTGACGGCTTCCTGTACGTCGTCAACAGTGGCAGCGCCAGCCAGGCCGCCAATGTCGTCGGCTTCCGCGTCGGCGAGCATGGCGCGCTGGCGCCAATCACCGGGGCGGACGTCGCCCTGAGCGCGGCCCAACCTGGCCCGGCGCAGGTAGCGCTCAGCCCGGATGGGTCGACACTGGCGGTGACTGAGAAGGCCACCAACCTCGTGGACACGTTCCGCGTTGCGGAGAACGGCAGCCTGGGCGACCGCGTGAGTGTCGCATCCAGTGGAGAGACGCCATTTGGATTTTCGTTCAATCCAGCGCAGCCGCGTGAGCTGGTCGTCGCTGACGCCTACGGTGGCGCCATTGACGCGAGCGCTGTCTCGTCGTATCGCGTAGGCGCGGCTGGCGCGGTTTCCAATGGCGCGCCGGTGGCCGACTACCAGACGGCGGCCTGCTGGCTCGTCATCACGGCGAATGGCAAGTTCGCTTATACCGCCAACGCGGGTAGCGGAACGATCTCCGGCTATCGCCTCTCGAATAGCGGCGGGCTTTCGCTGCTCGATGCCAGCGGCCTGACCGCCTCGACGGGCGCCGCTAGCCATCCGCTGGAGATGACGTTCTCGCCCGACAACGCATACCTCTATGTGCTCGACGCAGGGACACATACGCTGAGCGGGTTCGCGGTCGCCCACAATGGCGCGTTGTCGCCCATCACGCTCGCGGGAGTATCTCTGCAAGCTGGCGCGGTTGGACTGGCCGCCGACTAATCCGGACGCCTGACGAGGCGCAAGCGCCCCATCGCGTTCGGATGGCCCAGCCAGTCATCACGACCGGACCAACCGCGCGATGGGGCTGTCCCATTGACCGATACGCCACGCAAGCGCAGCCTGAAGGAGGCTCGCCACGTATCCCGTCACGTTTCCCGTCACGCGTTCACAGCTCGAACACTTCACACCGTCCATGCTGCGGTATACTCATGCACGTATGACGGCGCATGGAGCGAGCGCGTTTCGGATTGAGACACCGCTCCAAACCGATGTCATGCGACAGAGATGGAGCAGCGTGGTGAATGACTCCAGTGGATCGCCGCCTGGAGCTCCGTCCACAAGGCCAGCAGTAAGCTACACGCCGGCGCGGGCTGGCTCCGTGGACGATGATCGAAGCCTTGTCGCCAGTCTACTTGAGGGCGATGAAGTGGTCTTCATGCGCCTGGTGGAGCAGTATCAGGCGGCGCTCGTTCGACTGGCGCAGGTCTATGTGCGCGACCCTGCGGTAGCCGAGGAAATCGTACAGGAAACGTGGCTCTCCGTTCTGAGGAATCTCGATCGTTTTGAAGGACGCTCATCCTTCAAAACGTGGCTCTTCCACATCCTGGTGAACGGCGCGAAGTCCCGCGGCGAGCGCGAGCGGCGCAGCATCCCATTCTCGGCGCTGGCCAACGATGACGACGACGCCTCTGATGATGAGCCGAGCGTTGCGCCAGAGCGATTCCGACCCGATGGCGACCCGTATGCTGGCGGATGGATCACCATTCCCCAGAGGTGGGAGTTCCATCCAGAGGCGAGCGTAGACTCGCAGGAAACGCGCGAGCGCATCATCGCAGCCATCGAGCGCTTGCCAGCCAATCAGCGGAGCGTCATCCGCCTGCGTGATGTGGAAGGTTATGCGGCGGATGATGTGTGCCAGATTCTGGGGGTAAGTGAAGCGAATCAGCGGGTGCTGCTCCATCGGGCGCGCGCGCGTGTTCGCCAGGCGCTCGAAGCGTACTTCACGGAAGACTGAGCGTGAGTGGACTGAGCGCGCAAAGGGAACGATGATGCGTGAATTGACCTGCAAAGAGCTGGTCGAGCTGGTGACGGCGTACTTCGAGGACGCGTTGCCGGAGGATGAGCATGCGCGCTTCGAGCGCCACCTCGCCATCTGCCCCGGCTGCTCCGCCTACGTGGAGCAGATGCGCCAGACCATCGCGCTTGTCGGCGATCTCCGCGAGGAGGATGTCAGTCCGACCGCCCAGAGCCATCTCCTCAGGGCATTCCGCGACTGGAAGCGCCAGTAGGGCCAGTAGGGCCGGCCTCGTCGCGGGAGTTCCTACTGGAACGCGAAGAGCATGAAGCCCGCGGGGCCTGCTTCGAGCCAGCGCAGCAAGATGACGACCGCGATCAACATGACGATCAGCAGCGCCGCGACCACGATCCATAGCCGCGAGCGCCTTTCAGTGATTTGCGCACCTGATGGTGGCTCGGTCATGCGCGAGCCAGGCAGCGTCGCGCGCAGATCCGCGGGCTGGGCCTGAGGCGACGCGAGTGGCGCCGCGGGAGATACCCTCCCCTGCGCCATCGACCCCATCGTTCCCATCGTTCCTGCAGTCGGGAAGGGGTCCGGCTGCCGCGTCTGCTGGCGTGTCTGGGTCATATCGAAGGGCAGCGGCGCCACAGGAGCGGGAGACGACCCGCCGGTCGCCGAAAACGTCGGCGCTACGGCTGGCATCCGTCCCATCGTGCGAGCGTTCGGGATGCCAGGTATCATGCCAGTTGTCTGCGAATCGGCGGCGCTACTCGCGCCACTCGCGCCCGTGAACGAGCCGGGACTGTTCAGCCCGCTCATGCTACTGCGTGCGCCGCTTGGACCCTGTATGCCGCTCTGATTGGCTCCGCTCACCTGGCCGCCTCCGCTCGTGGCGCCAGACGCCGCTTCGAGACTGGTGAATGGCAGGTTCAGCTCTGGCAAAATGCCCGTCAGTGACGATGCCGACCTCTGCGCTCCCCACTCGCTTCCCACCTGCGAGGGAGGAATCGCCGAAGCGCCAGAGGCATGAATGCTGCTACCAATGCTGCTACCGAGCGAACCCAGGCTCTGCGCGGGAACGCTCGTCACGCGCTGGCGCCACGGCGGCGCAGCGGGTGGAACAATAGGCGGCGGCATGACAATAGGCCTTTGTCCTGTCGAGCGCGATTCATCATGTGACGAGATCTGGAAGGGGCGATCCATGATCGCGGGCGGAATATCACTGGTCGCCCCCGCGATCAGCGCGCTGAGCAGCGCTGCGCCCAGCTCACCCGCCCGCTGAAAGCGCTCTAGTGGCTGCTTGGCCATCGCACGCATGACAACCGCCTCCATCGAGGCTGGCACCGAGGGGTTGTAGTGATGGATGGGCGGAGGGTCCTGATAGAGATGCGCCTGCATGACCTCATGCGATGACGCGCCGGAGAACGGGAGCCTCCCGGTCAGCAGCAGATAGAGCACCACGCCAAGCCCATAGATGTCCGAGCGTGAGTCGCTATTGCCCGTCACCTGTTCAGGCGCCATGTATTCTGGCGTGCCAGCGTCTGGCCGATTGCGGGGGGCCTGGAGCGTGTGCGTGGCATTGACGATTTTCGCCAGTCCAAAGTCGGAGAGCATCAGCCGGCCATCCGCATGCACGAGCATGTTCGCGGGCTTCACATCGCGATGCACCACCTTGCGCTGGTGCGCATACTCAAGCGCGTCGGCGATCTGTGATCCAAAGGTGACGACCTCGCCAACAGGCAGAGGCGTGCGCGAGAGCACATCTTGCAGGCTGCCGCCACTCACGAAGGGCATGACGAGATAGAGCGCCTCAGCATCGCCGAAGTCGAAGAGTGGCACGATGTTAGGATGGTCGAGTGCAGCGGCCACACGCGCCTCGCGCATGAATCGCTCTCGAAAACCCGGGCGATCCGCAAGCTTGCGATCCAGCACTTTGACAGCCACATCGCGCCCGAGGCGCACATCACGGGCGAGGTAGACCTGCGCCATGCCACCTTCGCCCAGCCGCCACTCCACCATGCTGTCAGGCCTTTCCTATCACTCGCTCACCGCCGTCCCTGACGGGAATCGTGGGTGTCGTTGAAAGCTGAAATAGGGCTCGCAATATATCCCGCATTGCGTTCTGCT
>DASQSS010000283.1:0-5035 GCA_035642255.1 Ktedonobacterales bacterium | reverse complement strand
GGCTGGCGCTTCTCGACATACGCCGAGATGCCCTCTTTGGCGTCCTCGCTCTGGAAGCAGAGCTGCTGCAGCTCGCGCTCGATGGCCAGCGCCTCTGAGAGCGCCACCTCTGAGCCAGACTGCACGGACCGCTTCAGGCGGCCAACGGCCTTCGAAGAGCGGTTGGGCGGACAGAAGCTGCGAGCATACTCCATGATCTTGTCCCAGTAGCCGTCGGACTCGTAGATGTGGTTGATGATATCGAGCTCCTGCGCTTCCTCGAAAGTCATCAGCCGCGCCTCGGCCATGAACTCGATGGCTTTGTTCTTCGGCAGCTGGCGGGCCATGCGCTGCGTGCCGCCGGTGCCTGGCAGCACGGCGAGGTTCATCTCTGGCAGGCCGATCTTGCCCGCGCCCTTGCGCGCGATGCGAATGTCGCACGCCAGCGCGATCTCCAGGCCGCCGCCGACCGTGTGGCCGTTGAGCGCCGCGATCACCAGCTTCGGCGTCTGCTCCAGACGAATCAGCGTCTCATTGGCGTGCAGGCAGAAGTAGTACTTGAAGCTCGGCGTGACGGAGTTGAGCATCGTGATCTCAGCGCCCGCCGAGAAGAACTTGTCCCCCGCGCCGCGAATCAGGATGACGTGCACATCGTCATCGAAGCGCGCCCTGAGAATCGCCTCGTCGAGCTGGCTCATCATTTCGTAGCTGTACGTGTTCGCTGGTGGGTTGGTAAGCTCGATGATGCCTATTCCGTCAGTCACGGAATAGTTCACCAGAACCTTCTCGCTCACGGTCGTCATGACTAGTCTCCCTTTCGTGCTTCAAACACCCGCAAGATCGCATCGTCTTTGACATACTCGAATGGCGTGTGGCACCGCTGACAATACATCTGCGTCGTCAGCAGCTGCTTGCCAAACAGAGCGAGTGGCTCTGTCTCTTCGGCGCCGCAATAGGGGCAGCGCACGTCCGCATGCGGTTGCGCGCCCGCGCGGCTGGCTGGGTCGTGCGGGGATGTCATATGCCCCCCAGTCGCCGCGTCGCGGCGTCCCAGCGCGTCCACGGCAGCGGCTCAGTGGGCCGCCATGTGTCGGTCGCGTCGTCGTGGGTCGCTGGCTCGTCCAGGCCCGCGCGGCTCAGCGCTGGCATGATGATCGCCAGATAACGGCTGCGCAGCGTGTCGGGCGTGGCGTCAATCACGCCATCGTCATAGAGCCGCCTCATCGTCGGGTCATCGTCGGGACCAAACCAGCAGAGCGTTTCGTCCCACCAGCGGTCCAGCGCCGCGACAAGGTTCGCGCGCACCGCTCCGCCTGCGTTGGCGAGCCGCGCCACCCATCCGGCCGCGTGCGTGAAGTGGACGCGCTCCTCCTGGATGATCTTGCGCGCTCGCGCGCGCAGCGGCTCATAGCTGGAGTCCTGCGCAGCGGCGAAGAAGGTCGTCAGCGCGGTATCCGTCAGGAAGCTCGCGGCGATGAAGTCGGCCCACCCCAGAAACTCGTGATCGAGCGTGGCGACGGCGTAGCGGGCGTCGCGCGTCATGGGATCGAGCTGCGTGGGGTCGCTCTGCCCCTGCGCGAACTGCTCCAGCAGAGGATAGAGCGTGCGCGCGTGCCCCAGTTCATCCTGCGTCATCGCGGCGGCGGCTACGGCGGCCTCCAGCGACGGCGCGCCGTTGCTCCAATGGGCGTAACGCCGCCCGAGCAGCTGCTTGTTATCCGCCAGCGACGATAGCACGGCGAAGAGCGCCCCGTTATCAATGGCGACAGGCGACATCGTCATCTCCTCTCAGCGGCAATCAGGACGCAATGACCGTGACAATGCTCTCCCGTGGGATCAGCGTCATCTCAATCCACGGGAATTCGTCGTAGATGCTGCGCGCGTAGACGCGGGCGAGCTCCACGTCGTCGGCGATGATGGAGCCGATTTCGTGCAATGGCTCATCATACTTCTGCCGCGCATAGACCTGCCAGACGCGCGTCTCCGTCAGCGCGGCGCGACGTGAGGCATTGTCACTGGCGGCGCTGGGCGCCTCAGTGGGCGCCTTCGAAGCTGCGGCGGTGGTTGCGGCGGGCGTATGCTTCGTGGTGTTCTTCATGCGGATATCCCCCAGGCGCGCATGGCGTCAATCCCATCGTCGCTGAGTCTCGCTTTACTCCACACTGGGTCCCAGACGATCTCGATCTCGACCTCGCGTATGCCCGGCTCTTTGAGCAGACGCGCGCGGATGTCGTCAGTGATGTACTCGGTGGCGGGGCAGCCCATCGCCGTGAGCGTCATCGTGATGTGCGCCACGCCGTCGCGCAGATCAACCGCAACGATCATGCCCAGGTCTACCAGGCTGATGGGAATCTCCGGGTCGGTCACGTCGCGAAGGGCATCCCACAGCGCGGGGCAGCAAGGGTCCTGCGCGGGATGCGTGCGCAGGGAGGGATATTCGGTCGTCATGCGTCTTGCTCCAGCAGCCGCAGCATCTCGCGCTTGCCGCGCTGCACCATGCCGACAAACTCTTCGTTCGCGGGGCCGCGCGCCTTCCAGCGGGCCATCACATCGTTCCATGTGCATGCGCCATCCCAGCGCTTGGCATGTGCGTCGAAGTGCGCGGGGAAGGGGTCATGCACAATGTACTTCTGCTGCTCGGCATCGAAGTGCGCTGGAACCTTCAGCCCAAGCTCATCACAGAGCGGCACAGCGGTGGACATCCAGATCTGGCGCAGTTCGTCGTTGCTGTGGCCCTTGAAGCCATAGTCAAGCTGCTCGGTGTGCTTCTTGAGGTTGTCGGGCAGCCCGAACCACTCTACAGTGAGCAAGAACATCCAGTCCATTGCCGCTTGCAGCTCATCATGCCCGGCGGCAGTCTGGTTGATCTTGCGCATGTTCTGCTCGCCGTGGCGCAGATGGAATGTCTCCTCTTTGTCCACTTTGACGAGGGCGCGCTTCCACGGGCCGAAGGTCGTGCTGCGGTGCACATCGCCCAACAGGGTATAGCCCGCGCGATCATAGAACGCGTTGGCGACGATCAGCTCCACCCAGCTATCCAACGGCACATCGAAGGCGTAGGGATACTTGAAGTTGCGCGGCTCACGCTCGAAGATCAGCGCGTCGGAGTCAACGCCCAGATCACGCAGCAGGCGATAGGCGATGTGCGCGTGAGCCAGCTCGTCCTGGATGATCGAGACGGCTGAGCCAAAGGCATTGAGCGAGGGCGCGTGCACTGCGGCATGGTAGTAGGCCGGAGCGCTAATCAGCTCGGTATCCGCCGAGACCGTCAGGATGCGCTTGATCCCTTCGAGATACTGCGGGCTCATGTGCTCAACGGTTTCGACGAGTTGCTGCTTGCGCAGACGCGCCAGAACAGCCTCTTCGCTTTGCGGCGCGGTGACAGTAGCCATCGTGGGGATGCTCCTTGCTCTCCGATCAGCGGCGAACCAGTGGCGCGGCAATGGATGCGATGGCGCCACGCGAGACGCATGGGTATCACAAAATGGTCACAATTTGAACGGATGGTAGAACGATACCTGAGGGTTCGCGCGATTGTCAAGGCCTGTGTAGCGTATCGCGCATGCCGTGACATGAGGGTTTCCGAACACGGCAAAGGGAGATTGGCGCGTGACGGCAATGACAAAATATCCCGAATATTTGGGACTTCGTTGACACGAAGACGCGATTTCGGTATCCTCTGACATGAGGAGCGCAGGGAAATAACGCGCAGCGCAGGAGAAGCGACGATGGTAGCGGACGATGCGATGACTCTGGGAACTGAGAAAAAGACTACTCGGTCGAAAGCGCCGCGCCGCGCACGCCTGACGCAGAAAGCCATCGTCGCCGCCGCCGCCGAACTCTTCGCCCGCAACGGCTTCGGCGCGACAAGCCTCGACGACATTGCCGAGCGACTGGGCGCAACCAAGGGGGCCCTGTACTACCACATCAGGAACAAAGAGGACATCCTGCGCCACGTCTATCTGATGGTGCTGACAGCCAGCGAGGAGCCGCTCGCCGACATCGCCGCGTCGGATCTGCCCCCAGCGGAGAAGCTAAGCCGCGCCATCACCCACCACGTCACCGTCGCCGCCAACCGCTCGCCCGCGATGACCGTCTTCTACCGCGAGCATCCCCATCTGACGGGTCCCTTCGCGCGCGAGATCGTCGTGCGCAAGAAGGTCTATGAACGCTACTTCGAGCAGATCATCGAAGAGGGGCAGGCGCAGGGCGTCTTCAGTCGCGCGATAGACGCGAAGATCGCCGCTTTTGGCCTGTTGGGGATGTGCAACTGGCTCTCGCAGTGGTATCAGCCCAACGGCCCCTACCCACACCAGCAAATCGCCGCGATGTTTGTACGCATGGTCGAACAGGGACTGCTCACCGACCCAACCGCGCTCGACAACCTCACGCAGAGCTGAACTGGGCGGCGGCCAAACGCCCCGACCTGGCTGCCGCGAGCAGTGGGTGGATGGCGCTGGGGCTGGGGCTGGCACACACCCTCGCGGCCAGGCGCCTGGCTCCCCTGCGCATGCCAGAATGGGGACGTTTAGGGGTAAGCGCCCAACTCACATCGTCGGTGATCCGTAGAGAGAGTAGTAGCCTCGTTTCCGCTACCTTCCTAATTCCTGTTCAACGTCTTTGTCGTTGTAGCGCATCGACAACCTCAGCGCGGCGCCGCCTGGAGAGCACGTATGCTACAAATTGCCCTCTCACGGCAGAGTGAGGAGGCGAGAGCGTCAGGCTCCGCCTATATGGTAATAGTCGAGCACACCAAGGTTGCGCAATGAACACGAGCGCGAAGCGAATTCTGATCGTGGAAGACGATCCCGATATCACGTTCGTGCTGGTCGCGCTGCTGGAAGAGGTCGGCTATGCTGTCTCGACGGCTGAGCGCGGCGAGGAACTGGCCCACCTGGACACCAGCGCGCTACCCGATCTGATCGTGCTCGATCTCTACCTCTCCGGGCTAGATGGCCGCCAGATCGCGCGCCAACTGAAAGGGCAGGAGGCGACGCGCCAGATTCCGATTGTGATGCTCTCCGCGCACCCCGACGCGCCGCAGGATGCGAAAGAC
>DASQSS010000282.1:0-2074 GCA_035642255.1 Ktedonobacterales bacterium | reverse complement strand
TCTCCTGGTTCATAAAGGTCAGGGTGCTGCGGTGCGAGCCTGGATCAGCGCAGAAGCTGATGAGCATGACATCGCGCTCGTCCCCCTGAAACGTATGCGCTGTGCCAATGGCAATATCGTGGTCCTGTACGATTTTCGACTTGAGCTTCGTGGCCAGCTGCCGATTGAGGTAATTGACCTGATCGCGGTAGGGCGAGAGCACGCCGATGGATGCGCGCTGGCTGGCGGGCTTCTTCGCTTCGGCGGTAGCGATCTTGTTGATCTCCTTGATGATCGCCTCAACCTCCTCGACGTTGTAGCCTTCCTTGCGCCGTGTGCCGTTGACTTTGCGTAGCTCCACACTGCGCAGACCCAGCGTATCGGGACGCCGGGTCATCACGCGCAGCGCGCCGCCATAGAACTGCTGGTTGCTGAACTCGATGATCTGCGGCAGGCTGCGGTAGTGCTCGTCGAGCAGTACCACGTCGTCCTGGGAGGGCAGCGCGCCGTTGATGACATCGAGCAAGCTATGCGTGCGATAGTTCCACTGTGAGCGCTGGCTGGCGGAAAGTCCGTGCTGCGAAGCAAGCGCCGCCTGACGGTCCTCACGCAGCCACGAGAGGTGACGCAGCTGCTTCGGGTCACCGCAGACAACCGCCCGCTGCGCGCGATAGAGGAGCGGCAGCGCGCTGGCCACATCGCATTGTGAAGCCTCGTCGATGACCACGATATCGAACATCTCGCGCTGCAATGGCAGTAGCTCCGCGGCGTGCGGATTCGTCACGGCCCAGATCGGGAAAGCGCCCAGCAAAGCTGTGAAATCGAGCTCTCCGAAGATTTTGTCCTGCTCGGCTGTGCTACGCGCCTCGAGCGCTGTCTTGAAGAGTGACAGTGTGCGGCGATTCAGGCGCAACGCGTCGGCAAGCGCGTCGCGTCGGCGCGCGGAGAGCAGCTCGCCCACCAGCGCGCCACGGTCAGCGCGCAGTCGAGCATGGCGCGTCAGCAGCGCGTTGATGTCGTCTCGGCGCGCCAGATCGTCCGCATAGTCAGCTAGCGCAGCGCGCAGCCGCTCGCGATCCACCACCTGATCGAGCGCCGCCAGCGCATCGTCGCCCATGCCAAGCTGCGCGGCGATCTCACTCGTGCGATGCTCACGCTTCCGTCCCTGCAGCCAGCCCGTGAGCGGGGCGCGGCCCGACGAGAGACGCTTCAATTCGTCCTGCGCGCCAAGCAGCGCGTCCGGCCCCAAACGCTGCGCGGCGTCTTCATCGTATGCGGGCGCGTGCGCCGCCGAGAAGGCGTGGCGTGTCTCCGTCCAGCGAGTCTCGGACTCCAGCATATGGGCAATCTCGGTGTCCAGACTGGCTAGCTCGGCATCGGCGGCGCGCAGACGCTCCTCCAGCATCTCGACCTCGCCCGGACGTGACTTCGCGGGCGCGCCTGTGCCATCGAAAAGGTTGTCGAGGAACTGCTTCAGCTCATCGCGGTAGCGCCGATCGCCGCCACGCAGGATGATCGTGAGCGCGCCGAGGTGTGGCTTCAGCTTCTCGACGACAACATCGACCGCCTTGTTCATCTTGGAGGAGAGCAGCACAGTCTGCCCCCGCGCTACCGCGTCAAGGATCAGCTGCGCGATGGTGAAGGACTTGCCCGTTCCCGGCGGCCCAATCACCAGCGTCAGCGGGCGCTCCTCCGCGTGGCGCAGCACGGTGGTCTGCGCCGCGCTCAACTCCGCGCCCGAGAGAATCGGCCGCGTGATAGACGCCACAGCCCGCGCGGCTCCCAGCCCTCCCGCACGGCCAGCGCGCGCCGGATGCGATGGTCCCGCATCATCGAAGATCGCGCCAAGCGGCACAGACATGTCGCCGCGCTGCGCCATCACCTGCAGCTCCGTCAGCACGCCACGCGCTTCGGTAGGCCGACGCGCCAGCGCGATAGCCGAAGCGCACAGCAATTGCACGGGGCTATCGTGGTCCACCAGATCTTTGATAGCCTCCTCGCGCTGCAACTCTGGAAAGGCTAGCAGATCATCCGTGCGCAGCGTCGGGATGAGCTCGCCTACAACGGCGGCAAACTCACGGATGGTGGCGTGGTC
>DASQSS010000281.1:0-5681 GCA_035642255.1 Ktedonobacterales bacterium | reverse complement strand
CACGGGCGATGGCATACAGGCGAACATGCGCGCGTTGCCCTCAGTCGAGGAAGCCCGCCAGGCGCTGCTGACCCGGCGCGCGGAGACGGGCGCGCCGTCTGTTTCCCATGCCGCGCTCGTTCGCGCGATTCGCTCGACCCTCCAGAGCGTGCGCGACGACATTCGCGCGGGCGCTCCGGCGCCGCAGCGCGAGGAGCTGATCGAGCGGATGATGCATGTCGCGGCGCTCCAGGCGCGGTCGAATCTACGCTCAGTCATCAATGCCACAGGCGTCGTCATCAATACCAACCTGGGGCGAGCGCCATTGAGCGAGCGCGCCATCGCCCAGATAAGCGCTGTCGCACGCGGCTATTCCAATCTAGAGTTCGACCTGGAGGCGGGCGAGCGCGGCTCGCGGCAGGCGCATACGCGCGCCGCGCTACGCGAGCTGACAGGAGCCGAGGACGCGCTGGCTGTCAACAACAACGCCGCCGCCACGTTGGTCGCGCTGGCCGCCCTGGCCGCTGGGCGCGACGTCATTATCGCGCGCGGCGAGCTGGTCGAGATCGGTGGCGGCTTTCGCGTGCCAGATATCATGGCGCAAAGCGGCGCGCGGCTCGTGGAGGTCGGAACCACCAATCGCGTGCGGCTGGCGGATTACGCCACGGCGATCACGCCCGAGGCTGGCTTATTGCTCGTCGTTCATCCAAGCAATTTCCGCATCATCGGCTTCACCGAGTCGCCCGCACTGTCCGATCTCGCGGCCCTGGCGCACGAGCGCGGCCTGCTCCTCATGCACGACCTGGGCAGCGGAGCGGTCGTCTCCACTGAGCGTTGGGGAATGGCACACGAGCCGACGATCGCGGAGAGCGTGCGCGCTGGCGCCGACATCGTCTGCTTCTCCGGCGACAAGCTGCTCGGCGGCCCGCAGGCGGGCATCATGATAGGCCGCCGCGAGACATTGGCCCGCATCGAGCGGCATCCCCTTATGCGCGCCATTCGCATTGACAAGTTGACGCTCGCCGCGCTCGAGGCGACCCTCCGCGCGTACCTAGACGACACATTCGCCGACGAACTGCCAGTCTGGCGCGCCATTAGCCAGACACACGCCGAGCTTAGCTCGCGTACGGAGGCGTTGTCGGCGCGGCTCCAGCAAGCGGGCGTCTCGGCTGAGGTCATCGCGGGGGAATCTACCGTGGGAGGCGGCTCGCTCCCTGGGGAAACGCTGCCGACAGTCCTGTGTGCGCTTCCGGCGCGGGCTGACGCTCACCTGCGAGACGCCGCTCGTCTGGCGGACCTTTTGCGGCAGGGTGAGCCACCGATCGTCGCGCGTGTCCTGCGCGATCAGACCTTGCTCGACCTGCGCGCTGTCGCGCCAGCGGACGACGATGCCTTATTTGCGGGCATCATCACTGCCTGGTCCAGCGCCAGCAGATAAGCCTACGCTAATCGGCGGCGTCGCGCGCAGCGCTATGCGCATTCACGGCGTCAGACATGGTGGAGTGCCTTTCAGACACCATCCGCTGTCGTGCGTCGCCATGTGAGATAGCCCACCGTGCGAGCAGCATTCCACTCAGCACGACCAGCGAGGCCAATATCTGCCAGCCGCTCAACTGCTCGCCGAGCGCGAAGAATGCCACAATACCGCCGAGCACAGGAACCGCATAGAAGTAAAGCGTGACATAGCCCACGCCACGCTTACCAATCGCCCAGTTCCAGATCGAATAGGTGATATAGATGGGGAACAGGACGGAATACGGCAGTATCACCCACAGCCGCCAGGTGACGAGCGACCAGTTCTGGCTGGCGAGCGATGAGACGCCAAAAGGCAGCAGCGCAATGGTGCCAATGAGGAGGGTATAGCACATCAGCTCTGGCGGGCTGTATCGCTTGGCCAGGCGCTTATTGACGATGCCATACACCGCGAACAGCGCCGCGCCGAGACAGAGCAGAATATTGCCCACAAGGATGCTCGCGGGCGTCAGCGCATGGTCGAGCGGCGCCTCTGAAATCGGTGGACGCGCGGTCAGGAACCAGATGATCCCGCATAGGCTGACGACAATGCCGATCCACTGCCAGACACGAATCCGCTCAATACGAAACGCGGCCAGCAACACAGCCGACCAGAGCGGAGTCGTCGTCGCAAAGAGCGTGGAAGCGAACGCTGTCGTGCGAAACAGCCCTTCGATGTAGAACAGTTGATAGATGCCGTAGCCCGAAAGCCCGGATACAATCAGCATTGGGACATCAGCGCGGCGCACACGAAACAGGTGAATGTCTCGATGCCGCCGAGCGTAGAAGAAGAGAACCACGATCGACACCGCGCTGAGCAGCAGGAAGCGCAGCACAACGAATGTCATCGGCTCCGCTTCGGCAAGCGCGAACTTGAAGATGGTCGGCGAGATGGCCCAGACGAGCGCGACAAAACTCAGACCGAAATCCAGCCTACGCGAGGCGATGAAACGGCGCACAATAGTTCTCCCCTGGATGCCTGCCACGCGCGTTTGGCTGACAGGCAGCGGCAAGGGTCCGAGCCAGCGTGACGCGAGCATGTCTCTGACTGCATCTCTGACAGTATAGCAAGGCGCGCCGTCTGGTCGCTCTTGAGCGACATCGCCAGACATGAGCGTCGACAGACCACAGGGAGACCTGACGGGCTCAGGCGCCGCCTCTCATTCCGGCGTATCAGGCAAATCGATCCAGCCAAAGCGCTGAGCCCGCATTACCGCGTCGGCGCGCGAGCTGGCGCCCAGTTTCATGAACAGATTGCGCATGTGAAATTCGACCGTATTGAGGGTGATGGACTGCTCTGTCGCAATCTCATGATTCTTGCGCCCCTGCGCCACAGCAAGCAGCATATCGCGCTCCTTGCGTGTCAGGCGCGGCGCATCATGCTCGCCATCGCCTCTGAGGAAGCGCGCAATACTCGTTGAGAACACCTCTTTGCCAGCATGGACAGATCGAATCGCCCGCACCAGCTCGTCTGGCCCGGCCGACTTGAGCAGGTAGCCCTGCACACCGAGTTGATGCAGCGCGCGGACATAGCCCTCTTTGTCGTGTCCCGTCAAAATCAGAATGCGTGGGGACTGGCTGCGCTGTCGTAGCGCCCGGCACATCCGAATGCCATCCATGCCGGGCATGCCAATATCTACGGCAAGCACATCAGGATGTAGCTCGTCCGTCAGGCGCAGTGCCTCAGCGCCGTCCCCTGCCTCGCCAATAACCACGATATCAGGCTCATCTTCCAGGATGCGTCTCGTGCCCGCGCGCATGACCGTGTGGTCATCCACCAGAACGACACGGATACTGGCATTAACAGCACGCTCGCTCACCGCTACCATTGTCCCTCCCTGCGGACTCCACTGCCTGACACATCATCACACCAACGCTGGCGCAAGCGGAATCGTGCGCAGAATGCGCGCGATTGGCGCGATGACCGTCACCTGAGCGCCACCCTCGGGCGCGCGGTCGAACAACAATTGCCCCCCGATCAACTGCGCCCGTTCCCGCATACTGGCCAACCCCAAATGGCCAGCGCGCAGCGATGCCCCGATGTCGACAGGCAGGGCGATGCCACTGCCATTATCACGCACCTGCAAGCGAATCCACGCCCAGCGATCCGACCAGCTCGACGTCATACTCGTCTCATTCGGTGATTCGAGGACTGTAAGCTCCACCGTCGCCGCGCTTGCGCGACCATGCTTGTGAGCGTTCGACAGCCCCTCCTGCGCGATACGATAGAGGTGCAAGGCGACCTGCGGATCGAGGCGCTCCGCCTGCCGCACTGTCCGCTCGTCGTATGTTACGGCGACCATCATCAGAGTGGAGCCGCTCATCTGCTCGACCAGGTCGTCGAGAGCCGGGATCAGTCCAAGCGAGTGCAACATGTCGGGATACAGTCCAAGACATAGCGCGCGTAGCTTCTTTTCCACGATCGCTGAGCGCTCAGCCAGCTCGCGCAGCTCCCGCCGCAAACGCGCGGAGGTCGGCGCAAGCTGGCTCATGCTATCGCTTGGGCTCCCCGGTCGATCCATCTCCACGGGAATGGCTTCGGCGCTGCGCTCGAATGCTTCCGCAAGTCGCACCGCAAGCTGCGAGTGGCGGATGACGTAGAGCACTTCCTGCAGAGCGTCGTCGTGCAGATCACGCGCGAGCGATGCGCGCTGCCGCTCATCGGCATTGACCAATTCGCGCGCGAGCAACTCCTGCTCAGCGCGGGCAGCGGCGACCTGCTGTGTGGAGATCTGCACCTGCTGCAGAGAGATGCGCAACCCACTGACGAGCTGCGCATTCGCGAGAGCCGTCGCCGCCTGGTGGGCAATCGTCAGGAGCAGGGCGCTATCTTCACGGCGCAGTGGACCGCCCGCGACCTTCGGCCCGACCACGAGCAACGCCGATGCGGCGGCAGGCTGCCCAGTCCCGATATACAACAGCGCGGCGCAACGCTTCCAGGGATGGAGCGTCAGCGGCGAAGCGGGCGGCAGGCGATGGCGTCCCTGATCGAGATGCGCCAGCTGCGCCAGCAGATCGGCCTGCCCTTCGGGTGAAGCGTAGAGTCCACGCGCGCGCAGATCATCAGGGCCGATCATGGTCAGCACCTGAGGATCCAGACCCTCAGGCAGCAAGACGAACGCGATAGCGCTCAGGTTCAGCGTCTCCACCAGCCCATCGAGCAGCACCTGTGCAAGGATTTCGTGGTCGTAGGCAGCCGCCAGCATCTGGCTGAAGCGTTCAAGCGTTCCCTCATAATCATAATAGTCGCGGTAAAAGGCGGTATCCACGAGGCGCTGGACCAGCTTGCTGACGGGCGCGTATGTCACCGCGACGAAAAGCGCCATGAGCGCGGCGGCGGCCTCATAGGCGTATGAGTTACGCACAGGGATGACGCTTGTAAACAGGAGGCTCGCGGCGACATAGAAACTTAACAGCAATGCCGCAAGCAAACCATAGACGACCACACGGTCAGCGAGCGCCGCAATGCGCACACCGCGCCAGCCCGCCCCAATTGCGAGCGCGAGCAGTGTCACAGCCACGCCGCTTAGAATGACCAACATCGCTTGCCAGTCAACAGCGTGAGGTGACATGACGAACTTTATAAGGCTATCTGGCAGTTCTACAGGCATATTCGGCGGCGTCTTCTCCACAGAGGATGTCCCACACCACCTCACCACTATAACATGAGCGCAATGCCGCGCCACCACATGCCTCATCGCGGCCCGGTTGCCCGTTCACCACCTGGTTGGCTGCTCCGCGGCGGCAGCGCTCCCTACCCCAACGACTCGCCGCCGCTCTCATATGTCACGCGATCGCGGCAGCTGCCGCACGACCCGCAGTACGACCGGAAAACAGGCAACCGCCAAGGAATGTCCCCTCCAGCGCGCTGTAGCCATGCATGCCGCCTCCGCCGAAGCCCGCCACTTCGCCCGCAGCGTACAGACCGGGCACAGCCTGGCCATCCGCACCGAGAACGCGCGCGGAAAGGTCCGTCTCCAGCCCGCCAAGCGTCTTGCGCGTCAGGACGTGCAAGCGTACGGCGATCAATGGACCAGCTTTGGGGTCGAGCAGACGGTGTGGCTTCGCGGTCCGAATCATCCGGTCGCCCAGATAGCGCCGCGCTCCATGTATATGCGTAATCTGGCTGTCTTTGGTAAAGGGATTAGCGAGCTCTCGGTCACGCGCAACGACCTCGCGCTCTACGGTGG
>DASQSS010000280.1:0-13499 GCA_035642255.1 Ktedonobacterales bacterium | reverse complement strand
ATGAGGCCGATGAGCGCCATGAAGAGCACCGCGCCCAGCTTCGAGAGGTCCAGCCGCGTCGTGAAGCCAATCAGCGACATCGCGCCGAACATGCCAGCGGTCGTCAGAAATGCGGTCCAGATGCTGCTGGCGGTGTATATCACGAAGATGGCTGAGATCATGAAGCCGAAGATTGCCGTGAACGCGAGGTACAGCGCCGCGCCGATAGCCGGGCTGACACGCCGCACGACAGGATAGAAGGCGAATCCCAGCACGATGTAGAGGATGATCGAGCCAAACATGACGACGGGATTCAGCACCGCCTGCGTGACGAGCGGCTGACCCGTCGCCACCGCCTGTCCCACGCCGAGCGCCACGCCGAAGCCCAGCAACAGGCCCACAGCCAGCCAGAGATAGATCTGGCGCATGATCGCCGAGAAGTCTACATTGCTCGCATACATGCCCGGTGTCGCCGCGCCACTGTAGCCCTGGTTGTATGGATACACCGCGTCTCTCCTTACTGAATCACTCGCCGCTCCGTCTCGCCGCTCTGTTTCAGAGCTGAGCGGCTTTGTGCCAGTATACGCTACCGCGCGAGCCATGCGACACGCTCGCCATGCGAGCGGGCTGAACGACACAGCCCCAGCGCTCCGCTATGGGAACACTGGGGCTGTCGCGTTAAGTGAATGAGCCTGGCCTTAGATCTCGTCGTCGAGCGCGTCATCGGCCGCGACAACCGCATCGGCGGCGACCACAACTGGCGCCATCGCTGTGCGAATCTGCGACTCGATGCTGTCGGCGATTTCCGGGTGAGCGCGCAGGAACTCCTTGGCGTTCTCGCGACCCTGGCCCAGACGGGTGTCGCCCATCGAGAAGAACGCGCCCGCCTTCTTGACGATGCCCATCTCCAGGCCGATGTCGATCAGGCCGCCCTCGCGCGAGATGCCCTCGTTGAACATGATGTCGAACTCAGCCGTGCGGAACGGCGCCGCGACCTTGTTCTTGACCACCTTCACACGCGTGCGGTTGCCCACCACCTCCGCGCCGATCTTGATGGACTCAATGCGGCGGATGTCCATGCGCACCGAGGCGTAGAACTTCAGCGCGCGGCCACCCGGCGTGGTCTCTGGTGAGCCGAACATGACGCCCACCTTCTCGCGAATCTGGTTGGTGAAGATGACAGTCGTGCGCGAGTTGTTGATGGCGCCCGTCAGCTTGCGCAGCGCCTGGCTCATCAGGCGGGCCTGCAGGCCGACATGCGAGTCGCCCATCTCGCCCTCGATCTCAGCGCGTGGCACCAACGCCGCGACCGAGTCCACCACGATGACATCCACCGCGCCGCTGCGCACCAGCATCTCGACGATTTCGAGCGCCTGCTCGCCAGTGTCGGGCTGCGAGATCAGCAGCTCGTCCTTCTTGACGCCCAGCCGCTCGGCATAGTCGGGGTCGAGCGCGTGCTCGGCGTCCACGATGGCGCAGACGCCGCCGTTGCGCTGCGAGTTGGCGATGACATGCAGGCAGAGCGTCGTCTTACCGGAGCTCTCTGGCCCATAGACCTCGGTGACACGCCCACGCGGCACGCCGCCGATGCCCAGCGCGAGATCCAGCGCGATAGCGCCAGTCGGGATGGCCCCGACATGTACATGCGCGCGATGCTCGCCCAGGCGCATGATTGCGCCCTTGCCAAAGCGTCGCTCAATCTGTCCCATTGTCGAATCGAGCGCCTTCTCGCGCTCGCTGGCGCTGGCCCCGATCCCGCTCAGGATGGTAGCGCTGCTCGCGCTTCGATCTGCCGCCATACGTCTCTCCTCGTCTACGACGCTCGATCTTCCAGGTCTTCTGGGTGTTCTGGGTCTTCTCGATCTGCGACGGGCATTTCTTCGCATCCGTCACAGTCGCGGGTCATTCGTCTTTCGCAGGCTTGTCGCCGTCTATCGTTGGTCTATCGCCTGTGCTGAGTTTGGGGCCAGGGAGCGCGCTGCGAAGCCACGGATTCTCGCGTTGATTATCGAACATGTGTACTAATTGTATGCGATTGTCCCCCTGGCGTCAACGAGCTATTCTGGCGCGCTGGCACTGAACCGGAAACGTTGGGCCGCCTCGCCAACGCGCTTTGTTCGCGCTCTGTTACGGCAGTCCTGGCGCCTGCGGCTGCTCCGTCGCGCGCGGTGTCGGCGGCCGGTCGGCGCCCTTCTCGCGCTCGCCAGCGACGCGCGCCTCGCCGGTCAGGTCGGCGCGCAACTGTTCCATATCCACGCTGACTCCCAGCGCCGCGCTGAACTCTTCGCAGTGATTGCGCTCGTGCTCACGCAGCATCCGCAGTATCCCACCGACGGTTGGCCCCCGTGACGGCTCGATGGCCTGTTGGCCATCCTGCTCGGCGGGCGGCGGGGCCAGATCAGGAATGCGTCGCTGCGCCCACTCAGCGCCACCCGCCGCCAGGGCGCTGGAGACGACCCGCGCGCTCGTCCCCTGAAGCGCGCCGAGCAGGTCATCGCGGCTGACATTGGCATAGCGCGCGACGGAACGGGCGTTGAAGGCGTCTACCTCGCGATAGGCGGCGACGAGCTTGGCTGGCAGCTCGCGCGTCGCGCTCATCTCCAGCGTGGCGATGAGCCATTCATCCCAGCCGAGCAGGTGCGAGAGCATGGCGTGCACAGTGACGCCGCCCGGCAGCGCCGGCTCATGCCAGCGGGCGCCGTGGATCTGGTCGGCCAGGGCGAGTGTCATCAAGCGCTGCTCGCGCCCTTGCTGGATGATGTCTTCCTCAGCCATAGCGGCGGCCTCCTTTGGGTCAGAGTCTGTGTCTCCGTGAGCGACAGCGGTGGCGCGGGAACGCTAGAGTTCGCGGCGCCCTTCGAGCGCGCGGCTTAGTGTGCCTTCATCCGCGTATTCCAGATCGCCGCCAATCGGCAGGCCGCGCGCCAGGCGGGTAAGCAGCAGTCCCGGCCGCGCGATGGCCTGCGAGATGTACGTGGCGGTGTAGTCGCCTTCCTGATTCGGGTTGGTCGCCAGAATCACCTCGCGCACGGGCTCATCCGCGCCGTTCGCGCCGTTCACGCCGCCGCTGACTCCAGCGCGCACACGCGCGGCCAGCTCATCGATCTTGAGGTCGCGTGGGCCGATGCCCTCCAGCGGCGAGAGCGCGCCATGCAGCACATGATAGACGCCGCGCAGCACACCGGTCTTCTCCAGCGCCAGCACATCGAGTGGCTGCTCGACGACGCAGATCAGGCCGTGGTCGCGCTCAGGGTTGGCGCAGATGGGACACGGGTCCGATTCGGTGATGTTGCAGCAGATCGAGCACTGGATGGCGTTCTCCTTGACCCGCGTGATCGCTTCGGCCAGGCGGCGCGCCTGGTCGGTCGGGCTGCGCAGGATGTAGAATGTCAGCCGCTGCGCGGTCTTGGGACCAATGCCCGGCAGTTTCGCGAGTTCTTCGATGAGCGCCGTGATAGAGGCGGATGTTGTCTGCATGGCTCCGTATCGTCCCCAGTTCCCAAGGTCAAAATGCCCGCCCACCAGCGGAAATAACAGCCCGCCCGATGACTCCGCGCCGGGCGGGCGTCAGCCAGAGTCGCCACAACGACGCGACGAATGGGATGGATGCGATGGATGCGCGCGTGTGGCGATGGATTGGCGAGCGCATACGAAGCTCACACAGCCGAAGCCGCCCCGTCGTGCCAGCGGCCTTGCCTACCAACCAGACTAGAAGCCCATGCCGGGGGGCAGCTTCATGCCTCCGGTCATCTGCTGCATCATCTGCGCTTGCGCCTCTGTCACTTTCCCAAAGCCATCCTGAAAAGCGGTCAGGATGAGGTCTTCGAGCATGCCCACGTCGTCCGGATCAACCGCCTCGGGATTGATTTTGACAGCCGTGACCTCAAACTTGCCATTGATGGACATCGTGACAGCGCCGCCCCCGGAGACGCCCTCAAACGTGCTGTTTTGCAGGTCCTCCTGCAGCTTCATCATCCGGGCCTGCATCTTCTGCAGGTCTTTCATGTTGAATCCCATGATGGACTCCTCTGGTTGTGGATTGGCGCGGCTCACGCGGCTGGAACGATGCGCACGCATGCGCTGAGCGTCCGCCATAAGCGCGCCAAAGGGCCGGCGTCGGTGGGCGCAGCAGAGCGCATCGTCACGCTGGAGATGCGTCGGCGCGGTCACTATGTGTATTATACGCCAGTGACCACCCCTGGTCGCTATCCGCGAGCGGTTGGCGTGTGATTGGCGCGCAGCGGCGCCAGACGCAGTGAACAGTGTTGAACATGCGTCGAGCGATAGCGTAGAAACAGGCATAGCGCCGCCTTGGCTGGCGTCACGTCGGTCTAGCGCGGCGCTATGGCGCATGCTATACTCCCGTCTAGTACGCATACGAACATCCCTCACTGACCCCTCCACCACGCCCCACCGCGCATGCTCGCTGCGCTGGAGGTTCACGGAGGGCAGTAGAGCGCAGGAGCTTGCGGTGGTGAATGACGACGAGACACGCGCGGATGGGGTGGCGGGCGCAGTGGGCGCGACCCGAACGACGACGCGCTCGCTCTCGGAGGCGGATTTGGCGCTCTTCGCGCTGGTGATGGGCGAGGCCGATCTGGGAGCGGAGGCGCGCCTGGAGGCGGAGCCGCGCTATCAGCGTGTCGCGCCGCCAGGCTTGCTGGCGGCGATGCTGGCGAGCAGCGCGGCGCAGCACAGCGACCGTCCGGCGCTGGCGCGGTTCCTCAGCGGGCAGCTGCGCTTCATCGAGCCAGCCTACGCTGAGGAGACGGTGCGGGCGAGCGCCACGGTGACAGGCATCGATGGTCCGACCGGCGCGCTGCGCATCACCGCGCACTGCGAAACCGAAGAGGGTCGCCGTCTGGCCGAGGCCGATTTCCTCCTGCGCCGCGACTAGCAGACTTCCCCCTCGGCCAACGCCTGGCCGCGCTGGCCTCCTCATTCCCTCTCCCTCGGAAGCCAGCGCCAACAACGACAGCCTCAGCGGATGGTCGTGATTCGGCTGGATGTGAGCCGAACACGATGGCTGTGTCCGGCATGACTTTCGCCAGCGACCCGTCAGCCTCGGCGTGCGCGCTATTCTGCTTTCGCCTGAGTGGCATGCGGTCTGCGTAGCGTTCAGAGCAGCGGGTGGACTGTAGGCGTGATGAGACGGTCCAGAGTCGCCCGGCGCATGTCGGCGCATGCTGGCGTCGCGCTTGAATGCGCGGTATTCCGCAGATCAACACGATGTCTGTTGTGGGGAGAACAGCGGGCGTCTCCACTCAGGCGCCCGCCGTAGGAGAACGGATGACCTTCGATGAGCGCGCGCGTTCTTGATCGACAGCGCAGCGAATACCGGGGTGCGCGGCTTGCTCCCCGCATCCTCGGACCCATCGCGATCGTCGCCCTCATCGTCGCTCTGGCAGTGATCTGGGTCATCGGGCGCCCAGCCAACGTACCCACGGCGAGATTTATCGGCCAGCTTGTCGGCGCCGAGGGCGTGCTCCTGATGTCAATGGGCCTCGTCCTCATCAGCACGTTGCAGTGGGTCGAGCGCTGGTTCAACGGCATCGACCACGCCGCCTACTGGCATCGCGCCGTCACCATCGCTGGTACCACGCTGGTCGCCGTGCACGCTGGCGTCACCTCGAATCCCCGCAAAACGTCGCTTGGCGCCGATCTGGGCGTCATCGGCCTGACGGGCTTGATCGTGCTAGTGGTCTGGGCGATTGCCCCGCGCTGGCCCTCCTTCACGCCAAAGCGGTTGCGGCCCTGGATCCTCGAGGGCATGAACACTCGCCCCGTGCGGTTCCTCAGCCGTACGGTGATGGGCTACGGGTTCTGGCGATTCTTTCACCGGTTCACCGGCCTCTTCGTCGCCATCGGCTTCGCGCACGGATTGATCGATGGGACTGTGTTCGGGTCGCAGGCGCTACGCTGGACCTATATCGTCGTGGCTGGCGCTGGCCTGGCGTTCTATATCTATCGCGAGCTACTGGCGCGCCGATTCGCCCACATGCTCGACTATCAGGTTGAGTCAGTGCGGCCGATTGACGCCACAACGGTCGAGATTAGTCTGAAGCCGCTTGGCCAGCCACTC
Source organism: Ktedonobacterales bacterium (assembly GCA_035642255.1). GTDB lineage: Bacteria > Chloroflexota > Ktedonobacteria > Ktedonobacterales > JADMIN01 > JAKAIY01. The sequence goes on along the minus strand of DASQSS010000280.1, from coordinate 7,438 downwards.
GACTACAAGCCAGGTCAATTCGCGATCGTTTACCTCGAAGCGAAGGACGGATGGCACCGGCACCCCTTCACGATCACCAGCGCGCCGCACGAGTCGAACGTCCGCTTCGCGGTGAAGGCGCTCGGGGATTTCACGTCCGGTATCAGCACGATGGTCGAGCCAGGCATGCCCGCCGTCATCAGCAGGCCGCACGGCGACTTCGACTATCGTCGCGGCACAGAGCGCCAGATCTGGATCGCTGGCGGAGTCGGGATCACGCCGATCCTCAGCTGGCTGCGCTCCGCGTCGCCCGGCCAGCTACCGCGCCACGTTGACCTCTTTTATACCTCTCGCGGCCCCGCGGCCTATAGTGCGGAGCTTCGCGAGCTGGCCGCGCGGCATGGCTCGGTGCGCCCGCACATCATCGACACCTCCAGCCAGTCCTCGCTGACGCCCGAGCAGGTTCTTGACACTGTTGGCGGTGAGCCTCGAACGCTATCGGTGTTCATGTGCGGTCCGGAGCAGTTGGTGACCTCGTTTCACAAGGCGATGCTCAAGGCTGGAGTGAAGCCGGCCAACATCCACCGCGAGTACTTCAACCTGCGCTAACGGCGGCGGCCAGCGAGGAGTGGCGCCATGCGCGAGGGCATGGCGCCAGACGTCAGGATGCAATGTTAGAATGCGGCGCCAGAATGCGCTCTGACGTGAGTCCGCGCTCAGGCGTCGTCGGCGGCGCAGGTGGAGCAGATGTAGCCGCTGGAGGAATCCGCGCGCGCCTGATCACCCGCTTCAACGGCGCAGGCGCGGCAGCGCGGCGCACCGCAGAGCTCACATTCGTCAGCCAGTTGGTTCGTCCCGATCGGCAAGCCGCATTCGGCGCACATCAGGGGCTGCTCGAAGATGCGCTGAGGGACTACGGTGTCCGGGTGAGGTATGTTCTGCATGGCGATCGTCCTCCTGAATCTGCACATCTCGACGAGAATGATCTGGCCTCGCGCTGCGGATCTTGCTAGTGGTAGTCTCCAGCCTCCGCACCCGATGACTTGTCCCGCAACTGCGGCGCCTGGTGATGAAGCGGGCGCTGTTTGCACGGGTCAATCGCCGAAGACGACGCGAAAGACGACGATTTCACTGAACGTGTCGCCGTCGAGCTGGATGCCGTAGCAGCCTGGGGCCTGCATGCGCAGGTAGGAGGCGAAGTTGGGCCACGGCGCGCCATAAGCGGGCGAGCCTTCGAGGCGCAGCTGACTCAGCAGCGTGGGCGTCGTTTGGTCAAAGCCCTGCATCTGGTCGAGTCCGCCGTTGAAGAGCAGCGGATGTGACCCATCGAGCTGATGGCCGCGCGCCAACACGGGTCCGTTATAGCTTGGCGCAATGATGAAGATGGCGAGCTGGCTGCCCCATGTCGCGCTGCCTTTGCCATGGGCTATGGGAGCGGTCGCGTGCAGCACGCCATCTGTTCCCATGCCGACGATATAGGCAGGACCATCGCCGATGGCGGGGCCAAACGCTGGCTCTACGGCGCGCCCCTGCGCGGCTGGACAGGCGACGCCGGCGTCAAGGGTGGGCAGCAGCACTGGCCGCGCGCGCAGCTTGTTCCATGCGGTGGGCGCGATGTCTGTGATGTTGGTGGAGACGTTGACGATGGTCAGCGCGGGGTTGGCCGTCGCGGTTGGCGTCGGCCTGGACGCCGCAAGCAGGGCCGCAATGGCCGAGCGGGTCGAGGTGAGGCTGAGCAGCGGCGCGATGATCGCCAGCGCAATCGCGCATATCGCCAGCGCCACACGCCCCTGTCTGCCCAGCGCGAAGCGAGGCCCCCGCAACCGTTGCACCATGCGCGCATCGAGCGGCGTCACCTCCAGCTCGCTTTCGTCTCTCTGGTCGGTCGGTCGCATCGCCATCCGCCTCGCAGCCGCAAGCAGATCACACATCCTGCATTCCGCGCGCTCATCGCTTCTATTCAATCATATCAATAATATCAATCATTTGGACGGTATATCCCGACAGAGGGTGGTTGATGAACTACTGCACGCATGGATGTGACATTTCATGTCAGTGTCACTGTCGTCACTTGCGTAACTCTTGTCGCTCTTGTCACTTCAACACAACTTGTATACACTGTACTACTTGTCGCCGTCGGGGTATCGCTGGCGGGCCTAGTGGAAGGAACGTGGTATGTCTCAGGTCATCAGCTTGCGTCTGCGCGATGAACAAATGGAGCGTGTGCGTCGGCTCGCGCGACGCCTGAATAAGAGCGCCAGTGAAACAGCCGCAACCTTGCTGGAAGAGGCGCTGCGTGTCTCTGAGTTTGCGTTCATCCAGTTTCGTGACTCGCCCGTTGGGCGACAGGCCTACCTTCAAGGGTCTAGCCTGGCTGTGTGGGAAGTCGTTAAGCTTGTGCGCGCCTATGATGGCGATGTGACGCATGCAGCGGAGAGCCTTAGTTGGCCCGAGGTGAAGGCGCAAGCGGCGCTCAACTATGCCGCCGCCTACCCTATGGAGATCGAGGACGCCATCGCCGATAGTCAGCCTGCCTTTGAGGCGCTGGCTGCCATGCTGCCTGGCATCGAGCGTATCTCCGCGAGCGCCGAGCCAATCGCGCAAGACCGCCCCCAGTGAAACTACTGCTCGATGAGCATATCTCGCCTATGGTCGCGCGCGGCCTGAGCGATGCGGCTGGGTTGATGGTGGCGGCGCTGCGCGATTGGCAAGGTGGCGCATACCTGGAGGCGCCCGATGTGATGATTCTCCATGCGGCAGCCACGGGCGGTTGGACACTCGTCACCTATGATCTGCGAACGATTCCCGCACTCCTCAAGGATTGGGGAGAGCAGGGGATAACGCACGGAGGCGTCATCCTCGTGGACGAGCGCACTATCGCGCAGAATGACATTGGCGGTCTCATTCGCGCCCTCTCGCATCTTGTCGTTTCCTCCGGCGCCGAGAGTTGGGACAATCGGATTGTCTTTTTGTCGCGCTAACCCTATTCCTCCCGCTGTGACCACTGTCCGCTGTGATGCCCATCACATCTCCCCTTGCTAGATACATGTACACTAGTCACACCTCCGGCGGCTGGTTGAACGCTTATTGTTTGACGCCGCTGGAGCTTGGGGGGGCGCGGGCGGTGGTTGCGCGACGCCAGCGCATACCTGGGGAGGAAGTGGGAATCATGCGGATCATAGCTACGCGCAGTTTGCGCGCATGGACGAGTGTCCTCTCGGTGGGGCTAGCGCTGGCACTCTCTGGATGCGCGTCAACCTCTGGCGCGCTCACTGGCGGCGCGTCGTCCACCGCCGCGACGACAGCGGCCGCGACGGCGACCGCAAGCGGACCCGCGCCGACGGCGACTCCAGCGCCGTCGCCGTCACACGCGTTCGCGTGGTATCAGTACGACAGCCACAATGCGCCGCAAATCTGGGCAAGCGTGAACGGCGCCACACCGCATCAGATCACACACATCGGGCCGCCTCCGACTGACGGCTGCGATACCGAGGTGGCATGGAGTCTGCCGGTCTTCTCGCCTGATCTGACGCGCATCGCGGCGGCATTGGGCAGCTATAACTGCGGCGATGGCGATCTCGAAGGCCCGATCAGCGTGCTTTCCGCCTCCAGCGGCGCCGTCAGCGTCGTACCCGGCAATCATAACGTGCGTTTGACGGAGCGCACCGCTGGCTGGCTCGACGCCTCGACCATCTGGTTCGTCTCCGTCGGCAATATCTACACCTATCATCTGGGCGCGGCCTCCGCGACGCAGCTACCGGGCATCTCAAACGCTGTTGAGGCGGCGGCGCGCGGCTCGACGTTGTTTTGGGAGAGCGTGAACACGTCGGCGACCGCCTCGTGGTCGTATACGCTGCATCGCTACGATCTAGGCGTCCATGGCGCGCTGGCCGGGTCGATCAGCCTCGGCGCATGGGGGACATGCCAATGTTCGCCCGGCGATCTGCACACACCTGGCTGGGACGCCTCGCCCGATGGAGCGCATGTCGTCTATCAGGTTGTGACGCCGAATGTAGCGCCCTCCGGCGGCATCGCTAGCTCGAAAATCTACTATGCCCAGGCTGATGGCTCCAGCGCGACACAGATCGCGCGCTACATGGTGACAAATCAGCTGGTCAAGCTGCAAATCTCACCGAATGGCCAGTGGGTCGCCTTCACCAATGCGCTGCCATCACCCGCGACACTGACCGCCAGCGTCGCGTCGCCGGGTGGCGCCGGCGACAGCACGTTCCACGGCTACTCGCCAGACACCTATAACTATCCGGTATGGAAATGGGATAGCACTCAGTTCTGGGCGGCCAAAGTCGACGCCGCCGACGCCCAGCCCGGCGCGTCCGCAGGCTCGCTCTACCGTTTCAACCGTGGCGGCTCGTCGGCGGTCGGCGTGGCCGGTGGCTACAATCCGTGGTACACCATCGGCGCATGACACGGCAGTGGCGCTGACAATACAACGACAGCACAACGACAAGAGGCGGAGAGCGCAAACTCCCCGCCTCTTGCCTGTTCTCGCTGTTTTCGCGTGAATGTCGCTATGCGTGTTACCTCGTGTTGTACGGCGTTACGCCAGTTCCGCCGGAGCCTCCTGGCCCTCGCGCTCGCCCGTCTGCCAGAGCTCGCGCATCTCCGGACTGGTCGCCAGCAGGCCGTCGAGTGTGCCTTCCGCGACCACCGCACCATCTTTCAGCACGATGATGTGGTCGGCGCGCCGCAACGCCGCGCGCCGATGCGAGACGACGAGACAGGTCGTATCGCCCTGCGCGAAGAGACCCTCCCAGAGCCGTTGCTCTGTCTCCACATCGAGCGCGGAGGACAGGTCGTCGAAGATCATCAACTCGGCGCGCCGGGCGAACATGCGCGCCGCCGCCACCCGCTGAACCTGTCCGCCGGAGAGACGCACCCCACGCGGGCCAACCATCGTGTCCACGCCCTGCTCCATCTCGGCGATGTCTGTCTCCAGCAGCGCCAGTCGCAGCGCGCCATCGAAATCCGCCTCCTCGGCGCTCTGACCCAGCAGCACATTGTCGCGCAGCGACTCGCTGAAGAGGCGCGGCGCCTGCGCGGTGTAGGCTGTGCGCGGCGGCGTGAAGAACGTCGCTGGATTCTCGACCTCCGCGCCGTTCCAGCGCACCTCGCCCGCCTGCGCATGCGTCAGCCCGAGCAGCGCCCGCAGCAGCGTCGTCTTGCCCGCGCCGATGCGTCCGGTCACGACGACAAACTGTCCACGCCGCACCGAGATCGAGACGCGCTGCACGCCGCGCCCCGTCGCCGGATGGAGGTACGTCAGCCCGTGCGCCTCCAGCGTTTCCAGTGGGCCAGCCGCCGCAGCCTCTGGCGTCGGTATGTCGCGCTCGTCTGGCTGCGGCTCATGGCGCCACTTGCCATACAGCCCCATCGGCGTGCTCTCGGTCAGCGCGTCAGGCGCGGCGCCGTTCATCACCGCGCTCATGCGGTCGAACGAGACGCCCACCTGTCGCAGCCGCGCGATCGTCGCGCCCAGGAACGACATCTGCCATGCCAGACCCGAGAGGTACGTCACGAAAATGGCGAAGTCGCTCAGCGTGAAGTTCGTTCCCGTGACGCGCAGCGCCACCAGCAGGAGAGCGATGCCCGTGGCGACGCCGCCCATGCTGTTGTTGACGGTCTGCACCAGCGCCGTCGCCGTCGAATCGCGCACGGCGGCGTGACGGCGCGTCTGGTTCAACGCCCGGAAGCGCTCGACGACGCGCCGCTCGGCTCCAGCCACCTTCACGGCTTGCGCGGCCGCGAACATCTCGCCGATGTAGCCTGTCACACGGCCTGTCGCCTCGCGGTTGGTCAGGCGCAGCCGCGAGAGCAAGCCGCCGATCAGGTTAGTCGTGATCAGCACGGCGATGAAGGGCGCCAGCGTGATGACCGTCACCAGCGCGTTGATGCGCAGCATGATGATCGCCACGCCGACGACATACAGGCCGACGCCCCAGACATCGATCATGTTCTCGAAGGCGTTGCTCACCTCTTGCACGTCGTCGCGGAAGCGGCTCATCGCCTCTCCCGGCGAGTCGGGCAGCCGGTGCGCCCCTGGCCCGCGCATCACCCAGGCGAACATGTTGCGCCGTAGCAGCGCCTGTTGGCCAAAGTAGTAGGAGAACCAGGTGACGATCGCCATTGAGAAGACAGCGGTCTGCCCGATGCCTACGCCCGTCACCAGCGCCACGATCGTCCAGACGTTCAGGTTCCAGGGCGCGTTCCCGGTCAGCGCGCCGAAGAACCAGCCCGCCAACAGCCCCGGAACGAGAGGCGCGGCATGCTCGATGGTCCACAGGACGATGTTGATCAGAAAGAGCGGTTGGTCATAGCGCACGAGCCGCCAGAGATATTGCCGCGTGCTGAGTGGCGCGCGTGGCGACTCCTGCGCGGGCTGGCTCCCTGGCCCATCGCGTCGCTCGACTGTCGCTGTCGTCATACCAGCGCGCCCTCCTGATCTACATCGATCGTGTCTTCGTCTTCCAGTCCCACCCGCAGCAGCGCCGCGAAATGGGAATCGGGCTGGCGCTCCAGCGCTTCACGCGCGCCAAACTCCAACACCTGCCCAGCGCCTAACGTCAGGATGACATCGGCGCGGCGCACGGTAGCGAGCCGATGCGCGATGATGATGCCGGTGCGGTCGGCCAGCAGGGCGCGCATGCCCCGCTCGATCAGCCGCTCGGTCGCCAGGTCGAGCCGTGACGACGGCTCATCCAGAATCACCAGTCCCGGATCGCGCAGGAACACCCGCACGAACGCCAGCAATTGCGCCTCGCCCGCCGAGAGCCCGCCGCCGCTGGCCTCCAGCCAGGTGTCCAGCCCATCGGGCATGCGCGCCAGCCACTCGTTCATCCCGAGCCGCTCGAACACTTCACGGATGCGCGCATCGGAGATCGAGTCGTCGAAAAACGTTACGTTGTCACGCACGGTCGCCTGGAAGAGCTGCACGTCCTGCGTCACCAGCCCGACGCCGCGCCGCAGCGCCGACAGTGGCAGGTCGCGCACGTCCACGTCATCCAGCCGCACAGCACCCTCGCTGACGTCGTACAGGCGGAAGAGCAGGCGGCTGATCGTCGTCTTGCCGCTGCCTGTGCGCCCGACCAACCCCATCACCTGCCCGGGCGCCAGCGCGAACGACACATCGCGCAACGTTGGCTGGTCGCCTGTCGGATAGGTGAACGTGACGTGATCGAAACTGACGCCGAGCCCGTGCTGACCCGACGCGCCAGCGGTGGACGCGGGCAAACTCGTCGCGCCGTCCACGATGGTCGCGCGCAGGCCCAGCAGGTCGCGCACACGAATCAGACTGGACGCCGCCTTCTGAAACTCCTGCATCTGCTGCGATATCTGTTCGATGGGTCCCTGCAACAGGAAGGTGTACTGCACGAACAGGTAGACGACGCCGATGGTGATGGTGTGGGCGACGAGGTACAGATAGGCGCTCATGCCCATCGTC